>NZ_JBFSUR010000007.1:0-204564 GCF_041467535.1 Vibrio sp. 10N.247.311.47
TAAAAATAGATTGCCGATGTAGTTCACTCATCGAAGTGAACACACAATGGGGCATAAATGAGCTATAGCTTCCCCTAAATTAACAATTCAGAGATAACTAAACGTATGGAAAGTCGCTTAACGTAGCATCCAGTATTGACGGTGCAGATCAGTTTAAAACTAGCTCATTTATCGCCAGTGAGCATACCGAAGAAGATCTGTCTCGACTCTGGCGTGTTGTCTCTATGAGTTTCGTATTTTACATGCGCGTTTGCATCAACTGCTTTTGATAGCTTGATGCTCCATAGTGCTTTCATTTGATTTGGTACAATTGAATATCGGACATCGATAATACGCAGCTCGTCTGTTGGGTCCTGAGCGATATAACCATTTGAAAACCAGCGGAAACGTTCTATGTCTTCGGCTTGTTGAGAGTCCGGGTCAAGCCAAGGTAAATCCCTGCTAACATTCAGCTTCGCAATCGACTCTCCGGGATACGTGCTTACCGATGTGCCAACCCGCACTGCGTCTACATGGTAATGAGCCTCTGTTTCGTACACCACTTTCCAAACCAAGATATTCGCAAAGCTTGGTTTTGCCTCTAATCGAATCGGTGTGTGTTGCCTTTCTTGCGCTAATTGCCACCCAATCGCCTCTGCCCTGTCTCGCTGAATCATCCCTAATGTTGGATAAATTAGCGCCCAAGTAAACGCAACACGCGCTAGCCAAGGCGCTCGTTTTAACGTCGCAAACACAAGCAACACTAGAATGGGAAGCGTATAAACAGGATCGATGATTGATATGGTATTCCAAGAAAAACGCGCGTTGGTGAAAGGCCAAAGTAACTGCGTGCCATAGGTGGTACAAGCGTCTAACAGTGCATGAGTACCATAGCCCAGAGCACAAAACAGCCAACTTTGTTTGAAAGAAAGCCCACGTTTTTTTGCAATCAGGTGATGCAGAACCAAAGCGCAGATCAAACTGCCAATGGGAATAAAGAAGAGTGAATGGGTAAATTGTCGATGAAATTCCAAAGCCAACAAAGGGTCACTTTGAGACTTAATCAGTGCATCCAAATCTGGTGCTAACCCGGAGAGCAGCCCTAATACCCCAGCAACAACCAAATGTTGTTTTTTGCTGGCAGATTGTGACAAAGAAACGCCTAACACGCCCTGCGTTAAAGGATCCATAAATCACTCATTGATAGCATTCCGTTGAATCAAACAAAATACATTTAGCTATAGCGGTGAACTGTTCATAACTAAACGGTTTTATCAATATACTCATGTACATAGTTGTATAAGCATAGACCGATAAACAAAAAAAGAGCAGTTATGAAACTGCCCTTTTCTAATTATTGGTGGTTGATCAATTTATTCGTTTTTGTTCTGTATATTCACACTTGAACGATCTTTTATTAACGAGCAACCATGCTTGCTGCGATAACCACCAGCAGTACTGAGAAGATTTTCTTAATCGTTGGAACCGGTAAATGGTTGGTGGCTTTTGCGCCTAACGGAGCCGTAAACCAAGACGTGCACACAATACCCAACAGCGCAGGCAGATAAACAAAGCCAGCAAAGCCATCTGATAGAGCAAAGTGGCTGCTGCCTGAACTGATGTAACCTATCGAGCCAAACAACGCGATCACAATGCCACAAGCCGAGGCACAACCGATGGCCTTTTTCATACCGACAGAGAAGAACGTTAATAGCGGAACCAGCAATGCTCCGCCACCAATACCTATCATGGCAGATAAGCCACCCGTAATGGTTGTCAGCACAGTGAGCACACCTTTGTTCGGCAGTTTTCGTTCCTTAGGCGCATCATTTTTGCTGCTTAAGAACATCTTGATCGCAATAAGAACCACACTCACAGCAAACACAATACGAACGACTTTTTCCGGTAACAACGCCGCCATAAAACCACTAACCAATGCACCCAGAGCAACACCGAGCATGATCCAAGGCGCCAGATCCCAAGGCACTTTGCCATTCTTGTGGTGAGCGAGTGCAGAAGATGTGGAAGTGAACAGTATCGATGCCAACGAGGTAGCAATCGCAGCGACAACAACTTGGTCGGAAGGTAGAACTTCTAAATACAGTAAAATGCTGCTTAACACAGGAACAATGATCAGCCCTCCGCCAATACCTAACAAACCGGCTAGAAACCCAACACCACTGCCCAGTAACGCACAGTAGAAAATCAACAACAGCAATTCACTCATTTCATCCATCTCTTAATTAAATTAATCGTCTTAAATAACACACTATTAATGCGGTTATATTTCCATCAAGCTAATTAATATAACTGACACCGACTAAAATATTCAAACAGAATAGATCATGAATATTCCTCATGTTGAATGTGAAGTAATACCATTGTTAATGGTCAACCTATCAACGTATAAAAACCTTAAGCGATTAACTTTATACGACATTAATTCTACTAAGCATTAATTTCAGACAGCATAGCCTTCGATTCTTAATCCGGTCACAAGCAAAAAATAAAAGCCGTTTTAATACTAAAGACCGAGAGAATCAGAAAAAAAATTGGGATACCAAATCAGCATGAATAAAGAATTTAATTTTACGATTAAGAGCATTAGCCTCGACGAAAACTACCAGCCTGCAGACAGCACGCGTATCACTACCAACTTTGCTAACCTGGCTCGCGGTGACAGCCGTCAAGCGAACTTACGCAATGCACTACAAATGATCGATAACAGTTTCAACGCGTTAGCGCACTGGGATAACCCTAAGGGCGACCGCTACTCTGTTGAGCTTGAAATCATTTCTGTTGATATGGATATTGAAAGCAACGGCGAAGCATTCCCTTCAATTGAAGTGCTGAAAACCAATATTGTAGACCGTAAAACTAACGAGCGTATTGAAGGCATTATCGGAAATAACTTCTCTTCTTATGTTCGAGATTATGACTTTAGCGTACGTCTATTGGATCATAATAAAGGCCAAGATAAATTCAGCATTCCAGAAGATTTTGGTGACTTACACGGTAAGCTTTTTAAATATTTCGTTAACTCTGACGCTTACAAAAAGAACTTTAATAAACGACCTGTTATTTGCTTAAGCGTGTCAGATAATAAAACCTATTACCGCACTGAAAACCAACACCCAGTATTAGGTTTTGAATACCAACCGAATGAGTCTTCTTTAACTGAACAATATTTCAAAAAGATGGGCTTACAGGTTCGTTATTTCATGCCGCCTAACAGTGTTGCACCTTTGGCCTTCTATTTCTTTGGTGATCTGCTGAACGATTACTCTAACCTAGAGCTTATCAGCACCATCAGTACCATGGGTACGTTCCAGAAAATCTACCGACCTGAGATTTACAACGCGAACGCGGTTGCGGGTAACTGTTACCAACCAAACTTGAAAAACTTGGATCACTCGCTGACTCAAATCGTGTACGACCGTGAAGAACGAAGCCAGCTAGCTGTTGAACAAGGTAAATTCGCAGAAGAGAAGTTCATTAAGCCATACCAATCAGTTCTAGAGAACTGGTCGGCAAATTACGCACTTTAATCGTCTATTGCGCTCTCAAACCACCCAAGGATAGGCAATATTATTATGAAAACACTATTACCGACTTCAACAGCGGGCAGCTTGCCGAAACCGTCTTGGCTTGCACAACCAGAGACGCTTTGGTCGCCATGGAAACTTCAAGGCGATGAACTCACAGACGGCAAACAAGATGCGCTGCGTGTCTCTCTGCACGAGCAACAGCAAGCAGGCATTGATATTGTGAGTGACGGCGAACAAACACGTCAACACTTTGTAACGACCTTCATTGAACACCTGAATGGCGTTGATTTTGAAAAGCGTGAAACCGTTAAAATCCGCGACCGTTACGATGCGAGTGTACCGACGGTTGTAGGCCCAGTTTCTCGTCAGAAATCTGTGTTTGTTGAAGATGCGAAGTTCTTACGTCAGCAAACCGACCAACCGATCAAATGGGCTCTGCCGGGGCCTATGACCATGATTGATACACTTTACGATGCGCATTACCAAAGCCGTGAAAAACTGGCGTGGGAATTTGCAAAGATCCTCAACGAAGAAGCCAAAGAACTTGAAGCGGCAGGCGTGGATATTATTCAGTTCGATGAACCTGCGTTTAACGTGTTTTTTGATGAAGTGAACAATTGGGGCATCGCTTGTTTAGAAAGAGCCATTGAAGGGCTTAAGTGCGAAACAGCAGTCCATATTTGTTATGGCTACGGCATTAAAGCGAATACGGATTGGAAAAAGACATTAGGCACCGAGTGGCGCCAATACGAAGAAGTCTTCCCTAAGCTGCAGCAATCGAATATCGACATTATCTCTTTAGAGTGTCACAACTCTCATGTACCTCTTGAGCTGCTTGAGCTCGTACGAGGCAAGAAAGTAATGGTCGGTGCGATTGATGTTGCAACCGATTCGATTGAAACACCGGAAGAAGTGGCTAGCACTCTACGTGAAACACTTAAGTACGTTGATGCCGACAAGCTCTACCCTTGCACCAACTGCGGCATGGCTCCCCTACCTCGCGAGATAGCCTCAGCGAAGCTTAATGCGCTAAGTGCTGGCGCAGAGATCGTTCGTAAAGAGCTTTCAGCGTAACGCTTTCCTAAAGAACAAAAACTATGCCTTTAAGCCTAAGTATCATATTGATGCTTAGGCTTTTTGTTATGTGAGTTAATGAGCTTTACGCGCTGCTTACCAGGTTTTATCTAGGTCTTGAGCATATAAAGAGATCGCTCGTTGGTACTCTTTAATCGCATCGCTATTCGTCGTGGAAACTAAAAGCTCAAGTAACAGCGATGTCGCTTCTTTATGGCGACCTAGTTCGACACGCTAACCATACGGCTCCATTCTTCTTTGCTCATTGCGCCTTTAGAAAGGTAAATATTGTGTTTCTGCATTGCACCTTTCGTGTATGAAAGCTTGATGAATGAGCCAATTTCAAACGGAAGAAAGCTACGCTGTAAAGTCACATCACAAGCAACGCCATTTAAACGTACATGACCGTTCGTGATTTCAAACGAGCTATCGCGAAGCTTCCACCACAACATTAGAATTTTTATTAATGGAGGAACACAAATTATCAGCCCTATGGTTAGCAGCGATGAACGATCACCGTCTGATATCCAATAGACAAGACCTAGTGCAATAACAATAAACAGCAACTCTGAAAATAAGTATTTAACAAAATTTAGTTGGATACGGTTATCCATGACACTCTCTCAATGATGACCCTAAAGGCAGCTCCATTTCAACGAGCCCTTTCACTTCAGACAACTGAGTAAAACCTTTTGATTGATAAAGCTTAATGGCGGGGTTCTCACTGAACACGCGCAACACTAACTGAGCCGATGCTTGATTGTTCGCATGTTCAATAGCCAAATCGAGACACTTAGAGCCAAAACCTTGACCTTGACAGTCAGCTAATATCTGCAAGTCCCTAAGAAACGTTGTACCACTAGCGTAACTGAAGCGAACAACACCAATACGGCGATCCCCCACATAAATTTCATAGTTATCCAGCTCATCCCAGCTGCGTAAAAACTGGCTATGACCCCAAGCGATTCCACGAGCTTGATAGTAACTCGCCATATTCGTTTTGGTGATCGATTCAGCGAACTTAGGCTCTGAACCTTTGACCAACCTTACTTCCATATTGTGTCCTTTGTTTTCAAATCACATCTGAATACGGCATAGCAAAATGCCGTATATGTTGAATCATTTTTAGGTACATACTGGTTTCACTTCCTTCCATTGTGTATCCCATTCTTCGCCTAACAAATTAGAAAGTTTTTCACAGTCGTATAGATAGCGAAGACTATCTTTACAGTACGCAGTAAGTATTTCAGTTAACTGACCAGACGCTTTTTCGTTGTCTTTGAGTTTTCCGTACATCATCAAACCAGTCCTAAAGGTGTCTTGATCGAGGTCAGACGCTTGCTTCGATAACATCCCAAAGGAAATAGCGTTAATAGACAGGGCTAATGCAATCGCATCGCCTTCATCTCCCTCTAATTCACAAGCACTATAACGAGCTAACAAGTTCGATGTTTTAATTAATGGGGCAAGGTCTTTTGTATTTGCATATTTATAGGTTTCAAAACCTTGCCGCACCGCAGCTTTATGACTGCCTTCAATGCTCACAACATAGTCTGTCAAAACATGTAAGCTCGCATATGCACCTAGCCCGAAAGCCACAATGAACACGGCGATTAATCTGATCACTTATCTCTCCTAAAAGAACCTTGTGCTGGTTAATTTTAAACGGCGTCTTGTAGTAACAACCCTACTTGCCATCGACCTTTTCTAGAAACCAACTTCCTTGGCACGGCCCATTGGTTAAGTGCCATCGGCCGTCAAATCTACTGCCACTGCCACGTGCGGAAAAACGATAATCCCATTGGCGATGTTTAGCATATAAACGTAAGTCGCCGTTTTCCGTCACCCAACCCTCTAACGGTGTTCCATTGTAGGTAAGCCTTAGAGTAGCCTTACCCTCACGAATAGTTCCGGTGATGGTTGTGCGTTCACACATATTATTGCCAGTGGTGTTAATACGGCGGCCTAGCCACTCACCGTCGAAATCGATAGAAGGAACAAATTGGGGACTATCCGGAAGTTTAGGAAACGACTCGGAATTACTGGACCCGAACCACTGAAGCTCACGACCAACAAGGAAGAAGACAACAAAGCCGATTGATATCGCTATCACAAATCCCTTTTTCATTAGCCTCTTCCTAATCCGCTGACCTTAAGAAAAGAACCCTAACATAATGAAAAGTAATAACTTACCATCAGTTTAATTAACTTTGATATATTCCACAAATTGCATTCAAATGTTGAATATAGAGAAAGCGGCATCGTACAAAATACCGCGCATTGAGAATCAATTATGAGCAGTGCCGGAAGCTCTGCACAGAAAAACCCTAACCTTCCAAGGCATCGCGCCAATACTGAACGGTTTTCTCCGACACCGAGCCAGTCTCGGTCGCCGCTGATACTAAAAAGTCACATAACCGAGCCGCAACCTCTTCATTACCCAACAAGTACAAACTGCGAATGGCTCGCGTTAACCTTAGCTGGTTATGGTCATGATTCTTTAACCATACGTGATTAGCCGGGCTAAGTGGTAACGATGAAGATATTTCACTCCCGTTTCGCTGCATACCCCAAAACTCAAGCATCAGGTCAAGCACTTGTAGATGAGCTGTGCGGAGCTCTTCTGAATTAGCAAAAAGCACCTTATCTTCTTGAGTAACCAACGGGGCATGTTGATTAAACTTAGTCCCCTCATCTATTGGGAAGAACACTTGAATGTACTTATGGTCATGCTCCAACCAAAAATGATTGTAAGCCAATAACTGTTCTATATTTCGACCAAATTTATCCGGCGCTTCACCAGATATAAAGCGAGCAATCTCACTCATTTTAAAATCCTACTGACTATAAACCCCCACTTGTGGGCGAATGCATTATTACGCAGTAAGCCGTGAAAAGCCTAGTCCTTTACGTTGTAAGTACCGATTTGGCTTAGAACTCCACGTCCCACGCGTTAGGAATCACTTTTGAATAATTTCGACTTACTTTTCTTACAAACGACACGGGAACTCTGCGACACATTTTAGCTCTGCTGTATGTTCAGGGAATCGTTCCTGAAGAAAACACAATGCATCCGTTGGCGTTGGCGTTGGCGTTGGCGTAGCGTATAAGTTTTAGACTGAAGCCAGCAACCAGTGTGTTGATAACTGGGTACTAAAACCTGAACGACTCAAAGAGATAGGTAATATATGCACCAAAAAATTACATCTTTCAAAGACAAAATCCTTCAGAAAGCGTCCTTCGGTGCATATAATTTCAAGCGACTGACATAAGTGACTAAAGTAAGTCGCTAACATAAAGGACTAGCGTAAGCGTCTCAACACAACCTGCTGGTCGAGCTCATTCTGATAGTCCGTGTAATCAAGCCCTTGATCAAATATGTACTCAGTGACAAGAGTACGGATGCACTCAACTAATGTGCTTGCTTGCCAAGGCTTTTCAAAGTAACGGTCGATGCCTGCTGCATTAATCGCATTGATGGTATCAGTATGAGTAGCCTGCCCCGTAAGAAGAATTTTCTTTGTATTCGGAAAGCGGCTGTCATGGAACACGTCAGTGAGTAACTCCACACCCGTTTTCCCTGGCATCACATGATCAGACACGATGACGGTAATGTGTTCGCCTTCTGCGTCAAGTTCATCAATGAGATCAAGCACTTCTTGTGCTGATTCACAATCTTCAATATTCAGCCAACTCGCCAGCGGCTCTAAATCTTGTACCACTGCGCTCAGTACTTCTCTCTGGTCATCGACACAGATTAAATTAAGCTTCTCCATGTTCACCCTCTACTGGTAACTTGATTCTAAATACAGTTTTAGAAGCATCACTTTTCACAATAATACTTCCGCCATAACCCGCCACAATCCGCTTAACGATTGATAAACCCAAGCCCAATCCAAACGATAAACCACCTTTTTTAGTGGTGAAGTTGGGCTGAAATACCTTTCTACGAGTCACCTCGTCTATCTCAGGGCCGTTATTCGTGATCGTAACTAATATTCTTTTCTTACTTAATCTGGTTTGAATCTCTATTGCAGCATCGTCTGAATTCGACATTGCATCACAAGCATTCTTTACAATGTTGACCCAAATCTGAACGAGCTCTGTTTTCGAGCCTTTAAAAGTCGGCAAATCTGCAGGGCTCAATCGCACAGATACTCTACGCAACTCACTTTGTAACAACGATAAGGCATGGTTAATGGAGTCATTAATATCCACCGCTTCTTCGGTGTCAATATCAATTCTGCCAAGTTGTTTAACCGATTTTACGATGCCGACGGTGTGTCTAGATGCCAAACGTAAATCATGCAAATCACAACCCATCTGCCAAAAGCGAATCGCTTCTTCTGGGTTTTTCAGCCAATGTTTTGAAATAACATCTGTTGCATATGAAGCGTCAATTGGAATCGCCTTTGCAAGAGAGCGAGCAATGTTTTTGTCTAAACCATATTTTCTTTCAAATTGTCGCCCACGTGTTCGCGCTTCTGACGACGACGTTTTCTGACCATGCATTAACCCAAAATCGAAAAATTGACTGGCTTCTGGATGCACTTCTTCAAGCAGATCCATGATGACCGTTTCAAGTCGGCCAGATTTACTATTTACTACACCAATAGCGTTGTTAAGCTCATGGGCAATCCCTGCAGCCAATTGACCCAAGGTCGTCATTTGCTCAGCAGTATGTAACTTCTCTAGCGCTTTTTGTTTCGCTATCGCTTCTTGTGTTGCGCGGCGTTGACGACGCGACAACTCATTGACAATTACAGGTGTGAACTGTGCGGTAAGAGGACCAAATTTACGTTCATCTTCTGCAGGCGTGTCTTTATCGATCCACGCTAACTCAACATCGGTTTTAGCAACAACCGTTGAAGATGCTGTCCAATTACCTGAAAAGAAGCTATGAACGCCTATAAAAGCCCCACTACCCGCGCTAAATACTCGCACTTGCGGTGTATTCGCATCGGTATAAAACCCTTCCAGTTCTCCACTAAACACATAATATAAACGAGTGTTTAACGCTGATTGTTCAATAATGGTGTTACCGGCACAGCACGTCACCCGACGTTCTGTTTGGTTAAAATAGCGCTCGATCAGTGCTTCTAGCTTTTGTTGATACACGTATCGTTATCCTATGTGACCAATTGAATGTAGCACCCACACCATAACAAAACTCAGTAGCACACCAACCACACCCAAAATAATACCGATTCTGGCCATTTGATTACTTTGCACATGACCAGTGGCATGAGCCAACGCATTCGGTGGCGTACTGATTGGCAGCGACATACCTAATGAAGCGGCAAAAGTCACAACCAAAATTAACGTTAGCTCACCGCCTAGTGGCGTGAGTGAAGCCATAGACGAACCTAATGCCGCCATAATTGGCATTAACAAGTTAGCCGTTGCGGTATGAGACATAAAGTTTGCCATTACCAAACACAAGAACGCCGCTCCGAACAACACCACATAGGGTGAGTAGCTATCAAACGGAATACTGTGTACCACGAGCTTTGCTAAGCCAGTTTTATCGAGCGCTAAACCAAGCGCAATACCACCTGATACAAGCCACAATACGTCCCAAGAAATTTTCTTCAGGTCTTCTTTATTGATGATCCCTGTGAGTGAGAACACAGCGACAGGAATCAGAGCGACGGTGTAAGAGTTCATGCCATGGCTTGAACCCATTAACCAAAGAATGATGGTCAGCGCAAAAGTGACGTACACCGCAATGGCTTTAGGCGTTTTAAGGAATTTACCTTTGATGCTTAGCTCGATTTTCTTTTGGTCAGCTTTGTACATAAAGCCTATTAAAAACCACGCTAACGCCATCATAATCACAACAAACGGCACACCAAATGCCATCCATTCACCGAACGTAATGAGGTTATCGCCAACTAAATATTTAAGTGCGATAGCGTTCGGAGGGGTACCGATCGGAGTACCAATGCCACCGATGTTAGCGGCAACCGGGATACAAAGCGCAAACGCTACACGACCGGGGTCTTTCGGACCAAACACAGCCAGTACCGGCGTTAAAATAGAGAGCATCATTGCCGTTGTTGCCGTGTTAGACATAAACATCGAAAAGATACCAGTGATCAACATTAAGCCGAGCATCACAAACTTTGGGTCTTGTCCAAATGGCTTCAACAACACGCGAGCTAAGTTTACGTCTAATCGATATTTAGTGGCGGCCATTGCTAAGAAGAAACCACCCAAAAACAGCATGATGATTGGGCTAGCGAATGTCGCCATGATATCGCTGTATTTTAACAGCTCACCAAAATGTTCCTCCCCATGCTCAAACCTTAAAAAGATCAGCCCTTTATCCGACAACATCAATAATTGCAGAACGATAATAACAACAGACGTCGCGTAGATCGGGATGGGCTCGAACACCCAGCACAATGCCGCTAATAAAAAGATCGCGATAACGCGTTGTTGAATAATCGTAAGGCCTTCAAATGGAAACGCTGATAGCGGCATTACGAGGATAATGAAAGGAATTAAAATAGGGATAATGTATTTAATATAGGGGCGCATAGCACAAAAACTCTTCCTGAGATAACAACTACTTAGAAATTAGATTTAAAGTTCTAATTTAGATCCGACAACGAATTATCGACCTCTTATCACTATCTCACTATCGGCTAGATCAATGATTACGTAATCGCGATATCCCCTTTTTCGATTTTGTGCGCTACCTCTACGTTTGTATGTCATTTATTGTTGCAATTAAATTCAGGAGAGTGGTTTCTGCGTTTCTAGTCATAATCCGTTCCGGTTATTCTAGGTACTGTCAGAACAGATCAGTCGCTTAAGTCATGTCCATAAATTGAGGACCGCTTCTGAGTAACCTCTCAAATATATGAGTTAGACTTACTCGGATTGTGCGTGGTTTTGCATTTCCTTTTGCCGTAAGTTTATTTTCAAGCTCGCTTAGTAGAGCATGGAAGAAATAATAAAAAGATACCTATTCTCCCCCGAAAACAGTTCTACACAACACAACTTTCGACCGGCTAATAACATGACTATTGTTACATCTAAAAAACGTCCTACCGTTGGCATTGTGCTGCCTATGCTCAGTGGCTTCTACATGGGCGAGCTAAATGCAACCCTTAGAAGGCTTGCGAAAAACCATAAAGTCAATCTGATCTTCATCCGCTCGGGTGAGCGAAGAGATTTTAAACTTCCTATATATTTTAATCATCTCGATGCCCTTGTGGTCGTTCTCCATGCAGCGACAGTAAAGTTGATCGAAGAAGCTATAAACGCAAACATTCCAGTCATTTCTATTGGAGCAAGCTATGCGCCGCTGCCCGTTGAGCAGTATTATAGTGTGCAAAGCGATGGTGTCACTAAGCTCTATGAATGGTTACAAAGTCAAGGACACGAAGAAATCGGCTTTTGTGGCGATCTCACTGTTAATGATATCAGGTCTCGCTTCAAAGCGTATCAACGCACGGTGATTGATCATAAAGGCTCATTCAACCAACGCCATTTCTTCCGCGTGTCGAATTGTTCTCTATCTGGGGGACGAGAAGCCGCAATAGAATTTATACAGCGTAAATCCAAATGCACTGCGGTTATCTGCGCAACTGACCACAATGCTGTAGGTATGATGGAGCAACTGTCTCACAGCAATATCTCGGTACCTGACGATGTCGCCATCGTAGGCATTGATAATATTTTCGTCGGTCAACAATTCAATCCCAAGTTAACAACAGTAGACCAACAGCTTGAGCTTCTAGCGACGCAAGTATTTCACCGCGTGTTGGAACGTATTTCTGGGAAGCCTTTTAATAATGCCAATAATAGTGTCCCGCAAAAGCTCATCGTTCATCAGTCTTGCGGTAACACAAACCCAGATCTCGAACATAAAGAAGATATCAACTCAACTCGCCAAATCCTCTTAAATGTGCAAGGGCGTTCTCCCGCTGAGATATTCGAAAATTTCTATTCACAAGCACAAGGAGGTTTTGACTCAATTAGAGATGCTCAAAGCCTTTACGGAAACAATCTTGACTGGGCCTGTCTCGCTGAGTGTAATTCGGAGCAATACACTATTAGGAAATGGGTAGAAAAAGGCATGACTCAGCCAACTACCCTACCGCAACAAACAGATATTCAAGACGATATTCGCAATTTCCCATTTTTCGAACGCTATGATCATTTCGTTGCTTCCATTCTTCCTATCAACTCAGGGCAAGAAGATCACTGGAAGCTCGTCGCTGTTGTTGATTCATTGCAAGATCACCAAGATATCGGTACACAATCGGTATTCAACAATTATTTAGATATGCTCGCACTGTTCATCGAGCGCGACGAGCTTATCAATACAAGTAACAATCGTCAGAAGAACTCCCAACAGTTGTTGCAACAGCTCAAAGTAGTATCTAACAGCTCAAACGATGGTATCTGGGATTGGGACTTACTAACCAATACTCTTGTCTGGAACAGTCGGTTAACCAAAATGATTGGCTGTCAAGATACCTTTTCTGATCGTAAGTTAGGATGTGACCATCTGTTCCAATATATACACTCAGAAGACTTAGAACTTCTCGAGTCCGCCATTCATAACCACTTAAACGAAGAAGTACCGTTCAAATGTGAATTCAGGATGAAGACGCAACATCGCGGATATATCTGGGTTCATGCCAATGGCTCAGCGGTTCATAATGCAGAAGGGCAGGCTGTGCGCTTCATTGGCTCAATGACGGATGTAACTCAAGAGCGAGAAGATGCGGAAAAGATTCAACACATGGCGTATTATGATGCGCTTACTGGCATCGCTAATCGCCGGAAAATAATGGAAAGCATCGCGCAACACATTGTGAATCGACCTAACCAAAAACGCGCGGTCATGTTGATGGATCTTAACCGTTTTAAGATTATCAACGACTCTTTTGGTCATCACGTCGGTGATGCACTTCTTTGCCACGTGACCAAACATATTCAGAACGTGCTATCAAGTGAACACCTTGTCGCACGTTTGGGAGGTGACGAATTCTTGTTTTTGTGTAATGTCAGTTCCGAAGCAGACATCAACGCACTCGCCACGCAGATTTTAAATGCCGTTCAAAACCCATTGATCGTTGATGATATTGAGATTATCAGCCAAGGAAGCCTAGGCATCGCTATGTATCCTTATGATGGCGTAAGTGCCGAAGAATTAATTAAGCAGGCCGACATTGCCATGTATCAAGCTAAAAAGCTGGGAGGACAAAGCTATCTCAACTTTCAAAGGTCAATGGCAAAAGAGACGGAAAACATAATCGAAATAGAGCACCAACTCAGTCGTGCCATCGCTCAACAAGAAATAAAGGTGCACTACCAACCTCAATATTGTGGGCAAGATGAAAAGATTACTGCTGTTGAAGCACTAGCAAGATGGGAATCTCCAACATTGGGGGATGTCCCTCCTGACCAGTTTATCGAGGTTGCTGAATCAGCTGGCCTAATCAGCAAGCTTGGTGAATGTATCATTCATCGAGTTTGTAAGGATGTTGAAGGATCTGAATGGCTACAAACCATGAGCCATATTTCCATTAATATCAGTGCAAAACAGCTGATACAGCCTCACTTCGCTCAAGAAATCATTCGAACTATTCGCCAATACCAGCTTCCTTTGACGTTATTCTGTATTGAGATAACCGAGTCAGCAGCAATTGTCGATTACGAGTTATGCATAAACTCACTTAAAGAACTACACGATGTAGGAATTTCTATCTCTCTTGACGATTTTGGCACGGGATTCTCTTCTCTATCTTTACTAAAGCAACTTCCACTAAGTGAAGTAAAGATCGACCGTTCATTTATCTCTGACATAACTCAAGGGCAGACCAACTTAGACTTCGTCAACACTATGATCATGATGGGTAAAAGCTTGGGCTATCGTGTTGTAGCTGAAGGGGTGGAAACTGCTGATCATAACCAACGCCTAAACGGACTGGGGATAGATCTGCTGCAAGGTTATTACTTCAGTAAACCTCGACCATTAAGTGAACTGGAATCAGAAGTGGCTATCAAATTGACTAGAGCTTAACCGTGGCACAACGGCATTATTTAAAAGTAATGCCATTCTTATTCACGCTTTGCGTTAACTTTACTGCCTATTGGCAGGTTAACGGAATAAAAATGAGCGTAAACAGTAGATGACATAAAGGTCGTTTAGAACCACAGATAGACCTCGTTGAGATGCCTTATCTGGACTACGACAAACAGACGTACTACCCCAATCAGACAGTTATCTTCTGGCCTCGCTGGGGCGCAGGCGGGAATGCTGTCGCATCGTTTGCACCAGTCACTATTTCGCCAACAGAGTAAGTCGTTTCTTATTGAGTTAGGGCTTAATCGCTAGGCCCTAACTCTTCATTATCGAAGGTAAGTAAAACACAAGAGACCTACTCAGAACCTAATTACAGGGAGTAATCAAACACAATGATGTCTTCTAAAAGCGGACGAAACACATCTTTCAGCGCGTCATGCTCAGGGTGCGGAAGGTAATTCTGACGGCCTTCTTCATCGGCGAACGTCATTAACACCGAGTGGGTATAACCTTGATTCTTGTTTTCAGGGCTGTCATTTAATCCCCATTCTACTGAAGTGACCCCTTCAACCTTGTTTGGCATCGCTTCAAACAACATCTTTAGTTTTTGAACCTCTGAAGCCTCAGCGTTTTCTTTAAACTTAATCAGTAGAATATGACGAATCATTCCCGTTTCTTTTTGAGTCATTCCTAGTCCTTTCGAGCGTTCGCTTACTGGTTTGTAATGCTTAACCAACACCTAATAGCGATCTAAATTAGAGAACAACAAAATGCCACACGTTACACAACATGCCAAGGCTAGATCGCTAGAGTTTATAAAATACTCCAAAGCCCAATAACGAAAAATGCTGCACCCGAGGGCCCAGCATTTCTCATGACAATGGTAAGCACATCTTTAACGTTAATCACGACGACCTGTAAGCTGGATCGTTTGGTCTTGATCAACGTTCTTGTGGAATTTTATTCCGCCATTAGCGGCGTCATTTCTTCCTTCAAGCACTGGATCAGATTCAACACGCTCAGCCTTTACTTGATTACCTTCGCTTCTCGTCATATCGAGAGTACTCGCATAAGTACCGTCAGCCGCGAAAGCCGTGTTCATAGATAAAGCCATCAATCCAAGTGCGATTAACTTGTTCATACATCACCTCGTTGTATTTCTAATTCTTTGTTCGTTTGGTATCTGTGTTTTTGTTGGAGTAACTTTAACAATCGAACATGAACCATAGATGTGAGCTATGTGATGAGCTGCCGCCGCTCGCAAAAAGACGCACCTTTGAATCAGTGGTTATTCCAAATGTTGAAGTCTACCCTGAAAAACAAACAAGCGTAGTTCAGCTTTTAACGGGTTAACTACTTAAAGGCTTAACTGCCTAACTCCCCTACCATCCAAAAAAAGAAAAGGCTCCCGAGGGAGCCTTTGATTAGGGTTCTAGTGACTATTCGCTTATGTTTTTATTTTAAAATGCTTCTTCGAGCGTTTGTTCGTTCTTTTTTTCTGTTTGTTTCTCGCTGGTCTCTACCTCTTTCAAGCGCGCAGTGAAGTGTCTTAACACCGGCGGCTCGTAGGTAAAATCGAGCCCTTTCACTTGTCCTGCATTCTCTTTCACTTTTTCGAATGCTTCGATAATGAAGTCCATGTGTGTTTGTGTGTAGGTCGCGCGAGGAATGGTAAGGCGCAACAACTCAGCAGGACATGGGTGTTGTTCACCTGTTGCTGGGTCGCGTCCTTGCAGCAAAGACCCAATCTCAACCGCTCTGATACCCGCGACTTTATAGAGTTCGCACGCCAAAGCATGTGCGGGAAACTGACCAGCCGGGATATGAGGCAGCAATTTACCCGCATCGACAAACGCAGCGTGACCACCTGCTTGTTGGCACACGATACCCATCGCTTCTAAGCCATCGACTAAGTATTGAACCTGACCAATACGGTACTCTAACCAATCTTGGCGCATGCCGTCATAAAGGCCAACCGCAAGACGCTCCATTGCGCCACCTTCTAAACCACCATAGGTTGGGAAGCCCTCTTGCACCACACACAAGGTGCGACACTCTGTGTACACATCCATGAAAGAGTCGTCTTTAAAGCACAACAACCCGCCCATTTGTACCATCGCGTCTTTCTTGGCTGACATGGCTAAGCCGTCCGCGTATTTGTAAGACTCACGCGTGATTTGCTCGATTGTCCAATCTTGATAACCCGTTTCACGCTGTTGAATGAAGAACGCATTTTCAGCGTAGCGTGCCGAGTCCATGATCACAGGAATATCGTACTTCTGAGCAATTTCATAAACGGCTTTTAGATTGGCGATAGACACTGGCTGTCCACCAGCAGAGTTACAAGTAATGGTACTCACAATGTAAGGAACATTGGCCGCGCCCGCTTCTAAGATCGCTTCTTCCAGCTTCACCACATCGAAGTTGCCTTTGAAGTCCGCATTCACTGAGGTATCGAACGCTTCTTTGGTATAAACGTTCTTCGCCACACAGCAATTCACTTGTGTGTGGCCTTGCGTGGTATCGAAGAAGTAGTTCGACAAGGCGACCATTTTGCTGCGATCGAGTCCCTTTTCCATCTCACGCTTCTTGATAAGAACAGGTATGTAGATCTGCTCTGCGCCGCGTCCTTGGTGTGTTGGAATCGTCAACTCGTAACCGAAGATATCCTTAACCGCATTCGACAATGCGTAGTAACTGCGACTACCACTGTACGCTTCATCCCCCATTAACATCGCGGCTTGCATACGTTGGGTGATAGATCCGGTTCCGCTGTCTGTCAGTAAGTCGATAAACACATCATCACTATCCAGTAAGAATGGGTTCATGCCCGCTTCAACAATGGCTTGCTCACGATATGCAGAGGTTGTTCTTTTTACTGGTTCTACAACACGAATACGAAACGGTTCTGGTAGATGTTTGAAGTTTTCCATAATAGTACCTTTCTATACATTCCAATCAGGTCGAAATCTATTTTCTTTAGATGTCACGAATCCTCACCATTAATTTAATAGCTCCGCATAAAGATAGACGGAAATTAACAATGAAAATAAACAAGTTAAATAATGAGTTATTAATCGAACCTAAACAGAGGCTGAGATAATTAGCGAGAACGACAAAACAACGAATATTCTGCACGAAATAATAAGTGCAACATTCATGCGTTCAAAGGTTATCAAAGCTGCTGATAGGTAAACAAAGCGCGCTGCTTTGCTGGCGTGTGACGCCTAGAGGGTACTACTCTGAAGAAAGGCGGAACGAGAGCTGGTGATCTAAGGTATACCAAGCTAACAAGGTTAGCCATGTTGTTGATTGCCATTTCAGATACATGTTCACAATATATCCCTACGTTGAAATCAAGATGATCCGAAATTTAAATATAGTGCAATTGTTTTATAAATACAGCTTAGAAAAGTATAAATGTGATCAATATTTAGAATGATGATTAAATACGATAGCATGTTATATAAACTGTGAATCACAGCCGTTTATATACTATTAAACTAGTTCGTGAGCGCCTTAATAATAACGGACATTTTTAAATTCAATGCTTATCCAATATAGGGTTAAGGTGGCTGTTTTCTGGAAAAGCCAAACTCTAAAACTCGCCGATCTAAAAAAGATAAGCTCTGATGAGGCTCAAACCTCACCAGAACCGTATTCGCAATGAATAACTTACTTTTTCTTCACGACTTGTTTGATGGCCATTTCAGCCAGTTTTGGCGTCGCTGCTTTCAATGCACTGGGGGCAACCTTCTTACCCGCCTTGACCGCTTTATTCAGTTGGCCTTTAACCGACGTCCCTCTTTTCATGGCTTCTAAACGTTGGCGGTTTCTCTGAACGTTATTTGCGTCAGCGATACGCTCGATCAACGTCTGCCTTAAAGTATCTAAACCAAACTGTACCTTTTCTGGCGCAATCGCCAGCGGTAACACGATATCGGTTTGCAGCAATATATGATTGTATTCGAGCGCTTGAGCAATGATCTTTGCTTTGGTCGATGTTGGATTCTCTAAGTCATACGGTGGTTGCCAATCGTCTACAGGCTTTAATCTGTCTACCTGATTCACAACCGACACCACAATCGGCTTCTTGCGTGAGATGTTCTTAGGATCGTCATAGAAAGCATCAAATCTATCTTTCAATTGCTTATCCAAATCACGTGCAGATTGATTGGCTTTAAGCACCCATAGCACCACATCGGCTTGGGTCATCTCTTTCAGCATTAAGGCTTCGGTTTTAGGATTGCCATCAAGCCCCTGAAGATCAACAACGCGAACATCATTGTCGTCGACAAACGCGTTAAACACCGTTGAAGTGTCGGTTGATGGCAGCACATCCACTTCTGCAACCAACTCTTGCTTGAGTGCATTGATAAGTGAAGATTTACCCGAACTGGTTTGTCCCACCAGCACGATTCGCACAGGCTCTAGCTCTGGAGCAAAGCGTTGTTCGTCGAGTTCAGAAACATCAGACACTTTAAGTGCCTCATCTTCAATGCTGAAACGTCCGCTGTAGAGGTCAATCGCCACCGCCGCAACTTCATCTAACAAGGCTTGTTTGGCGGCGTATTGCATGTCATCAACCACACCCCTTGTCATCGTTGCTGTCGCTTGTTCTCGTCCTAAATCAGAAATCACCTTGAGTGGATTCAAATACAAGTTTTTAAGGTGGTTACCCCAAATAGCCGCTTTGAAGATCTTCTGTCCTAGCTCACCGTATTTATCGTAGGCTTCGTAGCCCGCTTTGATGTAAGAAACCTTGAGATACTCAATGCCGGGGATATGCTCTCGCACTACCAATTTGTAGCGTCGGCTGACCTCTTCGAACAGCTTTAGCCCTTCAGGAATCGAAAAATCGAGTGATTTCTTATCAAACTTTTTCGCAACAAATTCAAGTACCTCTAAACCGGTTTGGTCTAGGTTACCCCACTCTATGTCGACCATTAATTGTTGGCGTACATGGTGTTTTGAATCATTCCAGATCGACAGTTCTTTTTGAGACCAATCAGCCGAAGCCTTAACCAATGCATCGTTGATATCAGCTTTTTTATGCTGTGATTCAGCTTCAGCAGTATCCTCGCCAAGGCAGCCACTCTCTTTATTCGAGAAAGACTCTTTATTTGAAGAGCGGCTTGAAGAACGGCTAGAAATGAATAAAGGAATGGTGAACACCAAGGTACTCACGGCAATGGCAATCGACATTTCGAGTAGATAACCGTATTTGATCGCCAAGAAGACACCAAAACCCATCATGATAATGCTTGGGAAGATCGCCGAAATCAGGGCAATGCCCCAGCGTCCGCTCGATAGCACCGCCAGTAATCGAAATAGGTTTCTAATTTTCTTCATAACCCGACGCCGCCTTTCCTTTTTTCAGAGATTCTTTGTAGATCTTCTGCATCTCTTGTTCAGACACTTCTTCACCTTTGTTCTTATGATAGAAGTAAAAACAAGCCGCGCGACCTAAACCATAAGAGGTGCCGAAACTCATTGCCGCTGCAGCCACCGCACCTACCGTTTGACCATAAACTGGAATCAGCTTTATCAACTGTCGAGTGCCCAGCTTCATTCCGTATTGCAAAGCAAAGCTGCTTCCCAGAGTGCCTATCAACTCACTAAAGACTCTCTTATTCCATTCGACCCCATATTGATTGGCCAAGCTGTGAAGCATTTTGGCTTGAATCGCAGGTACCGACACCAAACCAACACCCGGAATCAGGTCACTCGCTGCGGCACTTCCTGCATACCAAAGCACTTCGTTTTCTACTTGATCAAAGTTGGCTTCTTCTTGCGTGGAATGTTCTTTGTCTTGCACCATCATTCCTATCACCGGAAGAATACTGCTCAGCTTTTCTAACAAGATGTCATAGTTGTAAACCGCTTCGCTGTTAGACATAGCGTTGTCATCCGTTTCGAAATCGACCGCTACCGATTCAAACTCTTTACCCCAAGCCTTCTCTACTTGGTTGCTGTTGAACTGAATTTGCCTTGCTCGATCTGGTTCACTGGAAGACAACACCGCCGTATGAACCAGCAACAAGTGTTTAATCTTCTTCTGTTTCTTAATCTGTTTTAGAGCCGTAAGCACAGCGGATTGTTCAGGTTCGTCGGCTTTCATTACAACGACTAACGCATTACCTGCCTGACCAATCTCTTCCAAATCCTCTTTCGCATCGTAATTCGCTTCGCTGAGTCCTCTGGTATCAAGAAACCTCATCACGGGTTTGTCTTGCGGAAACTCATACGACATCGCCGTCATGGTACAAGGCGCAAAACCATTGCCCACTTCTACAGAAGAGTCGCCCGTGACCGCTTGAATAAACGATGACTTGCCCGCCCCCGTTTTGCCCAACAGCCACAATGTAGGAAGATGCTTGCGCTGATATTCATGAGCCTGAGTCAAGTCTGGGTTCTTGCTCGGATTAATGAAGTCTTTTATTTGATCAAACATGTTTAGAGTAACGCTCACTTGATGTTGAGATTCGAGTTGATGACAAAGCAATACTGACTTATATAATCACAAATCATATTAAACTTATGTTTGTTCAGTCGCACAGGTTTACAATGCCTAAACGCTTGTTTTTATTTGCGCGCTCATTTTTATAGACGCTTTTTTATACGTACGGGTATCATCGTATTGATTCGGGTACCTAACGAACATCAACAAACACAGAGAGCTCAAAGAGAAGTATGGAACAAATTTATTTAGCTGGCGGCTGCTTGTGGGGTGTACAAGAATTTATTAAGTACGTTCCTGGTGTTATCAGCACAGAAGCAGGCCGTGCTAATGGAAGCGCCCAGCCAACAGAGAACAAAACGACACAAAGCGACGGCACACAAAGCGATTACAATGGCTACGCGGAGTGCGTACAAATTGAATTTGATCCAAACATCACGTCAGTCACGATTTTGATGGAACACTTGTTTGAGATTATCGACCCTTACAGCTTGAATAAACAAGGTGTCGATGTCGGAGAGAAATACCGCACAGGTGTATACAGCACTAATGCAGAACACTTAACCGAAGCTAAGCACTATATTTCTTCAAGAGATGATGCCGACCGTATCGCTGTTGAGGTGTTGCCGTTGACCAATTATGTTGCCAGCGACGACATCCACCAGCATCACTTAAGTCACTTCCCTGAAGATCACCACTTATGTCATATCCCTTGGGATCTACTGCATAAGTATAAATCACAGTAGTCTCGACGTAAGATTGAGATGATCACGACCTAAGATCGATAAAGCCTCAACAGACATTATCTGTTGAGGCTTTTTAAGTGTTATGGTCAGGACAGCTATCGTGAATTGATTTGGTAGCTCAAGCCATTAACCTTTAGCCATTAGCCATTAGCCATTAACTAATAAATTACTTAGTCGTATTCTCAAGCACGTAGTCTGGACCCGCTGTTTCAGCTGTCACAACCGCAAGTTTAGACACGTCTGCGCCTTCACCTTGGTAAGCGTTAATGCCATTTTCTACAACGACTTTTGGTAGCTCAACCGAGTAGCCTTCGATCAGTTCAGAATCCGTTACTTGACCTACGTAAGTTTCGTCTGTGTAGGTTGCGCCAACTAATGGGAAGTCTTGCGTTGCACGGACACTTACAAATTCAGGTGACTGCGAGTTATCAACCACATTGTGTTTAAACGCCACATCAACACCCGCATAAATGCCTTCCACTTCTGCGTTGTTGAACAGGCTTACACGGTGACTTTGGTTGCCGTAAACAATGCCCCACTCAGTATCAACTAAAGAGTTATTCTCGATCGTGATGTTTTTCGGTGTCCACTGCTTATTAAGCTCTTTGCCTTTCACCGATTGATCTAGCTGCTCACCATTCGCTACGTCGATGATGCCCGTGTTAATAACAATGCCGCCACGTAGGTCAGCGTTGCCTTCAATCACACCATCACGACCACGAGTGTTGGCAATGTAGTTATTGCGAATCACATGATCTTCATCGTAGATACGAATGCCGCCCGTTAGGCGCTTTCCATTGCCAAGAATCATGTTGTTCTCAACTGTGTTGCCTTTACCGTGGCGCAGTGAAATAAGAGCTGCACTTTGGAAGATCGTGTTGCCTGAGATCGTGTTGTCGCCCGACTTAATCGAGATAAGCTCACGCTCACCATCCATATCGATCATTAGGTTGTTCACGAACTTAGAACTTGAATCCCACTGTGAAGATTTAGAATCACCAATACGGATCGCTTCCCAGCTGTTGCCGTTGTAACGAATCGCTTCTTTAATGTCGAATTCGTTGAACTGGTTAGGCTTTTGGTCCATGAAGATGTTGTTTGCGATCAGGTGGTTGTCAGCTGTGTCATCTTTTTGTACACCAATCAAAGTGCCGCGTTTTTGCTTACCTTCGAAACGGTTGTTGATGACTTTGCCGTCTTTACCCCATAGAGATACCCAAAGGTACTTTGGATACTCAGAACGACGCTCGTCTGGCTCGTACGTGTAATCGTGGTTGAAGTAGTAGAATGTTGAGTTTTGAAGCGTATTGCCATTACCCATCATACGAACTGCACCAAAGCGTTCTTTAGGGCCGCCTTCAGTAAATACCAAGCCATCAAGCGTGATGTCATCGCCTTTCAGTTCAAACTGAATCAACCCCGTGATCCACGCAGAACCTGCTTGCTCGGCCTTGATAGTGATGTCATTCGCCGTGATCGTCACTTGACCTAAGTTCGCGTATTTACCGGCAGGGATAACCACTTCGTCGCCATCTTTTAGGTTTTCAAATTGTGCTTTAAGCTCAGCCACTTGCTCTTCCGAAGCAACGGCTAAAGTGTCGCCATCTACCTCTGTTAAGCGGTCACTGCTCAATAGGTAACTACGGTCAATTTCGCTAACAGCAGGCGTAGCTTGTTCAGCGACACTGACTACGGGTGCTGTTTTTTCTTGTGTTGTACAGCCTGTTGCAAAAGCGAGTGTGAACGCGCTAATAATGCTTACCGATAATAGTTTTTTGTTCATCGTACATCTCACATTAAAGTTTGGATTATAAAAATGACGACCACCCGTTCAGGTGGCCGTGATGTTATTTAGGATGCGTATTAAATTAGCCTTCGGCTGGAGTCACTTCGTCTTGTTGCTCGACTTTGTCATCGACTGCTTTAACAAGTAACAGACCAACAGAGAACACAATCAAGCCACACAGAACGAATACCATGCGTCCCCACATTGGGTTTGGCAGTACGAACATAGTCATTACGCCCACACCCGCTACCGCGATAAGTGAACCCAACATACGACGTTGCTTGTTATCCAGTTTCTTCTGTTCATTACTTTCAGCAACTAGTGGCGTCGCTAGGTTGTTGAAGAACTTGTCTACGTCTTTCTCACGGTGCTCAGCAAGAGGCTTGTAGAACAGTGTTGAAAGAACAAAGAAGCCAGCAGTAAATATGATGTGACCGATAAGGCCGATAGCCACTTTCAGGTCAGCCCACTCACGGCCAGTTAGTTCATTTAGACCGAACCAGTTTTGAATCATGTCCGCAGTGATAACGAAACCAACGAAGTAAGAAACCACACCACCTACAACTAGCGTGCCCCAACCTGCCCAATCCGGTGTTTTACGGATGAAGAAGCCACAGAATGCTGGAATTGTCATTGGGAAGCCGATCAATGCGCCCACGTACATCATGGTGTCGAAAAGGCTCAGACCTTTAAGAGAGTTGATGAACAGAGCAACCAAGATGATCGCGATACCGAAGAAGGTAGACGTTAGTTTAGAAACAACCATTAGCTCTTTCTCTGTCGCTTTAGGACGAAGAATCGGCTCGTAGAAGTTCTTAACGAAGATACCTGAGTTACGGTTTAGACCTGAGTCCATTGAAGACATTGTTGCTGCGAACATAGCGGCAATCAGAAGGCCAACCATACCTGCAGGCATGTATTCTTGAACGAAGTAAAGGTAAGCGAAGTCAGCGGCTTTGCTGCCAGCTTCTGGGTAAGCTGCTGCTAAATCAACACCTTGACCTGCCATGAACCAAGAAGGCATGAACCAGATGATTGGACCAAGCGTCATTAGTACACAAGCAAGTAGAGCTGCTTTACGTGCGTTATTTGAATCTTTCGCAGCAAGGTAGCGGTAAGAGTTAAGCATGTTGTTGGTGATGCTGAACTGCTTTAAGAAGATGAACACAGCCCAGATGCTGAAGATGCTCATGTAGTTCAGGTTATCACCCGTAATGAATGAATCTGTTGGGAAGTCGTTAACGATCTGCGTAACGCCGCCACCGTGGTAAATCGCAACCACAGCACACGTCACCGTTACCGCCATGATGATAACCATCTGCATAAAGTCAGATGCGATTACCGCCCAAGAGCCGCCTGTTACTGACATTACTAGTACAACCAGACCCGTTAGGACAATCGTCGTTGTCATATCAAAGCCGAAGATACCCGATGCGATGATTGCTAGACCATTCAACCAAATACCTGCAGAGATAACGCTGTTTGGCATACCAGACCAAGTAAATACTTGCTCATTCACCTTACCAAAACGCATACGAATCGCTTCAATTACCGTCACAACACGCAGTTGACGGAACTTCGGAGCGAAGTAAAGGTAGTTCATTAGGTAACCGAATGCGTTCGCGATGAAGATAATCGCTACGGCAAAGCCATCGGTAAAGGCTTTACCTGCTGCACCAGTAAATGTCCAAGCACTGAACTGGGTCATAAATGCGGTTGCACCTACCATCCACCACAGCATATTACCTCCCCCACGGAAGTAATCACTTGTCGTACTTGTAAACGTTCGAAACATCCACCCTATCGCAATTAAGAATAGGAAGTAGATGCCAACTATCAGGGTATTGAGTTCCATCGTTAGACCTTTTATTTATGTTTTTTTGTTGAGGTCACTATAAATAAATGGCAAGTATATTTGTACTACAATAATCCAAATGCGTGACAATGATCTTACAGTCTGACACCCAATTAATCATACAAGTGATCGAGTTCAAAGTTGCACCACCTAGGAGCGCAATTCCTCAAGTCAGTGCAGTTATCCGCACTAAATTTCGACCAAAACCCCGAAAAACATGAACAAAGTCTCTAAAAATCGAAGATTCATCGTTAAAAACTATTATTCTTGACGATCAAAGCTTAAAGAAGAGCAGCAAAAATATCGTTAGATATAATTTATAAAAATGAATTAAACCAATATATTTGTAGTACAAATAAGATCGATAATTTGCTTTTAAAAGTTCCCTATATTAGGCAGCCAATAATGAAAACTTGAAAACCACTATTAGATACTGACAGGGATACACGGAAGTGAAATGCTTTTAACACACCCGTTACACTTTCCCCGTCCAATAAAAAGGTGTCATTATGAAGAAATACGTTCCAATCTTAATTGCTCTTAGTACGGTATCTTCTATGAGCTATGCAGCAACACCGCGTGAAGATGCTGTTGACTACTTACAGATGCGTAAAGGCGTGGCTTACCAAGTAAACCATTCAAAACCTTTCACTGGTCAATTTGAAGAGAAGTTCGATAACGGCCAAGTCGCGACCCAAGCTCAGTTTGCCGATGGCTTAGAACTTGGGCTAGAAACTAACTGGTATCCGAATGGCCAAGTCGCTTCTAAAGTGAATTACGTAAAAGGTGAACTGCAAGGCAAAGCTGAAACCTGGTATCCAAACGGACAGAAAAAAGCAGAACTCAATTATAGAGACAATGAACTATCAGGCACCGCCTCTCGCTGGTATCCCAATGGGGAACAAAGCTTGACAGCTGAATACAGCGACGGACAAAAAGATGGATTGGTAACGGACTACTACCCGAACGGTAATAAGGCCAGCCAAGCGAAGTTTGATGAAGGTGAAGTCGCGAACGGAAAACTTACTCGCTGGAATACTAACGGTGACAAAGTTGAAGAACTGACCTTTAAAGATCACAAAGTCACCTCTAAACAGGTGTGGATGCCTACAGAAAGCTAAGCCTCAAGAACAGCTCTCACGGAGCTCTTTGATATAACTAAACGCCTGCTGTTAAAGTTTGCAGCTACACGTCTGCAACTAAGAGACAAGAGAAGAGAAGAGAAGAGAAGAGAAGAGAAGGGAAACGAACATTCATGTGATTAAGCGTGAATGTTCGTGGCTTTGATGCTGTAACAGACTCACTTGAGCGTGTTGTCATCAACCTAAAAGCCTATTCTTAAGCCGCGGTTTACACGCTTATTGAGCCGCACACGACTCTCTACTCAAATTTCAAATAAAAAAACGCTCATGTTGCCTGTATCAACATGAGCGCAAGGGTAGATCTTCGACTACCATCTCCTACCTTTCTAAAGGAAAGCAGAAGTTATAATTAGAATAGTTGGGAGCAATAATCAAAATGCTCTTACAAGCACTTCAACGATTTCTTCTTTTTCATCAGTTTAGAGCGACTATATCCAATCGTTCTAACTCCGATCTCTATAGCAGGCTGTGTAACTGCCTTGCCTACTACACTTCAAACCTTTTTTGATTGAGGCTTTTTATCCCCTCACGGCAAATACATCGTACTTTTAGGTATGTTAACTTTTAGACTATCTTCGCTTTTAAACTATCTTCGCTTTTAAACTATCTTCGCTTTTAAACAAAGCCTTAGCCTTAAAACCATCATCCCAATGCAGCTATGAACCATAAGTTCATCCATTCACGTCGGTAGTCACTTAAAACTAACCGACAGAATCACTACCTAAAACCATACAGATGCATGTGCACCTGTTTAACGTACTGACGATATGAGTTGCCACATAAAGTTAGTAAATAATAATGTATTACAAATAAAAATGACAACTAAAGATTCAATTTTTTGCTGTAGCGCACATTTATTGATAGACAAAACTCAGAAAATTAACATAACCTGAAAAATAACCATTAAAAAACAAAGGCTTAATTCAAACCCTAACTTTGTAACCCTTTGTAAATAGTGGTTTTATCATGACAACACGATCTAATTCACAGAACCTCACCATTCTAATCGCTAGCATATTTGTAGTATTTTAATTCAAAAGAAAGAGTAACCCTACACACGAAAATAAACGTCATCGCATTGAGCGTATAACTCCGCTTTACCTAAAAGCCGGCGTTGCTAGGGAAAACCCTGAATGGTGAAACTGGCAACTTAGACAGACTTTAGCAAGTTCACAATGAAAAAGAACTTAGCGGAAATATGGGCTCAGCGCGACGTAGAACGACTTTACCCAAAACTTTAATCCCAATACAACAAAGGGCTCAACGTTGGTCCTTTATTAACCATTTTTTATTTAGATACAGTGGAAACAATAAAATGATAAAAACGAATAAAGTAACGCTTGCAGTATTAGCAACTCTTTTTGCAGGCAGCGTGTCTGCGGCATCACTAGATTTTCGTGAAGAGTACAAGCACGATTCGGAAGAATGGGCTGGTCGAGTGAAAATTGGTGGTAGCACAGGTAATCATTACTACGGCGTAGAAATGAAGCACAAGGGTAACCTAAGCGAACTTCAACGTGGTGATAACGAATTTGAATACGGCTACCACTTCAAATTCGATAACAACTGGCGTGTAACAACTTCAATGCCGATTACTTTCGGTGATGAAGCGGTAACTTACAAACCGCAAGTACGTGTTCAATACAAATTTGATTCAGGTGTAACAACGAAACTTCGTTACCGCCATGAGTTCCGCAATTATGCATCAGGTAAAACTTCAACAGGCCTTGATGGTAAGCAACACGACTCATTAAATGCCGGTAAAATTACGGGTAATATCGATTACAACTGGAACGCTTGGCAGTTTGGCTTTGAAGCAAACTACAAAGAAGATTTCTTTAATGACGAATGGAAAATGGGTAACAACGGCGAGTACGAGTGGGACTACAACATGAAGATCGGCTACAAAGAAGCAGATTGGAGCTGGCGCCCATACGTAGAATTTGGCAACGTTCAATGTACAAGTGATACGGTGTGTGACTCAAGCCGTCAACTACGTAGCCGTGTAGGTATTACTTACAGCTTCTAATCGATAGCTACATGAATAATCTAAGATAATTACTGTCCTAATTTTCTAAGACCTAAACAAAAGCCAGCTTAATCGCTGGCTTTTTTTCCTTTAAAATCAGTAAAATAAGAGCCGCGCACTTGCAGCTCTTTTTCCTAGTGACTAATCCGATAGAGAAAGGCAACGGTCACATTATCGTTAGGCACAACTCGCTTCTGCTGAGCCAAAAACAATTCCGCTGTCGAAACGGCATCGGCTAATGCATTGTGGCTGTTGTACTCAGGAAGCCCGTACCTTTCGCGAGTCCCTGCCAAGGTTAAATCGACTTCTTCATGATTGCTGATCGCTTTCTCCATGCTTTTCTCAATACACAAGGTATCAAGCCAAAGCAGAGGAATCGCTCTTAAACCGTAGCAGCGAAGAAGGTATTGGCTAATGAACTTCTCTTCGACTACACACGCGTGCGCGACGATAATCTTGCCTTTCGCTGCTTCGAAGAAAGCGAGCATCGCATCATGAATAGATGCGCCCTCTTCCAGCATCTGTGGTGTGATGTGGTTAATCACCGCAGTTTCAGCGTTAATCTGAGAATCATTGTTCAGGTAGATATGCTTGGCAGAAGCCAAATCGATTCGTCCTTTCACCACATCGACCCATCCCATAGACAAGATAAGATCTTGTTCGCTGTCTAAGCCTGTGGTTTCGAGATCCAACACGATATAGTCGCTGTCTTTGGCCAAATCCGTCATTTCAGGACAAGGCTGTTCTACCAGATCATGTAACGCTTCTGGCAGCTTAACCGTACCCAAATATTGCTTACGCTTGCGTTTAATTCGTTCAAGCGGGTGAAAATAGTTTAGCATTCGTTTTAAACATTTATTAGTTGAACATAGCTTCATTAACGTGCTCCGAAACGAATTTTCGCCGCTTCTTGAAGGTCAGCAATGATCCTAAAGGCATCTTTCAAGTGTTTACGCTCAAAGCTACCAAAGCTATCTGGGTTGATGTTGTTGTCAGGCACATCCCCGTTCTTCAGCGCTTCAAGTTGATGGCCAAAACGGAAAGAGAGAATGAACTGGTAAGCACCCAGAATGTTCTTGAATGCATCGTCGCTCAGCATGCCTTTTTCATTGGCAGCAGCGAAACGTTCGTCAGTCGCCGACAAATCGCACTCCACAGCAAGGCCATAAATACGCGCTAAGTCGATAATCAAGTTGATCGCGTACTTCTTCACGTTCAACGTTTTCTTATTCTCACCTGACTTCTCTAGCACTAAGCTATTGAAGATGCCAAGTGGCGGGTTGGTATTGACCGCGTCTTTCACTAGCGTGCTTAAAAACTCGCGGTTACCGCGAATATTGCTATGCAGCTCATCGCGCAGAATACCTTCGAACTCACTGTTGCCGTAGATAGTACGAATTTCTAGGAACACACTGATATTAAGCAAGCGTTCGTACTCTGGGTTAGCCACCCACTTCTTGTAGTAGTGCTTCCATACACTGAGTGGCTGACACCATTTTGGCGTCGCAGCCATGAATTTACCTGGACATAATGGGTAGTGACAGCTTGCTAAGCCGTTGGTCACCATCATCGATAAGTGTTTGAAGTAAATACGGTCACTGTCGGTTGCATCGTCAGCAAGAACAATCGCGCTGTCTTGGTCCGACAACATGTGCACTTCATTACGTGCGTGCGATCCGGCTACGATCCAAGAGAAATCACACGGTGGTGGGCCTAACTTATCAATCGCTATTTGAATCAATCGACGGGTGTAGGCGTCCATAATCATGGTCATTACCTTGCCGACGGTTTCAGGCGCCACTTTACCTTCCACCAGCGCTTCAAAAATAGCTTGTCGCTCTGAGGTGAACGAAGACATGGTTTTCACGCTGCCCGCGTATTTGATTTTCTCGATCAAGAATATCGCTTGAACACGGTGGTTTTGAACCAAATGAGACGTAGTAAGAAGACCAACGACCTTATTCTCTTTCACAACGGGCAAGTTACGGATATTAAATTGCATCATGATAGAGGCCGCATGCAGCACCAGATCATCCGGTTTTACAGTAAGTGGAGAGTGCGTCATTACCTCTGAGATCAGGCTATCAGTACTCACGCCGTGGGCAATCACTCGCTTAGTCATGTCTCGGTCGGTGATCAAACCAACAATGGTTTCACCTTCATAGATCACGGCACACGGTGAGCGTTGATGAAGCATTTCAACCGCAACCGACTGGATGGTTTGCTCAGACTTAACAATTGCCACCTGTCCGCTTGCGACTTCTTCAACCTTACGAATGAACAAGCCTTTCTCTTTGTTTGACCAAACCACATCCAGTGCCGATTTCAAACGAACTTGGGCCTGTGAAGCAAAATGCTCAGCACAACTTGGAAAAGCTTTGAAAAGTGTTTGAAGCGCCGAGTGTGGAATAACATAAAGTAAGGTGTTTTCAATTGCGACAGCTCTATAGCCTTTATCATCATTAACTTCAGAATCTAAGAACGTGAAGCCGAACAGATCTTCACTGCCTAACCGTGCACGAAGCACACCGTCCGATTTTCTTTGCTCCATAGATCCTGTTCGAATGATATAGAGCGACTTTTCTTTTCCTGACTCGCATAGATCGACGACATCCCCTTTGGCTAGATAGGTAATCTGAACATTAAAAGCGAGGTCACGAAGCGCTTCTTTAGGGATCTTATCGAAAGGGTCTATCTGACCGATGAACTGAAGAATATTTGGCAATAGAGACTGAGGCATATAATCACACTCGCATTAATTTGATTAGTATTATTATATAACTAACAATACTGGTTACTAGCGGTTTTAGCAAAACAACGCACATAAGACTAAATATTGGACATCGGTCAAGTTTTCATCAATTTTGGATGTAAAAAAAGCACGTATTAAACGTGCTTTCAATAGATAACTGTCTGTAGTAACAGCAATTTTAGGTTGACTCCACTAGGTATCCAGAGCAACGCTCGATAGAAACGGCTAAGACCTTAGAGTTGAAACCTCACCCAAAACACTAAGCTAGCTTGCTACTGGCAATCTGTGGTTAGTATCTAATAGATGACTTGCAGAAGCTTGGCGTGCTTTATCACTGTTACCCGCCATGATTGCTTCATAAATTTGACGGTGTTCATTAATACACGTACTTCCCTCTTCTGAAGAATGAGAAATAAAGTTAACAAACATTGTCGTTAAGATATTGCCAAATGGAAGGTAAAAGTCATTACCTGTTGCATTGAAGATGAGGCTATGGAATTTCATATCAATATCTAGCCAACTGTCTTGGTTAAACTCTTCAGCACCTGATATTTCTACCATCTGTTGGAAAATGCCCGACAGTTCAATGCGTTGTTCAGCGCTCGCGAACTGAGCAGCCAATGCACATGCTTCTGGTTCAATCGCGCGACGTAAGCCCAAAAACTGATGACAGAATTGGTCTGTATCTGCCAAACCATCCATCCATTCGATCAATTGCGGGTCTAAAAAGTTCCAGAACGCACGGTCAACAACGCGAGTACCGATCTTTGGTCGAGATTCTAGTAGGCCTTTTGAAGTAAGAAGCTTAACCGCTTCTCTTAATGCAGTCCTACTAATTCCAAATTGCTCACACAGAGCCATTTCACCAGGAATGATAGAGCCTTGAGGCAAATTGCCCGACAAAATACCACGTGCGATTTCACGTGCAACTTGCACATGAAGGCTTCGCTTAGAGCCTGAAATCGAATTGAAAGAGCCAGCCATGTGTCTACTTACTTATTAGATATGTATTATTTAACTCGGACTATAGCACTGATTTATATCTGCACCAACTAAGTATAAGAATAACGTGAGGTCACGAATGATATAGGCTAGCGAAGATTTTATGAATATTATAAGTATTTAGTTCATCAAACTAATTAAAAACATTTATTCATACAAATGGTTCTTATTTACACCGTTTTTTGTATGCGCAAACTCACAAAACGACTCTTACTCTCACTATTTATGTCGTTGATGATCAGTTTTGAGATGACTATCCTTGAATACTGCAAGTGTTATTGTATTATTTATTAACGCGAATGATCTACAATATAGGCGACTGTGATGTTTAACGATTTAAAAGGCAAACGCATTCTAATTACTGGCTCTACTGCAGGTATGGGCTTAGCTACAGCACGTATTTTCGCAAAGTATGGTGCAAAAATTGGTATCAATAGTCGTGCTTCTAGCCCAAAAGTTGATGACGTTCTTGCCGAACTCAAGGAGCTTGGTGGCGATGTTGCATTTTTCCCTGCGAACTTGATGGAAACATCGGATTGCGAAAAATTAGTTAACGAGTTCACCGAACACTTCGGTGGGATGGATGTGTTGATCAATAACGCCGGTGGCCTTGGCGGTCGTGCCAACCTAGAAAATATCGATGACGAATTTTATGAACGAGTAATGAACCTAAATGTTCGTTCTGCGTTAATGACAACCAAATTCTCTATTCCTCACTTACGTGCGTCTGCCGCAGAGTCTGGCCAAACATCGTGTGTTATTAGCACGGGTTCGATTGCCGCTCGTGAAGGTGGTGGTGTGGGTGCTGGTGTATATGCCGCATCGAAAGCTTGGTTACACGATATCCATCGGAACTGGGTAAAAGAATTTGCTAAAGACAATATCCGTTTCAACATAGTTTCACCAGGCACTATCGATACCGCATTTCATGACGGCAAAAGCGATGAGCTAAAGTCGACCATTGCTAGCAATATCCCTATGGGTCGCTTTGGCAGTATTGAAGAAGTAGCACCTACTTTTGCTTTCTTTGCCTCACATGCTTGCAGCGGTTACATCACAGGTCAAATCCTAGATGTTAACGGCGGACAAATAACGCCCTAGTTAGCTGGTTTATATAAGCTCACTCAGCGATTTAAGTTCGCCACACTATATAAGGTTAACAGACCCGAGTAGATGAGGGAAAACCTCACACTAAATTCGACGTATACACTGACACTAAACACCAGATTCGTCTGGCTTTTAGTGTTTTCAAAGTTTCAATTTCAGGTGGTTTAAATGTCAATATTTACATTGGTGGAAGATTCAAGCCGCCGAATTCATGTTCAAGTGGCGAGACAAATTGCTCGCAAGATCTTGTCAGGCGAGTTAGAAGAAAATCAAAAGTTACCCAGCGAAATGGAGCTGTGCGAAATCTTTGGAGTGAGCAGAACTGCCCTTCGAGAATCAACTAAGCTACTTTCGGCAAAAGGTTTAATCGAGTCGAAGCCAAAAGTGGGCACTCGTATCAAACCGAGAACACAGTGGCACTTCTTGGACCCGCAATTGCTGTACTGGATCCAAGATTTAGAAGATACTAAACCCTTCTTGTCTCAATTTTTAGGCTTAAGAAAAGCGATTGACCCGGAAGCGTGTGCGCTCGCTGCAACCAATGCAACTGTAGAGCAACGCAAAGAGCTTTCGATTCTTTTCCAGAAAATGACCATCGCAGCAAATAGCTTCGATTATGAAGAGTGGACGACCAACGATCACCTGTTTCACCAAACGATTTTCTTATCGACAGGTAATCAATTTTACATTCCATTCGCGAACATTCTGTCGACTATCTTCAAGCAGTTTATCGACCACTCCGCTGAAGGCGGTCGCTTCTGTTTAGAAGAACACAAAGCGATTTACGACGCAATAATGTCTGGCGATGCCAAGCAAGCTCGAATTGCTTCTCAAGTCCTGCTAGACGATGAGAACCAAAAGCTCTCTAGGGTTGAATTAGCCATCGCATAACCGAGATTAACCAAACTGACTTGTTTTTCAAAGACACAAGTCAGTCTTGTTTTAGCACCCATTTTTTAACCATCAACTACCGTAGTGTTTTCTTCTTTAAACGCTCTACTCCGCCACCTCAGAGAAAGCTTACGGTTATACACATAAGGTGTTGTTTGTGTCTTCACAATCGTACGTAAGGAAAAATTTCTCTCTCGCCTGGCCCCTCGCCTTAAACGGTATCTTGATGCAGTCGATGTTGATGATCGACACACTGCTTGTCTCTCCTCTTGGTGAAATCCCTTTAGCTGCAATGGGGATTGCGACGACTATCGTTGCCTTTGTACTGGGAATTCAAATGGCGCTGGCAAACGGTACTCAGTTAGTATTAAGCCGCGCAGTGGGCTCTGGCATCGCCGCATCATTATCTAAAGCATTTTGGGCAGGGTTATTTATCAACCTTGGCGTAGCAACACTATTTTGGCTTCTACTTACTTTTTTCGAACAACCCTTGATTCAAGCTTTAACAGATGACGCTTCCCTTCACTTAGAAATCAGCCGCTATCTAGACATCTCGAAATACATCGTTATTTTTACCGCGTTAACGCAGGTGATCATTGCTTTATTTAATGCGCTAGGCAGAACTAAAGTCCCATTCAAAGGTTACTTAATTGAACTGCCTATCAATGCTGTACTCTCATATGTGCTGATTCATGGTTTTTCTAATTTTGAAGGGATTGGAGTACAAGGCGCTGCATTAGGCAGCATTATTGCAATAACGATCCGCTTGCTGTATTTGGTTTTGTGCGTGCATTTAAGCTCAGCGATTTCACTCAAATTAGACGCTCAGCGCTCTGAATTCTTTACCAACGTTCGCCGTCACTTTATCGAAATATTCCCTGTAGCAGCGAACGTGACCATGCTTTTGATTGGCGCAACGATATATCAATTGTTGTATTCGCAACTTAACATCAACGCTTACGTAGCGATTACTTTGGTGATGCCTTGGATCAGGGCTGTCTCTCAATTTATTACCGCTTGGGCTCACTCTTCCGCAATTACTATCAGCCAAGCGATTGGCTCTAAAAAGATGGATGACCTAGTCAAAAACGTCGATACCAGTATTGATATTGCGGTCGTCATTTCTTTTGTGTGTGCAATCTTGTTCGCAGGATTAAGTCTGGTCATTGGTGACATTTACCCGAACTTGGATGAGTCTACCTATCAAGCATTGGCCGTTATCGCCCCACTCTACATCTTCTTGCCGATTGTCCGTGGCTACAACACGGTTCATGGGAATGTATTAAGAGCCCTAGGAAAAACGACCGCAGTCTTCAAAATCAACTTTACTGGTCAATGGGTAATTTCAATTCCATTGTGTGCATTGATCATCTTTGGATTAGACGGTTCTATCTTTTGGGCATTTGCCATCCAACCATTCGAAGAAGTCGTGAAAGCTTTCCCATTCCGTCACTTGGCTCGAAAGTCTCTTAAAGAGTTTGATGCCGACAAAGCCAAAGAGTTGATGTATGACTAAACTCCGTATCGAGTTGTCGTCCTAAAATCTTCCTACGCTTTCTGAATGCAACCTTGTCTTTTGACAAGGTTGTATTGTTTTAGCTGTACCTTTCATTGGTAGGCTTCACGTACACCCTCATTGATACCAAGGTCACATTAATACCAAGTTCATCTTAAAACTCATATAAAACAAAAAGACCACTCAACATTCGGTTAAGTGGTCTTCAAAAATATTCCTTAAGGACTGCGTCTAGCTAGCCTATTGGTTATGCTATGTGCTATTTACCGTTCAACTTAAGCGCTGAGAAAGTCACACTGTTGTAATCGCCATTCTTTTTATCGATAGCGAAATCGCCAGTACCGCCACAACCAGGTCCCCATACAGGGTGAGAATCGCTCACGCTACATTGGCCGTATGCGCCCGCTTTGTAGTAAAAATCATCTTCAGCATAACCCGTTGGTGAATCAAGTTCATCGATGCCCTTACTCAGGTCGATTTCATACTTAACGGTATCGTGACGCTCGGTTTCAAACGTTAGGTACATCATGGTGCCTTTCACTTCCACTTTGTAACTAAACTCTTCACCAAGAGCAATACCCGCTTCACCCGGCTCTGCAGGGTTTTCCCACGTGTTACCCCACACTGGATAAGCGATATCGGCACGGTTAGGATCTTTTTTCTCTAGGTTACGTTCATAGTTCCAGAATACTGAACCCATTTCTTGGTCAGGAAACTTCTTATAGAAGATCTTTAGTGGTTCATTACCATGCCCATAACCGGTTCCAGCTTTGATTAGCTCATTATGTTTTTTAGCGTGAATCTGACCAACAACCACCGAGTGAGCTGGGTACTTTTCTGGGAACTTAGCGTTAACTGAGACGTGATTAACTTTTAATGTCGCTTCTAATGTTCCGCCAACAGCACTGTATTCACTAGCCGCTGGGTGACTCGACAGTGCCCACTGGTTTCCTTTATCAGCCGTATCGATAGAGAAATCTGCGCCTCTTGGCATTTGTCGTAATTCAGAACGCGCATTCTTCGAGTTTTTCGTCGTAATCGCTTGGTTCTGCACTTCAAATACAAGGTTGCCGTCTTTATCAAGATGGAAGAAATCACTATGTGAGTAGCTCATCATGGCTACCCCTTCTATTTCATCAACACGACCATCTTCATTAATATCTGAAGGTATGGTTATTTTCCAATTATGCATATCGAATTTATCGGCAGGTACGGGGTAAGAAACACCGTTATTTGCGAAAGTAACCATTGGTACAGTCGCTAATAGCGCCACTGCTAATATGTTTTTCTTAAACATGACTCATCCTTTATTGTTAACAGATACCGAGTACACACTCAGTACAGAAACCACTTTTGAACACGAATTAGTACTAAATATTTTCTCTTCGACTTAAATAAGCCAACCGATAAATAGAATTTACATTTAGCCATTTTGTAACTTTTATTAAACATCTGGCTATGGTTTATATTTATGCCTCTCAACATGCTCCCTATGTTTAAGCCACGATGGTTAAAATCATCATTATTAACATATAGAAACACTTAATATTTGTATTATTTTAACACATGCAAAAAAGTGAGTTTCTAAGGTTTGTGAATATGAGAAGTACGTCATGATTGATTTAATACACAAGCCCTAAATTGAGATATTCATAACATTTAGCTATATATTTGGGCCATTAGTCAGAACTTTTTGATAGATCTCACAGAAATCTGACTCAATAATAAATACCATATTTGTCATACATTAATTTAATACCATGTAAGGTATTGGTTTGTGAGCCACGGGTACATTGGATGTATCCAGAATAAAAAAATAATAGTGAGACAAAGGTATGAATTCTGTTACAAAAATTTCTGCAGCTGTTGCATGTACTCTTTTAGCGGGCACAGCTACTGGTGCATCTCTTGATTATCGTTACGAGTATCGTGCTGCGACGGATTATACAAAAACAAATGGCGACACGGCTCACGTAGACGCTCGCCATCAACACCGAGTGAAGTTAGGTGAAAGCTTTAAACTGTCAGATAAGTGGAAGCACTCAACGGGTCTTGAAGTTAAATTCCATACTGACGATTCTTACTACGACGCAGATTCTGGCGAAGTTAAATCAGCAAACAGTAGAAGCTTCTATGACGGCAATTGGTATATTTACGGTATGGAAGTAGAAAATACAGCAACTTACAAAGTCGATAACAACTGGTATCTACAAGTTGGTATGCCGATCGCTTGGGACTGGGATGAGCCGAACTACAACGGCGGTGACTGGAAGATGAAAAAAGTCACTTACAAACCTCAGTTCCGCGTTGGCTATAAAGCAGACATGGGTTTAACGACCGCAATTCGTTACCGTCATGAATATGCTGATTTCCGCAACCACACACAATTTGGTGACAAAGATTCTGAAACTGGCGAGCGTTTAGAATCAGCTCAAAAGTCTAAAGTTACACTGACGGGTTCTTACAAAATTGAATCTCTACCTAAGCTTGGCCTTTCTTACGAAGCAAACTATGTAAAATCTTTGGATAACGTACTTCTTTATAATAGTGATGACTGGGAATGGGATGCTGGCTTAAAAGTAAACTACAAGTTCGGTTCTTGGAAACCTTTTGCTGAGATTTGGTCTTCTGATATCAGCTCATCTTCTAAAGATCGCGAAGCAAAATACCGTGTTGGTGTTGCTTACTCATTCTAATTAGAAATAGTCAATTTATAAAATACCCTCTCCTCTTGTAAATTTTTGGGGCATATTTTAAGCACTTTATTTAAATAATAGGATGTTCTAATTAACGTTAGTTTCATCCTAATAAATATTTAACGACTATTCATTATCTACTTCTTATGTGATTTACATATGGATTTAATATCATAAAGAGAATATTTTATGCAGATTTCTAAAGTCGCTACAGCTGTTGCTCTTTCGACAGGTTTATTATTCGGTTGTAACAGTGATGGTTTACCTATCCCGACCGATGGTTCTACTGATCCAGGTAACCAACCTTCAGCATTAACTACGGGTTACTGGCAAATCAGTGATGGTAACTCCGCTTCAATATCCGCGTCATCAAATGCTGATCTACCAAATGTTTATGTTTTCCAAGAAGATGGCAATCATAAATACTATGACGATGATGATGACTTAGGTACTTACACGATTAAAGATGCAAGTGCTTCTACTAATAATTATGATGAAGAAGCCGGTACGGTCTCTTTCACATATTATGAAACAGGCACATCAACGATCGAAATTCTAGATGGTGTTTTTTCTTTCGATGACGCTGGTGCTCTGAATATTTCAGATAACACCACTGGCATAGACTACTCTGGTTCAGACCAAACTGCGACTGACGCCGTACAAGAAGCTATCAGTGAAGCCAATAAAGCAAATGGTATCAATGGCTACGTTCAAATCTTGGACACCAACAATGGCGGTGTAAAGAATGATGTGGGTGAACTACGTTTGAAATTGTCTGACAGCAGCACAGGGGCAACAGTAGACAGTATCGCATCAGGAAAGGTAACCGTTGACTTAATCTACCAAGTAGATGAAGACACCGAGCAAGAAGCGAATGGTTCAGGTAACAACGCTTATATTAGTCTCTACGCTTCTGGTACTTCTAACACTAATTTACACGGCGAAGTTATTTTTAATGCTGGAGAAATTTTCTACCGTTCCACGGTTACCGATAGTAGCGGTAAACCTCAAATTCCTGATGAGCCTGTAGGCACTTACACTTTAGGTGAAGATCTCGCGGTTGAAATCAGTTGGGCGAGCGGTTACTACACATTCAAAGTCAATGACACTGTATACGACAATAGCGGCAACGGTTTTGAGGCTTTCGACAAAGCTGCCGTTACTATCGTGTCATTGAAGCTTGGTGATACTTCTAACACAACACACTACGAGTTAAACGCTGACAACTTTAAAGTTTATTCGAATGACACAGCTTCTGATGAGCTAGTGTTTGAAGATAACTTTAACAATTACCCGAATGGCCAAGCGCTATCAGGTAATCCGTACAACAACAATACTGCGGAAGCGACAGTTGTTGTTGATGGCGGCAATACTGAGCCTGACCCAGATCCAACGGACAACCAGGTGGCGGCTATTACTGATACGGATACTAGCGATACTGGCGAATTACGTTACAAGTTTGATTCAGGCATGACGACGGGTACACATAAAGTTTCGATGTACTATGATGCTGCTGAAACTGAGTCTGCATATGTTTCTTTATTTGATTCAGCTAACTCTACCAGTTCATTAATCGGAGAATTCAAAATTGATGAAGGGAAGGTCACACTCCGTGGTGAAAGCACTCAAGTCACGACATTCACTCCAGGTACATGGATTGACCTAGAGATGTCTTGGGACACATCAAGCTTGAGCGCTGCTGGTACTTACACCGTGAAAGTCAATGGTACAGAGTATGGTCCTTATACATCACAAAACACTAATCCAGGTGTGGAAGTCACTGCGACAACCATTAAGTTCTCATCAAACAGTGGAACAGCGGATACGACTTTATACGTCGACGACTACAAGGTTTATTCCGATACAGCAGGCACGACTGAAATTTTTTCTGATGACTACGAGAACTACAGTATTGGCGCAGATTTAAGTGCATCGCCATACAACTCAAGTACATTCTCTGCAGTTGTTGCTGAAGATCCTCTGAATGCTGAGTAGTCAGTTTAGTTAACTTAAAACTCTGTCAAAAATGCCGTCTTAGTGACGGCATTTTTATTTCCATTCAACTTCACTAAATCATTCATTTGGCAAAACTAACTCGCAAATAGCCCACTGACACTCTCCTTTAAGAGACTTGCCAATTCATGACAAATTCAAACCTCGAAAGCTCATCAATCGCCGCGTTGACTTCTCAATGTCATCAAGTATTTATGTTGCTTTGGTACATGTCACTTTTAACCAAGGCTAGAAATGGCTCTGTATAATCCTGTTGCAACTGCAAACTCCTCCCTACATCGAAACCAAGAAAACTAACCTGTTTACATAGGGTTAGGATTAATCACGTTCTAAAAACCAACCTTAAACACCTAGCCATGAGTGGTTGAGAATACTTCATGTGTAAATACAAGCTCGTACGAGCGACCTAAGCTTATCGTTCCCAGTATCATTGCATGTAACCGCTATTTACTAAGATAGGCACGTGAGGCGAATGGGAAGCTGTATTGAAGATTGAGCAAAGGATAGGGAGGCAAATTTAGAACTGAGCACCAAGGCCAACCACTAGCCCTCTACTTGATCTATTTAACGGCCTAATATTTCCTCTACCTAAACAGCAGGCACAAAAAAGCCTCCAAACCCTGAGGCTGGAGGCTATTGCGATAACTTAAATATTAAGTGTTATTCGATCAGATTACTTTTGGTATTGATCGTGCGATACGTCTAGCTGGTAGAAAGTCGCTTGTGAGTAATCGTCTAGGTCGCCGCTGATGTTTTGGTTGTAAACACCTGCTTTGAAGTACATGTACTTGCCGCCTACGTCGTAACCGCTGTTGCTCATATCAACCACTTGTACAACGTCGTCTTTGCCTTCACGCATTAACGTTACAGTCATCGTGTTGCCTTTAACGTCAATACGGTAGCTGAACACTTCGCCAAGTGCGATACCATCGTCACCCACTTCAGCCGTCATGTCGCCCACTAGAGGGTAAAAGTCCTCTTTGGTCGCGTCTTGGCTTTCGTGTGCGAAGTAAACCGCACCCGTTGCTTGGTTTGGCAGTTTACGGTAGTACAAACGAATTGGTTCATCGTTTTGATCGTGAATCTGACCAATGATAAAGCGGCCTACTTCGTTCGCATTACCTGTTGTTGTTGCGTGATCGATTTTCAACGTTGCTTCTAAAACGCCATCAATACCAGCAGCAGCTTCTAAGTCAGACTCAGGTGCGCTTGAGAATACCCAGTTGTTCTTGTTAACACCTTTAGTGCTAATAGACTGGTCACCACGGCGCATCATTTCGCGAAGCTCTGTACGCGCATACTTAGTATTTTTAGAGGTACGAACACCTTTCACGTAAGACTTGAAGACTAGACCACCATCGTCAGCTGTGTAGAAGATCTCTGGGTGTTGGTAACCGTTTGCAAGGTTCCACTCAGAAACATCATCAGGCTTACCGTTTTTGTCATGGTCGAATGGTTGAGATAGGTACCAATGCGTCATGTCAAAGTTTTCGCTTGGCGCGTTACCTGCAACTGGTGTCGCTGGCAGGCCTGTCGGAACTGGCAGTGCACTGCGTGTGTCACATTCAACTGAGGTCTCACAAGGGTAAACCGCTGCTACACCAAAGTTACCTGAACGAAGATCTTTGCGCGCATCTTTACGTGCTTTTTCCACTGCTTTCATTTCAGCGATCATTGCCGCTTCTGCAGCTACTACGTCTGAAGTAATGATATGGCTAGCGGGACAAGCGTTAATGTTACAGTTAACCGCAGCTAACCCTGTCACACTGTTCCAACCATTTTTGGTGTTACCGTGACCAACGTATCTTACGTAGCGCGCTTGCACTGCTGGCTCGAATTGGAAACGCTCTAGGCCGATCGCTTTACCTGAGCTCAGTTGGTTTTCAAGTACGGTTGTCCAGTTTTCGCCATCGACACTTACTTGAATATCAAATTTAGACTGGCGCTCGTTACCTTTGCTGAAAGATGCTTGAACCGCATCAAATTCTTGTACTGAACCATAGTCTAGTGTTGCCCACTCACCGTCACCCGCAGATGACCAACGTGTTGTTAGGTCTTGGTCAATGAGACGATCAGGTCCGTTACCATCATGGCTACTAGCGGCAACAGCAACTGGCGTCAGAAGCGCTTCACCAGTTTCTTTGTTATTTGGGAAATCAACAGTCGGTGTGCTCGTGCTCGCACAACCAACTGCAAGTAAAATAGAAGAAGCGAGTAAGGTTTTTAGAGTAATTTGTTTCATATCTAATCCATTATTATAATACAAAGACAGCGTTCGTAAGTGAAAGATAAATTGGCAAACACGAGCTATAAGGCGTTTTCTCTCTCAGTATTTGCGATAACACAAAAATATTACGTAATCTTATAATACAAATAAAACACTTCGTTGAATAAATGAGACTGGGAACACTTTTCGCTTTTTCCATACTTTAACTGGATCACACTTCCTATTGATAAAAGACAATATATAAGAATTGAGAATACGAAATGAGATAGCAAGGCCAGAACAAGCGAGCTGTAATCGTGTGTATTTTCAGGGTTCGGGCAAAATATTTGTCCTTCCAAACACATCACTGTAAGTGTCCAAAAACAAAAATGACCACATTGTAGGTATCAATATGGTCTTCCTCATTACCGACATGGCTCATCAAACATCAGAGAACTCAGTTATGCTCTGCTCTTAGAGAACTAAAGCTCACATCAAACACTTCACCCACATAGTCGCTATCAGGCTTAAACTGCGGATAGATGCCCGCTTTGAAATAGAAAGCGATGTCTGTCGATGTCCAATCTGATGTTAACGAAACCGTGTCCCCATCTTTATCTGTGTAATCTTGTCCCCAAGGGATTAAATGAGAAACGGTGTTGGTTCCATCTAAATCATGAGTCGCCAAGTAGATACCGTCTTGATTGGCACGAATCGTATATCGCCACTCTTCACTTGCCGAATAAGTCCCTAACTCGACACTGAACGGGTCACAATGATTACAGTCTTGGTTGTTGCGCTCAAAATCAGAGTTCAGTATCACTCGTACCGGCTTACCCTCACCTTCCCAAAGCAATTTGACCAATGCTTGATTGATCTTCCAGCCATGGATCTGACCGAGCACTACTTTTGGGTCTTGGCCGTTGATGTTCGGGTAATCTTCAATTCGCAAGCTTGCCGTTAACTCGTGACTGGTTGTGTTGGTTCTGGTGTCGTCCAAATACCAACTGGTATCTTCATCACTGGTGCTACAATCCGGTTGAACACTGCTTTGATACAACTCCCTGAGCTCAGAGCGAATATAGCTAGAGTTTTGGGTAGAGGTGCCGTATCCCATATCCGCTCTAAAGTGCATTCTTCCTTCATCAGTATTGAAGTAAGAAAGATCAATATCACTGTCGTACACATCGCTGTCATTTGAAAGAAGATCTTTACTCGATTCACAACGTTCTGGTTCTAACTCAGCAGCACTGTCACCACCGCTTCCATACCAATCATTCTTACTCGGTGGAATAGTCAGCTTCCAATCATTAATGTCCCAATCGTTTGATCCATCGATTTGAGTCGTGGTGTATCTCAACGCCTGATAGTAAGCAATCGCTTCACCATTCTCAAATTGGTTATAGATACCCGCTTTGAAGTAGCTCAATAAATGCTGCCAGTAAGCGATGTCTTGATTCACTTTTACTTCATCATTCACTTTGAGCGACAGTGTGTTCTCATAAACAGAAAGATCAAATTTGGTAAAACTGTCCAATTCCGCCTCACCTAAATCGTAGCGATTGTATGACGTGGCATAACAATCCGAAGAGTCAGCAGCGCTGCTACAATCAATGGCATTGTTTTTCATGACTGCCCAGTAGTGACCTGTGAGGCCATCTCGTTCTTGCTCCCAAACCACACGCAATAGCGGATGAGGGATATAACCCGTACCACTCTCATCAGTCCCCTTATTGTGTATCTGCAGCAACGTCACTTCATCATGGTCGGCAGGTGAACTCGCCATTGCATGCTCGATATCAGGTAAGCTTATTTCCGCATACAAGCTTCGTCTTACACCCGTTTCATTGATATCGAAGTTTTCTCCCTCACGAACCTCAGAACGCATCTTATAGTTCGCCATTTTAAAAATTAGGTTTTCCGTCTCTTCATCTGCGTAAAAGTAATTACTGATGTAACCATCGAAATCGCCATCTTTCACTTCAGAGGTTTTGTTGCCCTCTGTGCCGTTAGGATCCGATACCTGAAGGTCAGAACTGGAGAGGATGTTTTGATACTTAGCAATATCATAAGGCGCAACAACGCCATAAGACGTTCCTGGACTGGTGTTATCAGAAGGGTCATCGCTATCACTTGAGCTATTTGAACTGCTTCCACCGCAGCCATAGGTGAGTGAAGCGAGAGCGACGATGAGGGTTGGCTTATTCACATTTATCTCACTTATCCATAAGAGTAGAGTGATAAGATATATTTGTACTATTTTATGTCAATTATCTATTTGTCATAATGTGAGATGCGACAAATGAGGTGATATGAGGTGGCGCTACCGAGGATTTAGAGACAAAAACAACGCAGAAAGGCCACTCTAAACTCGACAGGTTTGGAGTGGCTCTCAGGCTAAAAGCCACAATTAAAACATTGATTTTTAGTGTTTATTAATAGAAACGTTAGACTTTAAAGCTACTCATTAGCTCGCTAACGCTGCCATTCAGTGTTTTGATTTCAGCCGACTCTGTCAGTTGATCTTGGCTTAGCTTATTGAGTTCCTCAACGAAGCTTTCAATCTTATGCATGTTCTTAGCGATACTATGAATCAAGGCATTTTGCTCGACAGAAGAAGCAGAGATATCGTTGTTGAAGTGACTCACGGTTTTCATCTGTTCCGTCAGCTTCGCTAGCATGTTTACCGCTTGCACAACTTGAGCACGAGTCATCTCACAATTGCTCTTCGTTAACTCGATCGATTTAACCAAGCCATCCGATTTAGATTGCAACCCAGATAACGCCTCTTCGATTTCAGAGGTGCTGATTTGAGTTCGGTTTGCTAGCGCACGGACTTCGTCAGCCACGACAGCAAAACCTCGACCATGCTCACCCGCTCTCGCCGCTTCAATTGACGCATTCAATGCCAGCAAATTAGTTTGTTCCGCAATTCCTCCAATCACAGACACGATAGACTGGATGCTCTGCGTTTCATTCGCCATTGAGCGAATATCATCAGAGGTGGTGCAGACTTGCTTCTCAAGATCACTGATATAGGTTTCCGTCACGGTGTTAATTTGTTTCGTCTCATCACTGAACACAGCGGCCTCTCTTGCTGCTTCTGCCGCCGACTGAGAACTCTTCTCGACTTCGTTTGATGCTTCAGATAAGCCGTTAATTGCAGAGACCACTTGAACCGTTTCATCAGTGTGAACTTTCAGTACATCGCTGGTTTCTTTACAACCTTCACGAATACTCAGTACCTTAGTATCGAGATCCGAGTTCTTAAATTTGACGTCCTTAACCATCTCTTGCAGACCAATGATGAACAAGTTGATGTCTTTGGCGATGTGTCCTAGGTCGTCATTACCTTTCTCTGCGAGCCTTTGGGTCAGGTCGCCATTACCTTGAGAAAGGTCGTGAACAATCTTACGCAATGACACGATTGGGCGGTAGAAACGATTCAGGAGTAAAGTCATCAATATGACCGACCCCAACACACAGGCAATAATCAGCATTCGAGCATCCGACATCACACCATTCAGCTGATCGAGCGCAAGTTCAGGATCAATACTAGAAATCATGTACCACTCTTTCTGGCTGCCAATATCGACCTTCTTAGCCATCAAGATTCGCTGATTACCATCAATCATACCTTCAATGAATTGGTCAGGTAGTTCAATAGCTTCATTGAGTTTCATTAAGGCGTCAGCAGAAGATATATTGCTCTGTGGAAGCACGTTTTCTATTGTGGATGCAATTACCATCCCTCTCTCATCCACGATGATACCTTTGGCTTCGTAGATGCTATCTAGCTGTTTGAGCTGAGTTTCCAAATCATCAAATCGAATGTCTGCCATGATGACGCGATCTTGATAGGTGTAAGTCACACCAATCATAGGTACTTGAGTACTCTTGGTGAAAAACAGATCACTAAAAGATAAACCTGATTTCAATTTCGCTTGTTGATACCAAGGACGAGTCGTTGGGTTGTATTTTTCTTTGATTCCAACACCGTTTGGGAAAGACTCTGAAGGACGAGAAGTGTAAGAACGACCATCATCAAAACCCACTACAATCTTGTCAATACCACCGAGCTTAGCGGCAAAATGCATCAGCGCTTCGTTTGGTACTTGGTATGGGGATTTCATGAACTCTTGTGCAACGGAATTGACCGTATCGATGGTGCGCTGGACGGTGCTTTCAATCTGATTAATTTCTATCGTTAACGAGTGATCAATCTCGTTATAAATCGTTTGGTTTACTTGATCAGTCGCCAAGTTAAGCGTGAACCAGTTCGTAAATGCCAAGGCACTGGAACTGACGATCGCCACCATTAAAATCAATTTTCCTTTAAACCCTAGAGACAATTTTGAATTCATAAAACTCATAATCCATATCAACCTATGTCTATTATTTTTATCCGAATGAAATGGTCATTTTTTAGATATTCGAAGATACGGGAAGCAAAACTTGTTCATGCCGTTCCATCGTCACAACCATCAATTTAATTAATATTGTATGTTTAATTTGCTGCACTTTCTGTGAGCAATCTTGACATATCAAAACTGGTTAAAATCACCCTGTGACATAGGTATCATTTATGAGTTTGAACTTTTAACATGATTAGAAAGGAATAATTAACCAATTAAAAATGATCAACTTTCAGATGATTACCTCACAACTTCGCCGATAATGCGTCCACTCAAATTATTCATATCACTTTCGGTCACCTGACTAGGAAAGTGAGCCTTAGGTCACATTTTCACTAACCAACCATTCACTCAAGGCATTCAATCTTAAAATTTATTTGTAATACAATAAGCCTTAAGTTATGGTGTATTTGAATCATAACTTAAGTTCTTTCTGGATGCTTTTGTTCAGTTCAAAGTGATAATTGAAGCAGCCGCTTTAAGGTCATTGAACTCGTTTAACGTAGAAACTGTCGGGGGATCTCGTTATTCGTTTTTTCACTTTCTATTGATCATTTGTTTTTCCAGACGGCTCGTCCGAACATGCCCATACAGTCACCAGCTGTGTGGGTTTTTTTTACTTTCTTTTCAGACCCGATATACGAGCGGTGTTAAGCCATCGCCAACAATCAGTTAAGTGCACTGGTTTAAGCTTGCGAGGAAAAGTGAGTGAGTTGGTGCTAGAAGGCTTTGAATTTAGATATAGATATAGATATAGATATAGATATAGATATAGATATAGAAACAAAAATAGGAATTGAGGCAGTAACAAAGTTGAACAGAGTTTTGAGTAGGTGTAGCTGAGGAAGTAGAAGTAGAAGAGTTTAACGAGGGAACAAAGGGTTGGGTATGGCAGATAAAAACGAACCTCGCTGAGGTATCGCCGCCTAAAAAGACAGGCAATACCCTAGCGAGGTCGTACGTCGATTACTTCTCTAGTTTAGCGAAGTAGTCGAAGATTACTGGTACGTCGTTGTTACCCATTCCTGCGTCAACAGCAGCTTGTAGGCTAGTTGCAGTACCTTGAGCAATTAGAGACTCAGTACCTAGCTCTTCACAAAGAGCAAGGAAGTAACCAAGATCTTTGTTAGCGTTAGCAACAGAGAAACCTAGCTTCTCTTCGCCGTCTACTGCGTAGAACTTACAGAATTGCATGAATGGTGAGTTAGATGGACCTGCAGACATGATGTCAAACAGTTGTTGGCCATCAACACCAGCGCGTTGAGCAACAGCGAAAGCTTGAGACATAGTCGCAACAGTCGTCATACCCATGAAGTTGTTTACAAGCTTAGTAACGTGACCAGAACCTAGAGCACCTAGGTGGAATACGTTTTCGCCTTGCTCTTCAAGAACAGGTTTAACTTTGTTGAAAGTTTCCATGTCGCCAGCAGCCATGATGTTCAGAAGACCATCTTTAGCGTGTGCAGGAGTACGGCCTAGAGGTGCGTCGATCATGCCCGCGCCTTTTTCAGCTAGAGCTGCGCCGATTTTCTTAGTAGAAGCAGGGATAGAAGTACCGAAGTCTACTAATACTGCGCCTTCTTTGATGCCAGCTAGAACGCCGTCTTCGCCGTAAACGATTTTTTCAACAACAGCAGAAGTTGTAAGACAAAACTGAACGATATCACTTGCAGCCGCTAGTTCTTTAGCAGAAGTGAATGCAGTTGCGTTGCCGCGATCTGTAACGCGAGCAACAGCTTCAGCGCTTAGATCCATTACGTTTACGTGGTAGCCGCGCTTTTGCAGGTTTTCAACCATGTTGCCGCCCATAAGACCTAGGCCAATGAAACCGATTACAGGTTTAGTCATGTTCAAACTCCAAATATAGTATTGTATGATTATATGTTCATTATAATAACTACGTCTTTCTCGTTACGCAATAGTTTTAGGGTAATCCTTCAATGCTTAGACGCAAGTTGTGACGGGGGTTCACTTTACGAGAAAATATGGGGCACGCTTTGTACTTACAAGAGCGATATCCCAATCAAAAAATAACCTATTGATGAAATAATGCACTCTAAATGTCATACGATTAATGAGAATAAGCCACTCCAATAACGATTATTAACCTGCCGTCCCTTTTTTCAGACAAGATTAAGGCTGCCCACTGTCAGTAGTTGACAAATTATTGGAAGACAGTCACTGCCCTAGCCTTAGTAAGGTTTACTGAACACGGGTTTTAAACCAAGTTTTGTCGCCACTTACTAAGCCTGGCACTCTTGCTACTTAGCCTCTAACTAACCAACGCAACCTCTTCCCACCTCGTAGGCTACTGCCTGTTCTGTGCAAACAAAAAAACTCCGAGCTTTCACTCGGAGTTTTTAGTATCTAGCTTCTGTTGCTTCAGCGAATTACAGTTCGATTGAAACCGTTTCACCGTCAACATTTAGCATTAGCGTGTTACCTTCAAGCTTGTGAGACACTTCAACTTGCTCGCCTTCGTTCTTATTAGGAACAAGAAGGGTCAGGATGTTGTGCTCTTTCGATGGCTTGAATTCCACTTCAACGTGACGGTGGATTTCAAGATCTTTGAACTCGTATGGGTCAACTTCGCCAAAACCTTCAACATTCTTAACTGACGTGATGTTATCAGCAGACTCGTTGATGAAGTTTACGTCTAGGTGCGCAACTTCGCCACGGATAGTGAAAGACTTGTCTGCCACGTCGTTTGCGAAAGTTGTGTGCATTAGCCAAGTCATGTCTTTCTCTTCAGAAAGCGTTGCCTTGTCTTGCATTACGAATACTTTACCTTGAACAAACCAGACCTTACGCTTGTAAGATTCAATTTCAGGAACGAAGTACTTGTAAGATGCCGTTGCATCACCCTCAACCATCTTCACATCAGATTCAGTGTCGAAATCAGAGATGTTGCCGCCCGCTTCGATACAGAAGCGATCTTGGTGGTTTTCGTAGCCCGTGTTCTTGTTCTCGCCGTACTGACCTTTACCGCCAAATAGTGGAAGGTTCTTAGAGAACGTTTGACGACGCCATTTAGTGTGCATATCAACACCGAAACCACCATAATAGCCAGTGATTGACGCTAGCGTTTCACCGAATGCATGCAACGTGAATGCGTTTTGGTCACCGTGAGAGTGGCTGATTGAGCCAAACGGAGAACATTTGAATACCATGTGAATATGGTTATCACGCTCAGTCATCTTGTTGTGGAATGCAGCCCAACCCGTGATTGGGAATACTTTCAACAGTGGGTCATTCGATGGTGCTTTCTCTTCAGGTGCATCCCAAAGGAAGTTAAAGCGAAGATCATCGTAACCGAAGTCCCACCAACCGAAGTTGTAGAATTTGGTGTGTGCTTCAGTATCACGGCCTTTCAGTTGGTTGTAGTACCAAACATACTCAGGCTTCTGGTTAACACCTGCGTAATGCTTGATGTTGTAAGCCAGTTTTAGACCTGGGAAATCACCGATTGAAGACTGGTCACAGAAGCTCGCGCGCTTAGAGTGAACAGGCATGCAGTAAAGCGGGAAATCACCTGTGTTTTCGTAGAATGTTTTGTTGAACATGTCTACGCCACAGTATGCTTTCAATAGGTCGAATGCTTCGCCTAGGAATGCAGTTTGCGTGTTCCAGTAGTCAGGACCTTCAGCCCAACCGCCGTCTACACCGCCCCATGGTGGGTAGTGTACTGCGTAGTATTCTAGTGCGTATGCAATGTACTCGCCTGCTTTCGGGTGATCGTGGTAAAGCGCGATACACGTTGGGATGATAGCAGAAGAGATAGAACGAACACCGTGGCTGTTCAGTGGGTTGTTCAATAGATCAACCGTCACTTTCAGGTGGTGCATGATTTCGTCTAGACGCTCAATCAAAGCATCTTGAACTTGCTGACGTTCTTCATCTGTGAAGTAGCCGTGTAGCCAGTCGTAACCCCAAGCCATAGCCGCGATAACACGGAAAGCCGCTTCATCGTTATAGCCACGAGAAGTCACGCCTTCTGGATCGTACGTAGACAGTTTTAGAGTCCAAGCTTTTGCTTTAGCAATTAGCGCTTCGTCTTCTTTCACAACACCAGCAATTGCTAGGTTACGTGTCGCGTTTAGTGCCATTTGGCAATCAACGTACATTTGACGCCAGTAAGGACGCCATAGAGAAGCTTTGCCTACCGTGTCAGCTGGGTACGCTTGAGGCTCTTCGAAAGGAGCAGTCTCAAGGAACTTAACTGTCGAGTTATTGTAGAAATCATCAAACATGCAGTGAGCTTCATCGGCTTTCACTTTCGCTTTGAATTCTTCTAACTGATCTGCTTGAACAAGAAGACGTGGACGTGCTTCGCTCAAGTTGTCTAGGAATGATAGGTCGAAGTCACGTTTCTGTACTTCGATAGGGAGTAGGTCTACAAGATTACCTGCTGAAGTATCATTCTCCAGCTTCATCTTCCTGATTGCATCAAGAGATTTTTGGTCGCTCATTCTAACTCACTTATTTTTCAAGTTGATTGAAAGGAATTAGCAATAATATACGTCTTATTGTAGGACAATTAAATCTATTTCGGTTCGATTGAACCATTTTGTACAGTTTTCGTGATTTAGGTCAGATATCTTCCACCTGACCGTTTTTCCGTTTCGCAGAGCAAAAAAAATGCGACGCCCTTTCGAGTCGTCGCATTCTATTATAATCGTTTTCTATGTATTAGCTTTCAGTTACTGCTTTCGCTTGCTTGCCGCCGTCATCGACCGCTTTAACCAATAGCACACCAACACCACCAACAATCACACCACAAAGTATGAAGACTAGACGTCCCCACATTGGGTTAGTGAGTAGAGCCATTAGCATGATACCGACACCCGCTACCGCAATCAGTTTACCAAGCATTTCACGCTGTTTGTTATCCAGTACTTTCTGTTCTGCTGACTCCGCAACTAATGGAGTAGACAGGTTACCGAAGAACTTATCAACGTCTGCTTGACGCTTCTCAGTTAATGGCTTGTAGAACAGAGTTGATAGGATGAAGAAACCACCTGTCAGCGTAATGTGAGCAATCAGACCGATAGCAACCTTAACATCAGACCATTCACGGCTTGTTAGCTCTTCTAGACCGAAGATTGAAGACACCATTTCAGCGTTAACAACGAAACCCACGTAGTAAGAAACAAAACCACCAACCACTAGCGTACCCCAACCAGCCCAGTCCGGAGTCTTCTTAATAAAGAAGCCAAGGAATGCAGGAATTGTCATTGGGAAGCCGATCAGTGCGCCTACATACATCATGGTATCGAACAGGCTCAAACCTTTAAGCGAGTTGATGAACTGTGCAATAAGGATGATAGCAATACCAAACACGGCAGAAGTAATCTTAGAAACCGTTACTAGTTCTTTTTCGCTAGCCGTACCTTTACGAACGATTGGTTCATAGAAGTTCTTAACAAAGATACCCGAGTTACGGTTTAGACCAGAATCCATTGAAGACATTGTCGCTGCAAACATCGCCGCAACTAGAAGGCCAACCATACCTGCTGGCATGTACTCTTGTACGAAGTATAGGTAGGCAAAGTCACCCGCTTTCTTACCTGCTTCTGGGTAAGCTGCTGCTAGGTCGACACCTTGACCTGCAATGTACCAAGAAGGCATGAACCAGATAAATACACCACAAAGCATTAGCACACACGCTAGTAGCGCTGCTTTCTTCGCGTTCTTTGAGTCTTTAGCCGCTAGGTAACGGTAAGAGTTAAGCATGTTGTTAGTAATAGAGAACTGCTTCACGAAGATGAAGAATGCCCAAATGCTGAAGATGCTTAAGTAGTTAATGTTGTTACCAGAAAGGAAAGAACCGCCTTCCGCTACAGGGAAGTTATTCACGATTTCACCAACACCGCCACCTTGAACAACAGCAACAACAGCACATGTCACGGTTACTGCCATGATGATAACCATCTGCATAAAGTCAGATGCAATTACCGCCCATGAACCACCCGTTACAGACATTGCCAATACAACCAAACCGGTAATCCAGATAGTTGCTGTCATGTCGAAACCGAAGATACCAGAAGCGATGATTGCTAGTGCGTTTAACCATACACCGGCAGAAACAACACTGTTTGGCATTGAAGACCAAGTGAACACTTGTTCGTTAGTCGCACCGAAACGCATACGAATTGCTTCGATTACCGTTACTACACGTAGTTGACGGAACTTTGGAGCAAAATATGCGAAGTTCATGAAGTAACCAAATGCGTTGGCTACGAAGATGACCGCTACTGCAAAACCATCGTTATACGCTTTACCTGCCGCACCGGTGAATGTCCATGCACTAAACTGGGTCATAAAGGCGGTTGCACCAACCATCCACCACAACATGTTACCGCCCCCGCGGAAGTAGTCACTGGTGGTACTTGTAAATGTTCTAAACATCCAACCTATCGCAATCAAGAATAGGAAATAAATGCCGACAATAATCGTGTTGAGTTCCATCGTGTATCCTTTGTCCGTTGTATTTTGTTACGAGGACTATAGGAAATCTCAAACTTTATTTGTAGTACAATAATCCAAATAAGTGATGGCGATCTTATTTTGATTGATTAAGTTAATTATATATATGACATAGGATGGAATATGGCCAATCCATTAAGGAAATTACTGGGGTTTGAGGTGAAAACATGAAAAACCACCCACCAATAACACCCACCCCATAAAAATCAATGACTTACGAAAAATTGAGACTTTGCACACTTATTAACAAATACAACCAAACACATATAAATATAAAATTCTAAAAAATAATAAAAGCCAAATCAGAGCTGAATCACCCTCATTTATCACACAATAAACCAGTGTTTTATATCAATTGAGAGTAGCTAATTCTATTAGAATTCTACGTAAGTTACTCAATATAGAAGCCACATATCTTGTTGAGATGATGATGGATTCAAAAGATAAAAAATGAAAAATCATGGATGGTGCATAATTATTTGAGGAGAGATCGAGTGTCTAAAACACAAATCTCGCCGCAATATTCTCTTAATTACGATGGTAAAAAGAACTACCGCTAAACGTATACAAGAAAAATTGCCTTAAGAAAGAGTTAATCGGGAGTGAACCAAAACCGTGCTACACATGGTGCAACACACTTCTTAAAAACAAAAAAAGCATTCACTTGGTATACCTTTTTGACTGGTTTTGATGAACCTATAAATGGTTCATCGGGACGTTTAAGTGGTTCACATAATAGTTGAAACACGCGTTTAGCTTAACGGTGGTTAGCGTCTTGCAGGTGAGCCGCTGACATGTTCGCATATAACTCGTTGTGTTATAGGACGCTCGATTATCAAGCCAAAATTTTCTCCCATATGAATTAACAGAACGGCGAGCATATGGTGGTGAGTTTATATCTAGGAAATCAGCCAAAATAAAACTGGATCTGTGTCCATTTACACCCAGCTCAGAAAAAGACCAGAATCACACTATTTCCGCCAGAATATGGTCAAAACAAGATCGAAGTCTTGTTAGAAGACTTTCACTTGTGATCGCTCCCCGCTTCCAAGTCATCGTTAATTGAAGAATTATTGTCATACAATATTCTATATTCATCTACCAAACGTAAGGACATATGGAATGCGATCAATGAAAGATATCACTCAAGACGCTATCGATATCGTTAAACCCTCTATCGACAAGCTGTTTGAAAGAACGAATAGAAAAGAACTGCATATTGTCGTTATGAATCCACACCTCAAGCCTTGGGAAGCCTCTTTTGAAGACGCCATTCTATATGAAGAGTCGTTAGGAGCTCCTGACAACTGGACAATCAAGTTTGATCACCTTGCCCGTAAGAAAGCACAACAAGCGTGGCGAGAATCGACAAGCAATCTAACACTGCACTCCCAACACCCATCTTCACTACGTGACGAAGACTTACTGTTTTATGGTTCGTTTGTTTATGGAAACGTGGTTGTTGCCTGCAGTGGTGTACAACAATGGTATGACATGCTGATCAGTGGCTGGATAGCGGTAGCTATTGAACAGTTAGCAATGCACGAATACCAAACAGAAAAAGCAGAGAACCCTACAAAAACATATCGCTAATAATTAGAAACAGAAGGTACTTATTATGAGTAAACTATTAAAATCCATTATGCTAGCAGCCGGTATACTTGTTTCTGCAACGTCAATTGCAGCTGACTATCCAAGCAAAAACATTCGCTTAGTTGTGCCATTTGGCGCGGGCGGCGGCACCGATGCCGTTGGTCGTACTCTTGCAAATAGCGCGAAAGACATTCTTGGGCAAAATATTTCAATCATGAACCGTACTGGTGGCGCAGGCGCAGTTGGGATGAGCTTTGGTGCTCAGCAGCGTGCGGATGGTTACACATTAACAGTAGTAACACGTGAAATCGCTTCACTTCCTCAAATGGGTTTGATGCGTCATACCGCTGACGACTTTAAACTCATTCGTTTAGTTAACTTAGATCCTGCGGTCGTATTGGTTGCAGCAGATAGCCCATACAACACGATTAACGACCTGATTAAGGAAGCCAAAGAAAAACCAGGCAGCGTAAAATTCGCTTCAACCGCTGCGCCAAACTTCTACCTAATGTCTCTTGAAAAAGATCAAGGCATTAAATTAAACGCTATCCCTTACAACGGTGCATCAGAAGCAATTCCTGCTGTACTAGGCCATCACACAGACGTCACTATGGTTACTCCTGGTGAAGCTATCGCTCAACTTCGTTCAGGCCAACTAAAAGCATTAGGTGTCATGTCTGAAGAACGTATTCAGTACATTCCAGATGTTCCTACTTTGAAAGAGCAAGGCATTGATGTAGTAACAGGTACATGGCGCGGTATTGGTGCTCCAAAAGATACACCTGATGCAGTAATCGAGAAGTTGGGGGCTGCATTTGATGAAGCAATGGCAAGTGAAGAGTTCAAAACTTTCATGGCGAAAGGTGCAATGACGATTCACAATCTTGATGACAAAGCCTTCACTGAGTTTGTTGCAGAAGATACAAAATCATTGACTCAATTAATTCAATAACCTTTGTTCAGAGGCACAGCTTTTATCAGTTGTGCCTCTGTTACTAGTTTGTACCTTTCCCTTGCTTTACTTTTTAGGGGTAAACTCCATGTCTAACTCTCACTCTTACTTAAACCGAAACGTCGTTTTCCCTTCTATCATCATTATCCTTAGCGCAATCGCGTTCGCGCTGATCACTCAATTTGATCGTCCGATGTACCAAGATGCAAGTGTCGATGCAAAATTCTTCCCGATGATGATTGTGATTGCCCAAATTGCTATCTGTATTGTTCTCATCGTTCAACACAAATTAAAAGGTGCCTCTGAACAACAAGAAGCGATGATAAGCAAGATGTCGATTTTCGGCGTTGCTTTTCTTATTGGCTACGCATTACTCATCAGTGTAGTTGGCTACCTTTATGCTAGTTTGATTGCATTTATGTTCTACCTCGTTTACTTCAAAGTGAAGAAGCCAATCTATTACGTTGTCGCCGTTGTCTTTGTGTTCGCGGTTTACTATCTATTTGGCGAGGTGTTCTACATCGCGCTTCCTGAAGCAACGTGGTCTTAGGTGGTCATATGTTTGAATATCTAATCGATGGTCTCGCAACTGCAGTTAGCTTTGCAGTGCTTCCTGTCCTTGTTTTTGGCGTACTGGGCGGCGTTATTTTAGGCGCACTACCCGGACTTACAGCGACAATGGGCGTGGCAATTCTCCTTCCATTTACCTTTGGCATGGAACCGACTTCAGCCCTTGTGATGTTAATTGGTGTATACATTGGTGGGATTTACGGTGGCTCAATTGCCGCAATTTTACTTAAAACCCCAGGAACACCGGCTTCTGCAGCAAGTGTACTCGACGGTCACACTATGGCTGTTAGAGGACAAGCAGCAAGAGCATTAAGTATTTCTGCTGTTGCATCATTTATTGGCGGGCTGTTAAGTACTATCGTCCTCATCGCGATTGCGCCTAAATTAGCGACCTTTGCACTGCGTTTTAATGCGCCAGAATATTTTGCACTCGCTCTGTTTGGTTTAACGATTATTGCGAGTGTTTCTTCGAACAACATTTTTAAAGGGTTACTTGCGGGAACCATTGGATTATTGGTTTCAACTGTTGGACTCGACCCAATCAGCAGTGTGCCAAGATTTACTTTTGACATCATGGATCTTTACAGCGGAATCAATGTCATCCCTGTCTTAATTGGTTTATTCGCTCTATCTGAGGCATTAAACCAACTAGAGAAGCTGTTCTCTGAAAAGAAAGTCGTTGCACCGAAATTTGACCACAAACTATTAAGTAAAAGTGATCTCAAAGAAATGCTACCAACGGCCATAAAAAGTGGTTTGATGGGAACAACTATCGGCTCGGTACCGGGTGCTGGTGCTGATATATCTGCATTTGTTTGTTACAACGAAGCAAAACGTTCGTCTAAGAACCCAGAAGAGTTTGGTAAAGGCTCGGTTCGTGGCCTTGCAGCCGCTGAATCTGGAAACAACGGCGTAACGGGTGGCTCGCTAGTTCCGTTATTAACACTAGGTGTCCCTGGAGATGCCGTGGCAGCGGTTCTTCTTGGTGCACTTATAGTACAAGGACTCACACCAGGCCCACTGCTATTCGCCCAAAACCCCGAAGTGGTTTATGGCGTGTTCAGCTCAATGTTGGTCGCTAACCTTGTGATGTTAGTGATTGGTTTACTGGGTATTCGCTTCTTCTGTCGAATCATTGAAGTACCGAAGATCATCATGATTCCAATCATTGTCTTCCTTTCAATTGTCGGCGCTTACGCAATTAACAACTCGATGTTTGATGTGGGTATTGCAATCGGTTTCGGTCTACTTGGCTTTATCTTAACTAAACTGGATATCCCTTCTTCACCGATTCTGCTTGCGATCATCTTAGGGCCAATGGCAGAAACAAACCTTAGAAAATCACTGCTGATGTACGATGGCAGTTGGTCTTTCCTTTATGAGCGTCCTATTGCTCTCGCGTTTATCGTGTTAGCTGTATTCTCGGTTTATTCAACGTTAAAAATGAAGAAAAAGCAGAAACAAAAGCAAACTTACGAACATCATGATTAGCCGCTTGTTTAAGCTAGAATATTGAAACAACTCAAAGCCAGAGACAACAGTCTCTGGCTTTTTTCATACATGAAAGCAGCCAATTTTCGTAAACGGTAGACAACAAAAAGGTATGCACTTGGCATACCCTTTTAAGTCGTTTATCCGAGCGTCATGCTGTTCATCTCTATATGAGGTGACTCATCTACCTACGCTCTAGATTATTTCTATTACGCCGTCGCCAGACGGTGGTTGGCATCTTGCAAGTGTGCAGCAGACACAACTCGTGCCTTATCACTATCACCAGCCATGATTGCTTCATAGATTCTACGGTGTTCATTGATACACGTGCTTCCTTCTTCAGAAGAGTGCACGATGAAGTTCACGAACATCGTAGTCAAGATATTGCCGAATGGCAGGTAGAAGTCATTACCTGTCGCATTAAAGATCAAGCTATGAAAACGAGTATCAATATCTGTCCAACGCTCTTGATCAAATACTTCAGCCTCATCCACTTCTACCATTTTTTGGAAGATTTCTGAAAGTTCAATGCGTTGTTCAGCCGTTGCAAATTTAGCCGCCAGTGCGCACGCTTCAGGTTCTATCGCACGGCGAAGGCCTAAAAACTGAGAACAGAATTGATCTATGTCGGTTAGACCATCCATCCATTCAATCAGCTGAGGATCAAGAAAGTTCCAATATGCGCGGTCGACTACACGAGTACCGATTTTCGGGCGGGACTCTAACAAACCTTTAGAAGTTAATAGTTTAACTGCTTCACGTAGTGCCGTTCGGCTAATACCAAACTGTTCACATAACGCCATTTCACCAGGAATAATAGAACCTTGCGGCAGATCGCCAGACAAGATTCCACGAGCGATTTCACGCGCTACTTGCACGTGCAGGCTACGCTTCGAGCCCGAAATTGAATTAAAAGTGCTAATCATAAGTTCACTTATTTTATATGTTATGTTTATGTATTATTTAAGGATTACTATAACAGTATTTCAACCTACAGCCAATTGAGTAAAATCCAAACGAATCACAACCTGCAAATTTTTATAATCAGAGATTTAAAAAACATCCTGTGAGAAACGTTATCTTAAATCACTCATAAATCCGTACTCAAAACTAACCCTCTTTGTATCGGTATGAAAACCACCAGCACAGCCTCGAAAAACCATGGGAAAAAGGTACACCTTTAGAAGCGCAATTCATTAACCGCCAGAGATTATTAAATGAGATCCCCTTCCCAAATTACATCAGCCTCTGTCCTACACGCATAAAAAAACCGAGCAACTCACAACGAGTTACTCGGTTTGACTTATTTCCGATATTCTTTGTCATCGACATTAATTTCGTTCAGTTACTTAGATGCGAACACCCTTACAATCGAACATGATATGGCGCTTCGTTCCCGCAAAGCACCACATCAGCACACACCATCGTTAAACGGTATGTGTGTTGATCATTTACAGTTGAGCAAATGACCCTTCCCACGAGTATGTCTCACCCGCGAACTCAACAGCGTGAGTTGCTTGCTGCGTGTCTTCAGCTTGGTTTGAAATACCGTAGTGGTAAGTGTTACCAGAAGTAGTCTGAATGCGAACAACAGTCCCGACACTGTTATGGCCCACAACAGATACTGATTTAACCAGACCACGAGCGCCTACAGAGGCTTCGATAGACTCGTTAAAGTAACCATGCGTTTCTAGTACAGAAGCAAACACGTGGTTTTGACCAGACTGACGTAAGATAAGCGCAGGCTCACTCTTAAGGTTGAAGTCTGGATCGTTAGCACCAGTGCGAGCAAAAATCACTTCGCTGCCCGCATTCGCGCTGGTTACTAGGCTGTAGTAACTGCTGTCATGTAGCCAGCTTACTAGAGAGCCCTCTTCGTTCACTTTGCCTGAAGCAACGTTCCATAAATGTTGGTAACCGTTGTCTTCACCTAATGGCTTAAGCGTTGTTTCCATGTTGTAATCGAAGTCAGTGCGAATGATTTGACCCGAGTGGTGAACTGGTAAGTCGTACTGGTGCTCAGCGTCAGCTTCGATGCGGTACACATCAATTACTAGCGGTTTTTCGAACTCAGGTAGTTCAGCAAGAATCACGCTGCGTTGCATGTCTACGCCAGTGTAGTACTCAGAAATTGTGCCGCTCATACCTTGTAGCGACTGGTCGTCTGTTACGAAGAAGTGCTTCTGACCAAACTTAGACTCAGCCAATGCTGTGTTGAAGTTGTTCTGCGTTTTCTGATCAACCGTTACTGTGTTGTGAGCAACCGTCTGCTTACAGTAAGACTTGTTCTCCGGGATGTAACGACCGCCAAACTTAGGCTCAACGTTTACCCAACGACCGAAGCCGTAATCGTGCAGCACTTCGTGGCCACGGTTGAATACGCTTAGGTGCAAGCCATCGTAGTGACCATGGTCTAGCGCAGAATGGTACTGGTGGTCTGAACCGTGCTGACCAAACCAGATCAACGCCATTGTGTCGTCGTCTTGCACATCACGGTGACGAAGGATGCTTACGCCGCCTTTTTCGCCTTCAGGCCCGTCTGTTACAAACAGGCTACCCCAGTTGAATGGTTTGATGTCGTCTGCTGCATCAACCGCATCAGACAGTGTTTTACCAGAAGCATGAACCCAAACATTTTTTTGGTGATCAGCCATACCAAGCAGAGTTTCAGTCTGCTCGTAACGGTGGTAACACACAGACGTCGCCATGATAACCCCTTCATCGTTGATAGAAATCGTCTTCGATGAATCGTTCAGAGCAGGCAATGTGCCGTCTGGGAATGCAGTTTTGAATACTGAGTAAGACGTTGTCTTGATCACTGAATCGTTAAATTCGTAAATACCGATTTCTGGCTGACGACGTTCAATCGCTTCTGCGAACAGGTAGATTGGACGCAGAGAGAAACGGTGATAGTAAGGACCTTCCATGTAGTAGCCGTCTGGCGAGAACAGTTGGTCAAGTTGCGCTAGGAAACCGCCGCTTACTTTGTCCAATTTCAGGCCGTAAAGTGCTTTATCTACAGACTCTTGATCGTTGATCGCGTAACCACAGATACCTACCGCCGCCACTGCCCATAAGCCGTGGTTGTGTACGATATCGAAGTCGTGTGCGTAAGTAACAACGAACATTTCGATCATTTGCTTCAGAAGATCGTCTTCGATAAGACGCTTCTGCTCTTCAGAGATAGTGTGGTAAATACAGCTGTACGCACAAGAAGCGTAAAGCATCCACATGTTCTCGTTCAACGTTTGGTGGAACAGCTTACCCGGAGGGTTAGTGTCACGGCTTACGTTGCTTTCCAATGTTGGGTATACCGTCGCGTACGCAGTTAGCATATCAACGATGTAATCACGGTACTTTGTTTCCTCTGTGATCAGGAACAAACGACCCGCTAGATCCATATGGATGTAGTTTTGCTTGTGACGATTGTGCTCGTAACCGCCACCTTCACCGTGACCTGGTACTTCGATGCCAACTTCTGCCATGTACGCGTCAGTTTGTTTAATGTCACGAGTCAGTGCGTTACCTAAAAGGCTATCCTTGCCAAGTTCTTTACGAAGCTCTGCTGCTTCATCAAAGTTAAGTAAAAGTGGTTGATAGCTCATTATTATTTCCCCTGCTTTGCAGTGCTAAGTTCTTCTGAATTTGTTTCTTGTAAAGTTGTCTCTACTGAGTAGAAGCCTGTCCAGCTGTATACTTTTCCGTTCAGTTCTACCTTGTGTTCAGTGTTGTCAGTCGCACCAAGTTGGTTGCTGATCATCACGGTCACATTTGATTTTTCTGTGCTGATTTCGACGACTGAACCTACATTTGTATGCGCGACAACCTTGATGTCTTTCACAACGCCGCGAGCATTGACTGATTGCTCGAACTCTTCGTTGAAGTAACCGTGCGTTTCAAGAACAGAAGCGAACAGTGTTGTTTCGCCCTTGCTACGTAGAATGAAAGCAGGCTCTGAGCGTAGGTTGAAGCTTGGGTCGTTAGCGCCAGTGCGAGTAAAGATAACTTCAGCATTGTCGTTAGACGTTGCACCTAGCCACGTGTAGTAGGTGTTGTTCTGTAGCCAGCTTACCAGTGCTGTGCCCTTCACTTCACCGCTTGCCACGTTCCATAGGTGTTGGTAACCGAAGTCTTCACCTAGCGTGTTCAGCTCTTTGTTTGCTTGGTATTCAAAGCTAGTGCGAACAATCTGACCTTGATATTGGTGTGAGTAGTCGTACTGATGCTCACCTTCACCGCCTTTCTCAGAATCTAAACGGTAAAGATCTAATAGTAGCGGAGATTCTAATTCTTCAAGGTTTAGCATGAACACGCTGCGTTGCATGTCAAAACCTTCGTAATGATCGTTAGCAAATGCGCTCATGCCATTGATTTGCTCATCTTCTACTTTGAAGAAGTGTGGCAAGCCGTGTACTGCATCTGCACGTTCAACGTCAAAGTTGTTCTGACATTTTTCATCAATCGTTACTGCGTTATGTGCAATTGTTTGACGAGCGTAAGATTTGTTTTCGTCTAGGTAACGGCCGCCGAATTTAGGCTCAACGTTCACCCAACGACAGAAGCCGTATTCACGCAGTACTTCTTGACCACGGTTGAAGAAAGAAATACCCAGCGTATCAAAGTTACCGTGACCCATGCCGTGTTGGCCGTAGTTCATCACTAACTGAGAAACGTCGCCTTTCTTATCCTGCATACGGATAAAGCCTTGCGCGCCGTTGTGACCTTGAGGGCCTTCGTTCAATTCAACACTTGGCCAGAAAGGCATGCCGATTTCTTGCTCAGCAGACGCCGCTTCATAAGCTTTAGATAGCTCAAGACCACATGGGTGCATCCAAACTGCGTCTTGAATCTTCGCCATACCAAGAATGTTTTGGTCAACGCCGTTTTCAGATGAGTAATGTTTGCTGTAAACGCTCACTGCAACCTGAACACCCATGTCTGTAATACCCATTGTGCGAGATGCATCGTTCAGAGCTGGGAATTCGCCGTTCGGGTAAGCCGTCGCAAGCATCGCTTGTACTGTGTTACCAATCACGCCGCCTTTGTAGTTGTAGATATCCACTTCAGGCATATGACGGTGAATCACTTCAGCGAACACACACGTTGGACGAATCGCATAACGGTGGTAGTAAGGACCTTCCATGTAGTAGCCAGACGGTGCAAACAGCTGAGAAACTTGCGCTAGGAAGCCGCCAGTGTCGTTACGGTCAATGCCGTACACCGACATTTCAAGGTACTCACGCTTGCCAAGAGCAAGACCACAAATACCGACAGCGGCTACAGCCCAAATACCGTGGTTGTGAATTCGGTCGAAGTCGTGTGCGTATTTAACTGTGAACATTTCTAGCATTGGTTCGAAAATACGAGACTCAATATTGTCGCGTTGTTCTTGTGTCAGGGTTGAAGCAACACAAGAGTAAGCTAAGCTTGAGAACATTAACCAGCAGTGTTCGTTCAGGATTTGGTGGAACAAACGACCTGTAGGGTTAGTGTTTTTCTGTACGTGGTAATCAAACGTTAGGTATTTGTCTGCGTACTCTTCTAGTAATTCAGTAACAAAGTCAGCGTATTTTTGCTCTTTAGTGATCAAGAACATGCGACCAGCTAGATTCATGTACGTGTAATTTTGCTTATGGCGGTTATGTTCGTAACCCCCAGCTTCACCATGACCTGGGACATCAATAGGTAAACGCATGAATGCTTCTAGATCTTTCGCGTTCGCTGCAATGGTTTTGCCCATTAAGCTAGAACGGCCCACTTCAAGATGAAGCTGCTCGATTTCTGCTTCAGTCAACAATACTGGTTTAGTCGTCATATTCTTTGTCACCCTCAATAAAGAGTTTATCTGCTTAAACTTTGATTAAATTTTCAAACTCCATATAAAGTAATACAATATGAGCTTTAATTATACCTATTCGTCGCTAAATGATGAGTAGAGTCACATAATTAGCCATAAGTCATTGATGTAGCTGGCTAATGGTAAATATTAGCCATTTATTAAGTTGTTGATTTATTTACGCTATATAAAGTATCGCTTGATCGATATCACACAAATTTAGATATATTGTATTACAATTAGGCTCATTCCCTTATGATGGATGCAAGTTAAGTAACACTTAAAAGATTTAAACAGATTAGGAGATACACAATGAACTCTTTCTTTATCCTAGATGAAAACCCATGGGAAGAACTTGGTGGCGGCATTAAGCGTAAAATCGTTGCTTACACTGACGATCTAATGGCAGTACACCTATGTTTTGATAAGGGCGCGATTGGCCACCCTCATACTCACGAAATCCATGACCAAATCGGTTACGTAGTTCGTGGTAGCTTCGAAGCTGAGATTGAAGGCGAAAAGAAAGTCCTTAAAGAAGGCGATGCTTACTTCGCTCGTAAACACATGATGCACGGTGCAGTTGCACTAGAGCAAGACAGCATCCTTCTTGATATCTTCAACCCTGCGCGTGAAGATTTCCTAAAATAATAAACAGCGCAACCTCAGTTGCTAAGGTAAGCATATGAAATCATTAAACATCGCGGTCATTGGCGAGTGCATGGTTGAGCTACAAAAGAAACAAGACGGGCTTAAGCAAAGTTTCGGTGGCGATACACTAAATACTGCACTTTACTTGTCTCGCTTAACAAAAGAGCAAGATATCAACACGAGCTACGTAACAGCGCTAGGCACTGACCCATTCAGTACCGACATGTTAGAAAAGTGGCAAGCGGAAGGTATCGACACTAGCTTAATTGCTCAGCTTGATCACAAACAACCAGGGCTTTACTACATCGAGACCGATGAAACTGGTGAACGCAGTTTCCACTACTGGCGTAATGATGCTGCAGCAAAGTTCATGTTTGACCAGGAAGACACGCCTGCTCTACTTGATAAGTTATTCTCTTTTGATGCGGTTTACCTAAGTGGTATTACGCTTGCTATCTTGACAGAGAATGGACGCACGCAGCTATTCAACTTCTTAGACAAATTTAAAGCGCAAGGCGGCCAAGTATTCTTCGACAATAACTTCCGTCCAAAACTTTGGGAAAGTCAACAAGAAGCGATTTCTTGGTACTTGAAGATGCTTAAGTACACTGACACGGCTCTACTGACGTTCGATGACGAGCAAGAGTTGTACGGCGACGAAAGCATTGAACAGTGTATTGCACGTACGTCTGAATCTGGTGTGAAAGAGATCATCATTAAACGTGGTGCTAAAGACTGCTTAGTAGTTGAAAGCCAAAGCGCTCAGTACGTTGCTCCAAACCCAGTAGACAACATTGTTGATACTACAGCGGCTGGCGACTCGTTCAGCGCGGGCTTCCTAGCTAAGCGCTTAAGCGGTGGCAATGCACGTGATGCAGCGTTAGCAGGTCATATTGTGGCAGGGACTGTGATTCAGCATCCAGGTGCTATCATTCCTCTAGAAGCGACGCCTGATCTGTCTCTATAATTACGCACTTTAACTATTAATCAAGGGTTTGCTTAGTTGAAAGCAAGCCCACATTTAACGTGAGAAAGAATTCATGACGACATTAAATGAACAACTAGCAAACCTAAAAGTAATTCCTGTAATCGCTATCAACCGTGCTGAAGACGCTATCCCTCTAGGTAAAGCACTTGTTGAAAACGGCATGCCATGTGCAGAAATCACGCTACGTACAGAATGTGCAATCGAAGCGATTCGCATCATGCGTAAAGAATTCCCAGACATGCTAATTGGTTCAGGTACTGTACTGACTAACGAGCAAGTTGATGCATCTATCGAAGCTGGCGTTGATTTCATCGTAAGCCCAGGTTTCAACCCGCGCACTGTTCAATACTGTATCGATAAGGGTGTTGCAATCGTACCGGGTGTTAACAACCCAAGCCTAGTGGAACAAGCAATGGAAATGGGCCTTCGCACGTTGAAGTTCTTCCCTGCTGAGCCTTCTGGTGGTACTGGCATGCTTAAAGCACTAACAGCGGTTTACCCTGTTAAATTTATGCCTACTGGTGGCGTAAGCTTGAAGAATGTTGATGAATACCTATCGATCCCTTCTGTACTTGCGTGTGGCGGTACTTGGATGGTTCCAACTAACCTTATCGACGAAGGTAAGTGGGACGAACTAGGCAAGCTGGTTCGTGACGCAGTTGATCACGTTAACGCTTAATCTATTTTAGATTGAGTGATGAAGCCTCACCTCGGTGGGGCTTTTTGTTATCTGGCGTTTATTGCGCTGACTAACCGTAAAACACGCTCAATCAACATTATGTTTCCCCCACACCTTATCGCCTTTCTCTCTATGGGCTCGTCCAGCTCCGCGACTAAGACAGGCAATAACAAGTAATGTAAGCTTTCAATCGACTTCAGCACGCATCTAACGAAGCGTTACTGGTGCCCCCTATCGCCTATCCAGCTTCTTATCCAGCCCCTTACCCAGCAATGTTCCTTTTCGATACGTCATCAAGCATCTCTCATGGCATGCACTGAAGACCACAATAGACAAAGTGCACCGCAAAATGTGTCCCGTCCGTCCAGTTTAACGCCCACTCAGTGACAAAAATTCCAAATATGCACCTCTATGGCACGAAAAAATGAATAAATAGCATAGAAAGGCTACAGAGCCGCAGACAAATACAAAATAGCGAAGTGAAAACAATGAGCTACACTTGAAATCCCAATACAGAATTTTTCAGTATAGAGTTCCAAATTAACGTGAATGTCGTCGCACAACACACCAATTTGTAGCACATTTGTTACGGTTATAATTAAAATCTTATAGATACGGCAAAGTAAGCGCTTTTGTTTATATTGTAATACATATAAACATTTAACCCTCAATTTATTTTAGATCTCAAACAAAATACACTCACATTTAAATTCAATTAAAACAAATACTTATATAACCACGTGTTAGAGGCCGAAAAATCAATGCGACCTAGATCATACTAAAGACATATTGTAGTACAAATAAACCTTGAGACGCGTTAATCTAAGCCCAGTTAATTATGATATTTAAAAGGCTGAAAAGATGACTATTGATACTTTTGTTGTTCTCGCCTACTTCTTCTTTTTAATCGCGATTGGTTGGATGTTCCGTAAGTTCACCACCTCTACAAGTGATTACTTCAGAGGGGGCGGCAAAATGTTGTGGTGGATGGTTGGTGCAACTGCCTTCATGACACAATTTTCAGCATGGACGTTTACAGGTGCCGCAGGACGCGCATTCAATGACGGTTTCGTTATTGTAATCCTATTCTTAGCCAATGCTTTTGGCTACTTCATGAACTATATGTACTTCGCTCCAAAGTTCCGCCAACTTCGTGTGGTAACGGCGATCGAAGCTATTCGTCAGCGCTTTGGTAAAACGTCTGAACAGTTCTTCACATGGGCAGGTATGCCGGACAGCCTTATCTCTGCAGGTATCTGGCTAAACGGTCTAGCTATCTTTGTAGCAGCGGTATTCAACATCCCAATGGAAGCTACCATTGTGGTAACGGGTATGGTTCTAGTATTGATGGCAGTAACCGGCGGCTCTTGGGCGGTTGTTGCTTCTGACTTCATGCAAATGCTTGTAATCATGGCCGTGACAATCACTTGTGCGGTAGCAGCTTACTTCCACGGTGGCGGCTTAACTAACATTGTTGCTAACTTCGACGGCGACTTCATGTTAGGTAACAACCTAAACTACATGAGCATCTTCATCCTTTGGGTTGTATTCATCTTCGTGAAGCAGTTCGGTGTAATGAACAACAGCATCAACGCATACCGTTACCTATGTGCAAAAGACAGTGAAAACGCACGTAAAGCGGCAGGCCTAGCATGTATCCTTATGGTTATTGGTCCACTAATTTGGTTCCTACCACCTTGGTACGTTAGTGCATTCATGCCTGAGTTCGCTGAGCAATACACATCAATGGGTGACAAAGCCGGTGATGCTGCTTACCTAGCATTCGTACAGAACGTAATGCCAGCAGGTATGGTTGGTCTTCTTATGTCAGCAATGTTCGCTGCGACAATGTCTTCTATGGATTCAGGTCTGAACCGTAACGCTGGCATCTTTGTAATGAACTTCTACAGCCCGATTCTTCGTCAAAACGCGACTCAGAAAGAGCTGGTTATTGTCAGCAAGCTAACCACTATCATGATGGGTATTATCATCATCGCGATTGGCTTGTTCATTAACTCTCTGCGTCACTTAAGCTTGTTCGATATCGTAATGAACGTAGGTGCGTTAATTGGCTTCCCAATGCTTATCCCTGTACTACTTGGTATGTGGATTCGTAAGACGCCTGACTGGTCTGGTTGGTCTACGCTAATCGTTGGTGGCTTCGTTTCTTACATCTTCGGTATCTCGCTTCAAGCAGAAGACATCGAGCACCTATTTGGTCTAGAAACAGCGCTTACTGGCCGTGAATGGAGCGACTTGAAAGTGGGTCTTAGCCTAGCTGCTCACGTAGTGTTTACTGGTGGTTACTTCATCATGACTTCTCGCTTCTACAAAGGCCTATCGCCAGAGCGTGAGAAAGAAGTTGACCAACTATTCACTAACTGGAACACGCCGCTTGTAGCGGAAGGTGAAGAGCAACAAAACCTAGATACTAAACAGCGTTCAATGCTTGGTAAGCTTATCAGCACAGCAGGTTTCGGTATCCTAGCAATGGCTCTGATTCCAAACGAACCAACAGGACGCTTGTTGTTCCTACTATGTGGTTCAATGGTACTAACCGTTGGTATCCTATTGGTTAACGCATCTAAAGCTCCGGCTAAGATGAACAACGAGTCAGTTGCTAAATAGCTAAATAGCTAAATAAGCAGCTAACAAGTTAAACCAAAATGAAGCCCATGTTATTCGATAACATGGGCTTTTTGTTTGTCTTCGGTTTATCAAAACGGAATATGAAACGCACCTCGATCAATGCTCACAAACCATAGAAATACCTATCTCCTGCCCTCGTTTCATCTTCTTTTCCAACCTTTCCAATGGTTTGATCTCTTTCTCTGATTGTTTCTGTTACTTTGAATGACAACACAAACACAACAGACAATTACAATGAAAAAAACATCACTATTACTTGCTTCCATTGCTCTGGCACTTTCTGGTGTCGCACACGCTGACCAGCTAGAAGACATTCAAAAATCAGGTACTCTGCGTGTGGGCACCACAGGTGACTACAAGCCTTTCTCTTACTTCGATGGTAAAAGCTACTCTGGCTACGATATCGACGTTGCACAGCACATCGCGGAACAATTAGGCGTTGAATTGAAGATTGTTCGTACCACATGGAAAGATCTACTGGCCGATCTAGACGACGATAAGTACGACATCGCAATGGGCGGCATTACACGTAAAATGCAGCGTCAGTTAAACGCGGAACAAACTCAAGGCTACATGACCTTTGGTAAGTGTTTCTTGGTTGCAAAAGGCACCGCAGAACAGTACGACAGCATTGAGAAAGTGAACCTCTCTTCTGTTCGTGTGGGCGTGAACATTGGCGGTACTAACGAGATCTTTGCCGACGCGAACTTGCAGAATGCAAGCTTCACACGCTACGAGAACAATCTCGACGTACCGAAAGCAGTAGCAGAAGGCAAAGTTGATGTGATGGTAACAGAAACGCCTGAAGGTCTATTCTATCAAGTAACTGATGAACGTCTTGAAGCGGCACGCTGCGAAACTCCATTCACCAACAGTCAGTTCGGCTATCTGATTCCTAAAGGTGAACAACGTTTGTTGAACACGGTGAACTTCATTATGGATGAGATGAAATTGAAAGGTGTTGAAGAAGAGTTCCTGATCCACAACTCCCTTAAGTAACTCTTTTCAATTTATACCGTAACAAAAAAGAGGCCAGCAATGCTGGCCTCTTTCGTTATGGTTCAATGGTTCGCTTTAACCGTGAGTTATCACATTCTGCTGTACCAATGCATCCAGAATGTCCGAAGGCATGGTGCTACTTAAGGTTAGCTGTGGCGCAAGGTCTTCAACCACAATCACCTGTTCCGTAGTACCTAAGCCATCCGGGTTGATCGTAAGCTCAATATCATCCCCGTCCACTTTCGCGTCTATTTGTTGTAGCAACGCGGTCATGTCTGGAGATGTATTTTTAAGCTCCGGCAACACTTCTCTCAAGTCAATGCTGTCCCCTTCCGACAAATCAAAGTCGGTAATCGTATCTTCAACACCATCTTCGATGTTAAGCCATACGAACGAGTCCATACCATCACCACCAGTCAGAATGTCTGAGCCTCCGCCGCCAATCAGGGTGTCGTTACCGTCACCGCCAACAAGCGTATCGTCACCTGCGCCACCTTCAAGTCGATCATTCCCTGAACCACCCGTTAAGTCAGTCGCATTAGCACCAGCCAGTAACTGAACATCATCGGTTTCCGAAGCCAAGTTAATATCAACTGCGTTAGACACAATGTTCAAGTTAAGGTCAATCGATGCAGAGGTTGCTGTATCGTTGTTGTCAGTCTCTTCAGAAACCGCCTCGACTTTCAGTGTGTAGTTACCTGGAGTTTGAGAAAGCCCAACCGCTTGCAAGCTTTCAATTGCATCTGCCGTTGCTACCCAAACACCACCGCCAAGATCCGTCACAGAACCCGCAGCACTGGTGATTTGAGCGCCAGCAGGTACATCACTGATATGCAGCGTTAGCTCTTCTGTAATGTCCGTTAAGGCTGCGATAATCCCAACTAAAGGAATGCCACTCGCACTCACAGACTGACTCGCAGTAATGTTTCTCACGTAGTTAGTCGCACTATCGATAGACAGGGTTGGTGCATTCGCCACTGGCGTCACCGCGATGTTGTAAACCACAGGTGCTGTCTCTATCGCAATACCTGAAGGGTTGCCGCTGTCTTTGGCAACAACTTCTAATCCAATGCTATTGGTTGGAGACAGGCTCGCATCAAGGAAAACACCATTTGGACTGGTTGGCGTATCAATCAACGCATTCAGGTCACTCAATGTCCCCACTAAGATGACTGAACCCGTGTTGTTGCCGTTAACAACAACCGTCGTCACTGCTGGAAGTGATACATTCAATGTACCGTAATCCACCGTCAGCGTGACGGTCATCAGATCATCAGAAAATGTATCTACATAATCAGGGTCACTGACATTGATACCACTCAACAGTTGACCAGCATCCTCGTCAATAACCGTAGTGACACTGTCACCATTAACGACCGGTGTATCGTTCACTCCATCGACAATCGCGGTGATCTCCGCTGTATCCGTTAGGAAGTCATTAGCGCCGTTGGTTGTACCATCATCCTCTACGGTATAGGTAAACTTAACGTTGCCGTTGTATTCATCAGCTGCCGTAAATACCCAGTATGGGCCAGTGATCGTAGCATCATCAGCACCACCTACGTTCTCGAAGCGTTGTAGTTGACCTTGGCCTTCATCGAGCGCCAGATTAGTCACGGTAATCGTGTCGTTTTCCGGATCGCTCGTCGCAGCAATTAAATCGCCCTCTTTGATGATCAACTGACCTTCTTCAAGGATGTTGCCTAAGTCGATGTCCGTTGCTACAGGAGCGTCATTCACTTCCGTTACTTCAAGACTAATTTCAGCACTGTCGGTTAGGAAGTCATCCGCGCCATTAGTTGTACCGTCATCAGTAATTGAGTAATTGAATTTAACGTCACCGTTAAAGTCGTTGTCCGCTACAAATAGCCAGAATGGTCCGGTAATCGCCGCGTCATCGGCGCCACCTGCATTTTCAAAGCGGGTTAGTTGGCCTTGTCCCTGAGTCAGAGTTACACCAGTTACTGTTAAGTTGTGGTTTTCTGGGTCAGAGCTTGCTGCAATTAAATCCCCTTCAACAATGACGATTTGACCATCTTCTGCAATCGAACCTAAATCAACGTCTGTCGCGACAGGTGCATCATTCACTTCCGTTACGATGAGGCTAATTTCAGCGCTATCGGTCAAGAAATCATCCACACCATTGGTTGTGCCATCATCGATAATGGAATAGTTGAATTTCACATCACCGTTGAAATCATTATCTGCAACGAACAGCCAGAATGGTCCGGTAATCGCCGCGTTATCGGCGCCACCTGCGTTTTCAAAGCGCGTTAATTGGCCTTGTCCTTGAGTCAGGGTTACACCCGTAACCGTCAGGTTATGGTTTTCAATGTCAGAACTTACTGAAATCAAGTCTCCTTCCACAATCACTATTTGACCATCTTCAGCAATCGAACCTAAATCAACATCAGTTGCCACAGGAGCGTCATTCACTTCCGTTACTTTAATGGTGAAAGTAGTTTGGTTGGTCTGTGCTGTATTCGGATCACCCGCATCAATCAAGCCATTATTACCGCCGTCATCGAGTGTTGCATTAATCGTGACTAAACCACTCTGGTTGAGATAGTTCTGGTCTGGGTATGGTTTGAAAGTCACGGCTCCATTAGTCAATGCGGTATTGATGTCGGCTTCTTTACCGGTAATCACCAATGAGCCACCAGGTTGCAATACAAACGTCACGTCAGGTGAGCTCGTAAACTCAAACACACCTTGCGCTCCCGGAAGTGTTTGATCGACTTGCAACGTAAGAACATACGGAGCGTCTGGATTATCAAAGTTAGCATCAACGTCGTAGATACTAAAGTTGTCGATAGCAACACTAATGTCTTCCGATGTTTCAATATTCGTTACGTTCACAAAGATCGGTTGATCGTTAATAGGATCAATCACCAGATCAACATCGAAGCTGGTTGGCGTCCCCAAATATTCGGTGTTATCAGCGTCAGTATCCACAGAGCGAACGGTAATCTGCAGCGGGCCATTAATGCCTAATACATTACCCGTATCGCTATTGTGTTCACCTGAATTGAATACGATCTTATCGAGCGACTGTGCAGGAACATCAAGTGTCCAAAGCTGCGTAACTGGATCATAACTAGCCAAGGTTGTGCCGTCTGGATAATAGATAGAGGCATCTTGAGGAACGCCCGCAACTTCTACTCGAAGTGTCTCTGGTGCATTCTCGGTATAAGTGCCGTTGCCCGTTGCAGATAGCTCTTTATCCAAAATCGTCGCATTGATTTCGATATCAATGTTTTGACCTTCGTTACCTGTCACAGAATCTGTTGGATTAGTATCAACATCATCACCCACAGGTACCACATGCAGCTTAAAGCTTGGCAGATTTGATGCTGCAGTAGGCACACCCAACAAAGATTCTTGAGTAAATACGGCAACACCAAATTCAGCCGTACCACTGAAGTCCTTAGGCGGTAAAATCGAAATCTCACTCAAGTCGAACGATAACCCTGATGCTTGAGGTAGTTGAACACTCCACTCACCACCACCATTATTCTTCACCGTGTATGCCGAACCAGCATCTGCACGCATCTGGAAGCCATCAGGTACATCTGTAAACTTAATCGACACAAACTGTTCTGAGCCATCAAGGTCAGTCAGTGCAATCGATACAGGCCCTGTGCCCGACAAAGAAATCAGCTGGTCCTCAGTACCCGTAATCTCGATAACATCAGGATCGCTACCCGGGCCAGTGACAGACACGTCATCCACCACAGGAACGACTTCAAAACTGACATTGGTAGAGAAAGTATCGGTATCAGTCGCGCTGCCAGTTGGCGAAGCTGCATCATTGTATGTAGCAGTATCGGTAATCGTCCCGCTGACATTCACTTGCACCTGATTTACGTCATTATCTGTTGGGTAATTTAACGCCGGTCGGAATAGTACATTATCCAACGCGCCTGCATTAATCTCAGCTTCATTAAAGGTCACCGATGTGCCAAGCGATACCCCTGCGCTGGCATAGAAAGCCCCAACACTCGTGTCATTTAACGTCAGTGTGATAGAGGTGAATTTTTCGTCACCACCTTCAACTCCGCTTACTTGGTCATCAATGGTCGAGCTGAAATCAAGTTGGATATAGGTATCTTCGTAGCCGACTGGATCTTGCCCTGCTTGACCGTCGGTATCGACAGGGTTAAACGAATCGTCAAGCGAACCAACGACAGTAACGTCAATATCTGGGTTACCTTCAACATCAGGAGCAACTTTAATGACTACTTCTGTCACTAGAGTTTTCTCATCCCCCGACAATACGTCTTTAGTTACTATCGTCAACGGCAACCTAAAGTCGCCGGAGTAGTCGACTGGTAAGTTAAGCAGTAGTCCAGAGAGGTCGGTCGAGACCCCTTGATCGACGGTAGTCTGGAATACATATTTGCCATTAACAAAGTCTAGGTCGCTGCTTCCCGATAAACTAATTGGGAAGGTGACTTCGTTCACCGCTCCTGGATTAATGGTCACACTGTCATCAATAATGATGGTCACTTGATCAGTTGAGTCATCTTCGCCCGAGAAAGTAATTAAACCATTCAATGCCGTACCTAGATCTAACTGGGTGTCCTCAATCGCATCAACAACACTGTCTGGTGTTATATCAATATCGGCTGCAACCTTAGTACTCCCAGCCACCACTTGAGGGAATGACAGAGTGACTTCTCCGTCCCTACGAGCGGCCGTAGATGACTCAACCTCAGCACCATCACCTCGGTCTATTACCGTGCTAAAGATATCCATCTTGATGTCATTGAACCCTCCTGCCCCGCTGTTTCCTGAAGGAAGAACAAGGCCGTTCGATGCACTGATGCTAAATATGTCTTCATTCGTTACAACCCAGCGCCCATTGCCTTCATAAGCAGCGCCAATAACGAGCAGTTGATTGAGTACAGCATCTGATAGCTCCGAACCGTCCACGTTTGTTAATTCAATAACTAACTGGTCAACTTCTTCGATAGCGGACGAAGCATCTGTTTCTTGATATCGAATGACGAACTCATCCGTAACCGATGTATTATCGCTGTTGGTTGTGAACTTAAGCACGCCAGTGTTTGCATCAGCAACTACGGTTGCTAGTGCTCCAGTACCCAGCACATCATCGACGATAAGCTTGTTGCTAGCGTCTTTCGGCTCAACGACTGGACGTACGATAACATCAATCGAGCCCGTGATTGTCGCGGTAGCGATGCCCTGACCAGGATCAGTCGCATCAACATACTCATGATCTCGCTCTTCGATCATGACAACCGTATTAAGCGTAAAGTCGGTGCTCGAATCTTGTTCAGGTGTGATCTGAATAAAATTATTGTTCAGTGCAATTTGAGTAAACTCTTCTGCCGTCTGTCCACTCTTCGGCGTAATGGTTAAAGTGCCTGCTGAAGCATCGTAAACCCAAGTTACATCGCCATTAACCACAACACTTTCAACATCTGTCGGAATGGCACTGATCACAATAGAAGTGAAATGCTCATCATCATCAATATAATCAGTACCCTCTGGGTGCCAATCAATACTGATCGCCGTATCTTCATCGCCATTAGTGACTGTGCTGTACGTCGCTGAGGTATCGATTCTAGGTTCGACCAACACTCGCACTTCTTGGTCAAACGTAAGCGTATGACCGTCATTCTCAGTCACGATCACTTTACCCTGAATGTGAATGTTCTCTGTTGAAGAATCGACAGGTCTGATGCGGATTCCTGAGGTTTTAACTGCGTCAGTGATGTTCGCTTCGTAGATAGGTTTAGAAAGATCGGGGCTACCACCCGGACCGGTTTCGTAACCGACAAAGTTAAGGTCAATAATGGTACCGTCACCGTCTTCCAGAATAACGCCATCAGGAATACCCGAGAGGATAACGGTTATGGATTCTGAACCATCGTCAGGTAATGGGGTTTGATCTACTGCTGCAGGATCAGGTCTTCTCTCTCCCGACAACACGGTGAAATCAAGCTCGGCGTAGCTGTCTCCATTCTGGCTCTCTTGGATCGTGGTTTGAACACCAGGTGTTGTGCCATCGGTGATTGCTGTCCAAGCCGAACCGTTTGTACCGCCATAAGGAATATCTGCAACCCCTTTAACCTCAACGTTAACCGTTTTAGTTCCTAGGATTTCTTCATCAACTTGTGCACCAGTAGAGAGGTTCGCAGTGTCTTTAACCACACCGGTTACATCAAAAGTAAAATCGACATTGCTGTGTTTAGTCGGAACAATCTCTACGTTGGCGAGATCGGAATACGCCACTTCCTGATAATCAATACCGTTAATGGTGATTGTAGGAACTGGGGTCGTAGTTCCAAGGAAATAAAGCACCGCCCCTTCGGTAATATTACTGATACGAACAAATAGCTCTTCTGAACCATCAGTGTCCACTGAGCCGTTCATTGTGATGACTTCGTCTAGCGTGAAGGCATCTTTGTTGTCCAGAGGACCTAGGTAGTCTGGGTCATCAATATTGTCTTCGTTAATACGAATCCTGTTAACACTGAATGAACCAGGATCCGCGTCGGCAGTCACATCAATGATAATATTTTGCTCAACAGAGCGAGCGGTCGTTTTGTCTAACCCGCCGTTCGCTGAGTCATCGTATGGGTTAAGCGTCTCTTCCGTAATTGCCGTCGCTTTGAACTCAATTTGTCCAGAGAAGTTGTCGATTGGGTTAACGACTGTGCTATTGATATCAGCAGATGCGATGATATAAACACCATTAACAGGCGTTAACACATTGCCATTTTGATCAAGTAACTCAAACTTCCCATCACCCTGAATCGCTTCAAGTTCATAGGTAATCGTCTCAGTATTACTGTTATCTTGCGATTCAGCATTCAGCTGCAACGTAACATTGTCTTCATCTTCATTCACTTGATACTGATAAGTACTGTTGGCGTCATCCCACGTTGCAATATCCGCTACCGCTTCAATCTCGATTCTGAAGTTTGAGTTAACGGTGTGATCCGTATTGCCATTTTTCTCAATTTCTAGCTCATAACGAACGCGCCCACCAGTTTCATCCGAACTAGCGTGTTGGTCCGGAACAAAGAACAAGTTGTCTATCGTCGCAATAGTTTGTCTTGGCTCATTCGGATTTGGAGCAAAGCTTTGTTCGAGTTGAGGAGGACCAAATATAATGCTCCCATTTGACTCAGGCACTAATTCAATGTAGTCAGCACCATCAAAGTAATAAAAAGTACCTTGATGACTATCACCTCCGTTCGGGCTTTTAATCGTCAACTGGCCAATAGATTCAGCGTTATCTTGGTCATACAGACTAACTTGCAGCGCAACTTGAGCTGGCGCATTGGGCAAACCATTTTGGTTATCTTGAATATTCTCAAGAGCCGGCTCATCGCCTGTTGCATAAGGTATGGTTGAGTCTCTACCCGCATCCTCGAAGGTCGTCACTTTCAGAGCGATTCTTGTAGAGTCCCTATCAATAATCGTTATATCTAACGGTGTTTCAGAGGTATCTAAATCGCCATCCGTCGCAATCACATTAATCGAAAAATCGATGGTGTCTAGGCCGTCATGATCGAGATAGCCGTTAGCTCTAAATTCAACCTCGCCATTTGAGTTGATACGCAAACGCCCTAGCTCACGGGTGTCCACGCCACCACTACCATCGTCGGTTTGTTCGTACACTCGTACTTGTTGACTACCGCTATTTAAATCGAAACTGCTGCTGTACGGCCCGCTGTTTCCTGTACGGAAAACAATATCTGCACCATTACTGGTAATGCCCTCAATTCGACTCAGTACCGCGCCATCCGCGCCGACATCCGTCGCATTAGCAAACATGTCAACTTTGGAATTACCATAGCCCTGGCCTTCAATTCGTGTGATCGATTGAGTTGTCACCAATGGAACATCATCAGTCACCGTGATTTTCAAATCGATCGCGTTTGATTGGTCTTGATCAAAATCTTCTGCAACAACAGAAAAGTTAAGGTCAATTGCGTTTTCATTCGCGCCATCAGGGTGCTTAAGTGGTTTAAACAATTCAAACTGATAGCTGTTATCCGAGGTATCGAAAATAATCTCAAACACAGCTTCATTACTCGTTGCAGTTTGAGCAACGTAAGTAAATGTTGTGCCGCTTTGTGAAACAGCAAGCCACTCTAAACTTTCTCCGTTGGAGGTTAAGCCAGTCAGAACCAAATCTTCATCAACCAGTTCATACTTCACAACACCATCCGCGCCTTCATCGACAGTGAACAGGCCATTAATAATGGTGTCTTCAGATTGATCGGAACCAATACCAGTAAGATCGTCTTCATCGACAACCGTTTCACCCGTCGGCGCACTCATTACTGGCGCATCGTCTAGCACCTCGATTGGCAATACATATTGGTTAGAATCATCGCCGTCACCATCAACCGCAACGACATCAAATGGAATCGTTAAGGTATTGGAATTCGGGCTTGTTGGGTGGTTTAGAGGACCTAGCAACGTAAACGTATAAGAGCCGTCATTCGCTAGCGCGAGCGTGAAGATAGGAGTTCCACTTGTCGTCGTACCTTGATAGGTCGTTGTGTTGGCGGCACCTGTGACTTCTGTAATAGAAATCGCTTCAGTTCCAGAGGTCAATGTCGCTTCAAGCGCAGAGATATTACGCAGTTCGTAAACCTCTACTTGGTCTGCACCTTCTGTGGTAACAAATGCACCTGTTGCTTGAGAAATCGCAGAGCCGAGATCATCTTCATCAACCACAAATGTGCTGGTCGCTGTCGTATCGGTAATGACAGGCACATCATCGGTGATAGTAACGGTCAAAGGTTTCATCACAGAGTCGGTATTGTCTTGGTCGACCGCGATCACTGGCAGAGTGAATACTTGATCGTTGTTGCCTTGCACAGGCAGATGATCGAGCTCTTCCAACAAAGTGAAGGTGTATTCGCCTAGCACTACACTATTAAAAGTGATGGTAAAGATATCCGTTTGAACACCCCCACTCTCAACGAAACCAATATAGGTTCCGCTGTTGGCTGGATCTTCTTTAAGCTGAACCACTAGGCCATCCGATTTCAAATCACCAGACGTGTTGAACTGAGTGGTATCAATACGGAAATAGCTCACATCATCACTTCCCGCTGTGAAAGCAATGGTTTCAGTTTGGCTCACAGGTAAGCTCGGAGATGAACCATCCACGAGATTCGCTTCTTCCAATGCAACCGTTGGTACAGTATCAATTACCGGTGGAGCACCATCTGAAATCGTCAATGTCACGGTCGAAGTAACAATATCACCGTCTTTATCTTCTGATGTCACGGTAATCGTCTTAACGATATCACCACCAGAATGATTCAGGTTTCGATTAGGCTCAAAGCGCACATCACCTTCAAGCGTGATAAACAACGAACCTTCCGTAAATACAAACTCTTGCTCACCAGTGTTGGTTTGCACCAGAGACTCTTCAGGCTGACTACCATAAGTAAATTTGGTTATGGTGGCGCCATCAGCACTTTGCGCAGGCATCACATCAAATGTCGTTGTGGTAGGTGTGCCCGTGCTTGGTTCAGTGATGCTAAGCGCACCAGACTTCATTAACTGGACATCATCGGTGATGGTTACTGAAAGCGGTTTAGACGCTGAAATATCGCCATCGGTGTCTTGCGCGTAAACAGAAAGATCAAAACTCAGATCGTTGCTTCCTAAGCCATCAACGTGATCCAAACGCTCAAGCAGCGTAAAGGTATACTGGCTAGGATTAGTATCATCAAAATCTAGGGTGAATATGATTTTCTCACCACCCGAACCATCCGTCGTAAACGCAATGTAGTCGCCAGAACCCGCAGGCTCCTCACGTAAACTCAATTCAAGGCCATCAGACTTCAACACGCCGTTGGTATTGAACAGCCCAGCTTCAACGACTATTTTTCCAATGTCATCACTGCTCGCTAGCGAGGTGATAGTCTGAGTCACACTGACAGGCGTTCCGCTAGGTGTCGAACCATCCGCAAGTAAGCTTTCCGACAAGCTGACACTTGGCACAACGTTGATTGTTGGTCCATCGCCATCAACAATCGTAAGCGTGACTGTTGATGAAAAGGTATCTTTATCAAAGTCAGAAGACGTAAACACAATCGACTTAACAATGTCGCCCGCAGAATGATCTAGATTTCGGTTTGGTTCGAACCTTACATCACCGCTTAGCGTGACAAACAATGAGCCTTCAGTGAAGGTAAACTCTTGCTCGCCATTGTTAGTTTGATCCAAGGTGATCGCTGAACCGCCACCAAAAGTAAACTGAGTAATGGTCGCCCCATCAGCACTTGGTGTAGGCATTACATCAACAGTAGCAGTGGTTGGTGTGCCAGTATTTGGCTCTGTGATGCTTAACGTGCCATCTTGCATCTGTTGAATGTCATCTTGTATCGTTACCATGACATCGCGTTTAACCGAATCATCACCATCGGTATCAACGGCGTAAACAGGCAGGTTGAAGTTGAGGCTGTTATTAAGATCACCATCAAGGTGATCTAACGCCTCAATCAAAGTGAAGGTGAACTGCCCTTTATTAACGCTATCAAAATCAATGGTGAATACATTAGTTACGTTACCGGCCCCGTCATCAGTAAACCCGATGTAGTCGCCAGGTGAAGCAGGATCTTCTTTTAACTGAACAACAAGACCATTTGATTTGAGTAGGTCGCCAGGATTGAACTCGTTGGTTGCAATTCTAAAGTGGCTTAAATCATCACTACCCACGGTATAAGTGATCGTTTGTGTCGAGCTAACCGCTGAACCACTCGGCATAGAGCCATCAGCAAGACCAACTTCCGATAGGTTAATATCTGGCACTACATCGATAACCGGATCAATTCCGTCTTTGATCGTCAACGTGACATCCGCGGTATCGGTATCGTTATCAAAATCACTGGTCGTCACGACTATCGTTCTCACGATATCGCCAGATGAATGGTCTAGATTTCTACTTGGTTCAAAGCGCACCTCACCTTCAATCGTGATGTACAGTAAGCCATCGGTTACGGTAAAAACTTGTTCTGTAGACACAGTTGGGTCTAACGTAACAGCCGTGCCACCATCGTAGATAAACTGAGTCACTTTCGCGCCATCAGCACTCTGTGTCGGCATAACGTCGATTGTTGGCGTGGTTGGCGTACCTGCTGCTATATCAGCAAGTGAAGGCTCAGTGATACTTAACGCCCCATCTTGAACGCCTTGTACATCATCGGTGATCACCACGGTCATTGGCGACATTGCAGAATCATCACCATCGGTATCAACCGCTAAAACAGGGACATCGAAACTTAGAGTATTGTTTTGTAATCCATCTGTATGGTCTAACGCTTCAAGCAGTGTGAACGTATATTGCCCTAGATTGGTTGTCGAGAAACTGATCGTGAAGACGTTGGTTTCGACGTTAGAACCGTCCTTGACGAAGCCAATGTAATTACCAGAATTCGCTGGCTGCTCTTTAATCTCAACCTCTAATCCATTCGACTTCAAAGCCCCCGAAGTATTGAACTGAGCAGGGTCAATTCTGAAATAACTAACATCGTCACTACCCTCTGAGTAGGTAATAACTTGAGTCATCGCCACTGGATTGCCGGTTGGCGAAGAACCATCAGCGAGATCCACTTCTGAGAGCGTAATTCCAGGGACCAAATCGATCGTTGGAAGATCACCATCGGTAATCTTCAATGTCACGGTAGATGAGACGATATCACCATCAAGGTCAGTAGATGTAACAACAATCGTCTTAGTAATATCACCACTCGTGTGATCTTGATTTCGCACAGGCTCGAATCGTATCTCACCTTCTGTGGTAATAAATACAGAACCTTCAGTGAACACAAACTCTTGCTCGCCATTCACATTGAGATCAAGGCTTTCTGCACTGTTTCCATCAAACACAAATGAAGTGATTTTTGCTCCATCTGCGCTCTGATTTGGCATCACGTCCAGAGTATTCGATGTTTCGACGACTCCAGCAGGCTCACGACTGGTTATTGTGCCGCCTTGCATCAACTGCACATCATCACCAATAGTCACGCCAAGCTGAGAGACTAACGAATCGTCGCCGTCACTATCCACCGCATACACAGGCAGATCAAAACTCAGGTCGTTGTTGCCACGTGCATCTTGATGATCCAAGGCTTCGATTAAGGTAAAGGTGTATTCACCTAAGGTTGTCCCAGAAAAACTCAACGTAAATACTGTGGTTACCGCATTCGACGAGCTGCTTGTAAATCCGATGTAGTTGCCCGACCCTTGCGGATCTTCACGTAATTCAACAGCTAAACCATTCGATGTGACTGCATCATTGGTATTGAACTCTGTTGGTTCAAGGCGGAAGCGGACCACATCATCACTTTGATTAGTGAAGGTGATGGTTTCGGTTTGACTTACCGCACTGCCACTTGGGGCTGAACCATCCGTCAGGTTCGTTTCAGATAAGCTAACCGTTGGAATAACATCAATGGTTGGAATATCACCATCGGTGATCGTTAACGTAACGGTTGACGTGACTGAGTCTTTGTCGAAATCGCTTGAGGTCACCACTATCGACTTAACAATATCGCCGGCCGTATGGTCAAGATCTCGATTAGGCTCAAAGCGAACTTCACCTTCGAGGGTAATGTACAGTTTGCCTTCTGCGAAGATAAACTGCTGTTCGCCTGCAATATTTTGATCGAGGGTGTTTACGACGCCATCATAAGTGAACTGAGTGATGGTCGCGCCGTCAGCACTTTGGTTTGGCATGACATCAAAAGTAGCCGTGGTCGATGTACCAGCCGCTAAATCAGCGACGGTCGGCTCGGTAATATTGAGCGCACCACCTTGCATGATTTGAACATCATCATCAATCGTTACATTAAGCTGCGATACCAGTGAATCATCACCATCACTGTCTACCGCATAAACAGGCAGGTCAAAGCTCAGATCATTGTTCGCTAGGCCATCAACATGGTCTAGCGCTTCAAGTAGAGTGAAAGTGTATTCTCCTAACGTGGTTGAAGAGAAGCTAATGGTAAACACGGGGACTTCAGCGCTCGAACCGTTGGTAATAAAGCCTATGTAAGTGCCCGGATTAGCAGAATCTTCTTTTATCTCGACCGCAAACCCATTCGATTTCAGTACACCACCGACATTAAACTCAGTTGGTTCAATGCGGAAACTCGTCACATCATCACTTTGGTTAGTGAAAGTAATCGTCTCGGTTTGACTTACTGCGCTACCGCTCGGGCTAGAGCCATCGCTAAGGTTAGTTTCAGATAGAGTAACGCTTGGCACGGCATCGATGGTTGGGATATCACCATCGGTAATCGTCAGCGTAACCGTTGCTGTCACGGGATCGTTATCGAAGTCACTTGAAGTCACCACAATCGACTTCACGATGTCTTCGCTCGTTGTGTGGTCTAAATTACGATTTGGCTCAAAACGCACTTCACCTTCAAGAGTGATAAACAACTCACCTTCTGTGAAGCTAAATTGCTGCTCACCATTGTCAGTTTGATCCAATGTTCGAGTTTGACCATCATACGTAAATTGAGTGATCGTCGCGCCATCGGCACTTTGTTCTGGCATCACATCGATGGTATTGGTTGTTACAGTACCACCAGCCAAATCAGCAACATTCGGTTCAACGATATCTAATGTGCCGTTTTGCATGATTTGGACATCATCACCAATGGTCACGTTAAGTTGAGACACCAACGAGTCATCGCCATCGCTATCGACCGCGTAAACCGGTAAGTCGAAACTCAAATTATTATTTGCGAGGCCATCTACATGGTCTAGTGCTTCAAGTAACGTAAATGTGTATTGACCTAGATTTGTATCCGAGAAGCTAATGGTAAAGACGTTGGTTTCAACATCCGACGTGTCTTTAACAAAACCGATATAATCGCCAGCACTGTTAGGATCTTCTTTTAGCTGAACCGCCAAGTTGTTTGACGTTAACGTACCTAGAGTATTGAACTCTGTTGGCTCGATACGGAACGACTCAACATCGTCACTCTCATGAGTATACTGAATGACTTTGGTGTCGCTGACCGCAGAATTCGACGGATCAGAGCCATCGGTTAGATTCGTTTCAGATAGTGAGATTGGTGGAATGACATCTATGGTTGGGACATCGCCGTCCGTAATCGTAAGCGTCACTGTCGAGGTAAGAACGTCATCATCGCCATCGCTTGATGTCACAACGATATTTTTAACAATATCGCCTGCTGAGTGGTCTAAATCTCGGTTCGGCTCAAAGCGCACTTCCCCTTGAGTCGTAATAAACAGTGAGCCTTCGGTGAAGGTAAACTCTTGCTCGGTCGCATCATTCGGGTCTAGAGAGTAAGCGGTGCCGTCATAGGTAAATTGAGTCACGCTCGCGCCATCGGCACTCGCGAATGTTAATACATCGAAAACGGATGTCGTTGGCGTACCTGCAGCTAAGTCGGCGACAGTAGGCTCTTCAATCGTCAGATCGCCACTAGCCATCACTTGAACATCATCGGTAATAGTGACTGACAGAGGTGACATTAAAGAATCATCACCGTCGGTATCAACCGCGTAAACTGGTAGTTCAAACGTGAAGTCGTTATTGCCACGACCATCCTCGTGGTCGATATTCTCCAACAGCGTAAAGGTATATTGCCCCAGAGTCGCAGCGCTAAAGCTTAATGTGAAAATCTGTGTTTCTACATTCGAGGCACTAGTTGTAAAACCAACATAGTTACCTGAGCCTGTCGGATCTTCTTTCAGATCAATTGGCAGACCATCGGATTTCAATGAGTCATCACTGTTGAACTCACTTGGCTCTAAACGGAATTTCTCAACATCATCGCTTTGATTCGTGAATGAGATGGTTTCTGTTTGACTCACCGCACCCATGATTGGTGACGAGCCATCCGCTAAATCTGCTTCAGCAAGCGCGATGCTTGGCACCGATTCAATCGTTGGGATATCACCATCAATAATCGTCAGTGTGACAGTGGCCGTTTCAACATCGATATCGCCATCGCTTGACGTAAAGACGAGAGATTTAACGATATCGCCATCTTCGTGGTCTAAATCACGGTTTGGCTCAAAGCGCACGTGACCTTCGATGGTGACGAACACATCACCCTCAGTGAACGTAAATTTCTGCTCACCTGTGATTGTTGGATCTAGAGTTTGAGCGGTACCACCGTCATAAGTGAACTGGGTAATCACTGCGCCATCGGCACTTTGCGCCGTCATTACATCAATGGTATTGGTCGTCACCGTACCGTCAGCTAAATTCGGCTCGGTAATATCCAGCGTACCATTCGCCATGATTTGGACGTCATCACCAATATTCACATTAAGCTGAGACACCAATGAGTCATCGCCATCTGAGTCGACGGCATAAACTGGCAAGTCGAAGGTCAGCACGTTGTTATCTAAGCCATCGGCATGGTCTAATGCTTCAAGCAGTGTGAAGGTGTATTCACCTAACGTAGTACCGGAGAAGCTTAAGCTGAAGACAGGAACGTCAGTATTCGAACCATCGGTAATAAAACCGATATAAGTACCCGGATTAGCCGAATCTTCTTTTATCTCAACCGCAAATCCATTCGATTTCAGTGCACCGCCCACATTGAACTCTGTTGGCTCAATACGGAAACTCGCCACATCATCACTTTGATTGGTGAAGGTAATCGTCTCTGTTTGACTTACAGCACTGCCGCTTGGCGCTGAGCCGTCACTAAGATTAGTTTCAGACAGAGTAACGCTTGGCACTGCATCAATGGTTGGGATATCACCATCAGTAATAGTCAGAGTGACCGTTGACGTCAGTACATCGTTATCTAAATCGCTTGAAGTCACCACAATCGACTTCACGATGTCTTCGCTCGCTGTGTGGTTTAGATTGCGATTTGGCTCGAAACGCACTTCACCTTGCAAGGTGATGAACAGTGAACCTTCAGTAAATACAAACTTCTGTTCACCGGTGTCGTTTTGGTCGAGTGTTATTGCCGCCCCGCCATCGTAAGTAAACTGAGTGATTGTCGCGCCATCGGCACTTTGGCTAGGCATCACATCAACAGTGGCTGTCGTCGGAGTACCTGCAGCCAAATCAGCAACCGTTGGCTCAATAATATTAAGCACTTGGTTTTGCATGACCTGTACATCATCACCAATGGTCACATTCAGTTGAGACACCAGTGAATCATCACCATCGCTATCAACCGCATAAACAGGAAGATCAAAAGTCAGATCATTCTTCACTAAGCCATCTACATGATCCAACGCTTCAAGCAGGGTGAAGGTGTATTGACCTAAATTGGTATCCGAGAAGCTAATCGTAAACACGTTAGTTTCAACGTTCGAACCATCAGTCACAAAACCGATGTAGCCACCCGGTGTAGTTGGGTCAGCTTTCAGTTCGACCGCCAATCCATTTGATGTGAGAGCACCGCCAACATTGAACTCAGTCGGTTCAATACGGAAGCTGGTTACATCATCACTTTGAGTGGTGTAAGTGATGGTTTGAGTTGAGCTAACCGCGCTGCCGCTTGGTGCAGAGCCATCACTCAGATTCGTTTCTGCCAGCGTAACGCTTGGCACTGTGTCAATGGTTGGGATATCGCCATCAGTAATGGTTAGCGTTACCGTTGAAGACACAAGATCGCTATCGGAATCACTTGAAGTTACGACTATCGACTTCACGATATCGCCACCAGTATGGTCAAGGTTACGACTTGGTTCGAAACGAATATCGCCTTGCAGAGTGATATATAATGCCCCATCAGCAACCACGAACTTCTGCTCACCTGTATCGTTTTGATCAAGCGTTAATACCGCCCCACCATCATAAGTGAACTGAGTAATGGTCGTGCCATCAGCACCTTCTTCATCAAGTACATTAACGGAAGCTGTCGTCGGAGTACCTGCTGCCAAATCTGCAACCGTTGGCTCTTCAATTGTGAGAGAGTCATTAACCATCACTTGAATATCATCAGTGATAGTTACAGCCAGTGGCGACATTAGCGAATCATCACCGTCGCTATCAACCGCGTAGACTGGCAAGTTGAATGTTAGATCGTTATTGCCTTGAACAGGCGTGTGGTCAATCGCTTCCAGAAGCGTGAAGGTGTACTCACCCAAAGTGGTACTGCTGAAATCGAGTGTAAACACAGTGGTTTCGACATTCGAAATATCGGTCGTGAAACCAATATAATTGCCGGATCCTGTTGGTTCCTCTCGAATCTCAATGATCAAGCCATCGGACTTGAGCGCGTTGTTAGTATTAAATTCACTTGGTTCTAAACGGAATTTCTCAACATCGTCACTTTGATTAGTGAAAGTGATGGTTTCCGTTTGACTAACCGCGCTGCCACTTGGCGATGAGCCATCAGTTAAATCAGCTTCTTCAAGTACAACGCTCGGTACCGAATCGATAGTCGGATTATCACCATCAGTAATGGTCAGCGTAATGGCTGAAGTCACCGGATCGTTATCGAAGTCGCTTGAAGTCACTACTATCGACTTCACGATGTCTTCGCTAACGGAATGGTCTAGATCGCGATTAGGTTCAAAGCGCACTTCACCTTCAAGGGTGATAAACAACTCGCCTTCTGTGAAGCTGAACTGCTGTTCACCAGTGTCATTTTGATCAAGCGTTCTTAGCTGACCGTCATAAGTAAACTGAGTGATCGTCGCACCATCAGCACTTTGGTTTGGCATCACATCAATGGTGTTGGTTGTTATTGTGCCGTCTGCAAGATTTGGCTCGATGATATCTAACGTACCGTCTTGCATGATTTGGACATCATCACCGATGGTCACGTTTAGCTGAGACACCAATGAATCATCGCCGTCCGTATCGACCGCATAAACAGGCAGATCGAAGCTCAGATCGTTCTTATCTAAACCATCTACATGGTCTAACGCTTCAAGCAGAGTAAAGGTGTATTCACCCAATGAGCTCGTAGAGAAAGCAATCGTAAACACTGGGATTTCAGCGCCCGAACCGTTGGTAATAAAGCCAATGTAAGTACCCGGATTAGCCGAATCTTCTTTTATCTCGACCGCAAATCCATTCGATTTAAGTGCACCGCCCACATTGAACTCGGTTGGCTCAATACGGAAACTCGCAACATCATCACTTTGATTGGTGAAGGTAATCGTCTCTGTTTGGCTTACTGCACTGCCGCTTGGTGAAGAACCATCTGCAAGATTCGTTTCAGAGAAAGTGACACTTGGCACCGCATCAATGGTTGGGATATCACCGTCAGTAATGGTCAGAGTGACCGTTGACGTCACCACATCGTTATCTAAATCGCTTGAGGTCACCACTATCGACTTGACGATATCTTCGCTAACCGTGTGGTCTAGATTGCGATTTGGTTCGAAGCGTACTTCACCTTCAAGAGTGATGAACAACTCACCCTCTGTGAAGCTAAATTGCTGCTCACCTGTGTCCGTTTGATCCAGTGTTCGAACTTGACCGTCATACGTAAACTGAGTGATCGTCGCACCATCGGCACTTTGTCCTGGCATCACATCGATGGTATTGGTTGTCACTGTGCCGTCTGCAAGATTTGGTTCAGTGATATCTAACGTACCACCTTGCATGATTTGAACATCATCACCAATGGTCACGTTAAGTTGAGACACCAACGAGTCATCGCCATCGCTATCGACCGCGTAAACCGGTAAGTCGAAACTCAAATTATTATTTGCGAGGCCATCTACATGGTCTAGTGCTTCAAGTAAGGTGAAGGTGTATTGACCTAAATTGGTATCCGAGAAACTAATCGTGAACACATTGGTTTCAACATTCGAACCATCAGTAACATAACCGATGTAGCCGCCCGGTGTGGTTGGGTCAGCTTTCAGCTCGACAGCTAATCCGTTTGATGTGAGAGTGCCGCCAAAATTGAACTCAGTCGGTTCAATACGGAAGCTGGTCACATCATCACTTTGAGTGGTGTAAGTAATAGTTTGAGTTGAGCTAACCGCGCTACCGCTTGGTGCAGAGCCATCACTCAGATTGGTTTCCGACAAGTTCACAGTTGGCACATTATCAATGGTCGGAATATCACCATCGGTAATGGTCAGCGTGACGGTTGAGGTAAGCACATCGTTATCGGAGTCACTAGATGTCACCACGATTGATTTCACAATGTCTTCGTTCAGCGTGTGGTCGAGATTGCGGTTGGGCTCAAAGCGCACTTCGCCTTGAAGCGTGATGAATAGTTCGCCTTCAGTAAAACTGAATTGCTGTTCACCATTGTCATTCTGATCAAGGGTTCGTAGTTGACCGTCATAAGTAAACTGAGTGATCGTCGCGCCATCAGCACTCTGATTTGGCATCAAATCAATGGTGTTAGTTGTTACCGTACCATCTGCAAGATTGGGCTCGACGATATCTAACGCAATATCTTGCATGATTTGAACATCATCACCGATAGTGACATTTAACGGAGACATCAGTGAATCATCGCCGTCACTGTCTACCGCATAAACAGGCAGATCAAAGCTGAGCTCGTTGTTACCACGGGCATCTTGATGGTCCAACGCTTCAATGAGTGTGAACGTGTATTCACCTAATATGGTGCTAGAAAAACTCAGCGTAAATACCGTGGTTTCGACATTCGTCGCACTAGTAGTAAAACCAATGTAGTCACCCGACCCTGTCGGCTCTTCACGTAACTCAACGGCTAAACCGTTCGATTTAAGATCATCGTTAGTATTGAATTCCGTTGGTTCAATTCGGAAACGAACCACATCATCACTTTGGTTGGTAAATGTGATGGTTTGAGTGGAGCTCACCGCGCTGCCACTAGGAGCGGAGCCATCAGTCAGATTTGTTTCAGAAAGGGTTACGCTTGGAATAACGTCAATCGTAGGGTTATCACCATCAGTAATCGTCAGCGTTACGGTAGAAGTCAGAGAATCGTTATCGAAGTCACTTGAAGTCACCACAATCGACTTCACGATGTCTTCGCTCGCAGAGTGGTCTAGGTTACGGTTTGGCTCGAAACGCATTTCACCTTCAAGGGTGATGAACAAGCGACCTTCTGCGAAGTTAAACTGCTGCTCGCCTGAAATACTTTGATCCAGTGTATTTACGACACCGTCATAATTGAACTGAGTGATGGTCGCGCCATCTGCACTTTGATCGGGCATCACGTCAATGGTGTTGGTTGTTACAGTGCCGTCAGCAAGATTTGGCTCGATGATATCTAACGTACCGTCTTGCATGATTTGAACGTCATCACCAATAGTCACATTAAGCTGAGACACCAATGAGTCATCGCCATCGCTGTCTACCGCATAAACAGGAAGCTCAAAGCTTAAATCGTTTTTATCTAGGCCATCCACATGGTCTAGCGCTTCAAGTAAGGTAAAGGTGTATTCACCTAACGTAGTAGCAGAGAAACTAATGGTGAATACTGGGATTTCAGAGCCAGAAGCGTTGGTAATAAAACCGATGTAAGTGCCCTGAATAGCAGAGTCTTCTTTTATCTCAACCGCAAACCCATTCGATTTCAGTGTCCCATCGACATTGAATTCAGTTGGTTCAATACGAAATTTAGCTACATCATCACTACCAGCAGTAAAGGTAATCGTCTCGGTAGCGCTGACCGCACTTCCACTTGGAGAGGATCCATCAGCAAGGTTGGCTTCTGAGAGAGTAACTGGCGGGATCAAATCAATGATTGGATCTTGACCGTCAGTGATACTTAGCTCAAGCGATGAAGTGTCAGTGTCTCCATCACCATCTTCAGCTAAAAACGAGAACTGTTTGACGAGAGTTTCACTGCTTGAGTGGTCGATATCACGAGCGACTTCAAAACTAAAATCGCCATTTAGTGAGATGGTTACAACACCCTCAGTAAAACTGAATGTTTGAACAGCATCTGGCAGCAAGCTCTGATCTAGTGAGTAATCAACACCATCATAGTTAAACGATTGAATTGTCGAGCCATCAGCGCCTTCGAAGTTGAATAGGTTATACGAAACAACGGTATCGCCGGCTAAAGTTGGTTCCGTGACTGACTCAACTTTATCAACTAGCTCAACAACATCATCTGTGACATTAACGAGAATCTCTGCGGCTTCTGGTGTACTCGAACCGCCAGATAGTGCAGAACGGTCGCCATCTGCATCAACAGCATAAATTGGCAATGCAAAAGTTAGCAGCGCATCTTCAGCGCCTTGATGAGAAAGTTCTTCATAAAGATTAAACTCATAGTTGCCCAATGAAGGGCTATCAATTTTAACATCAAAGACCGTAATTCTCGTTCCATTGACCTCAACGTAACCTTCATAAGTTCTTACACCACCGATCTCACCAATCAGCTCAAGTAGCACAGCCTCACCATTTGAAACCAAGGCGCCACCCGTATTAAATTCCGTCGGCTCCAGTTCATAATGGTCGATGATGTCACTTTCAAAAATATCCGCGGTAATACTGCCGCTGCCAGACACTGCCGCCGTGCCCTCTTGTGAGCCGCCAACAATGCCCGCTTCATCAACATCAATACTGTCAACATTAGTAATAACAGGGCTATCGCCATCAGTAATGGCAATGTTGATCGTATTGGTTACAACATCTTGGTCAAAATCGGTAATCGTGATTGGCAAAGCGAACGTTAGTGAATCGGTACCCACTTGTTCTATCGGATTAGACTGCTCGAATTTATAGGTGCCATCGGTATCTAGAGAGATAGTGAGAACAACCTCACCTCGACCTTGGATGGACAGAGTAATCGTTGTTCCATCATCAGAAAGTCTCGCAAGCGTGTTTTGATTATCACTGAGCAACCCATCAAACTGGTCCAGTGCACTTGCATCAAATACGGCTGATTGAAGGTTATCACTACCAATATTTGAGAACGTCCCTTCGATTGCCGCGCTGCTAGTTTCAACGTTAGTGATATTGACACTTTCAACAGACGGATCTATCCCGTCAAACACTGAAACTTGTGCGTTAACGGGTGTTGCTAGCGGGTTCCCAGCGGTGTCTTCACCTTGAATATCAAAGGCAATATCTATTTGATCGCCAGTGTAAGAAACCTGACCACCGCCAACCGACGGTACATGATCAATCGGCTGGGAAATCGTTGTGGTTAGAGAAAGCTCAATGTTATTGCCAACACTGACGGCATCAATGTCGATACGTAATACTTCGTCGGTACCTTGAACACCAACGATAGAATTAGTCGTCGCGTCATAGGTGAAGATAACGGACTGACCACTTGAAGTAATGTCGCTGTTTAATTCACTAAGTAGTGAAGCGAGGGATAAAGTTTCTGGAATGAAAGAGTTAGGGGCGAGAGCTAAACTACCAGCAATAATCGTTTCTGTCGTTGTTACAGATTGGGGATAGGTATTGCCAGATATGGAGCCTTCAGTCAGTGTTTCACTGATTGATTGGCCACCTGATGAACGAGTGATAGATCTGAATTCTTCTCTGTCTTCATCAACAGTTTGTTCTGCTAGACCAGCGGTCTCAAAGAAAGTCGATGGATGAGTTTCAGTGTAGTTATAGTCAATCGTCACAAAGCCAGCATTTGCAGAACCTAGTCCGCCACCAGCAGCCGTTGCTTCTAAGATTTGAGTCGGATCGGCACCACCTAAAATGGCTTCTTGAATTGCAGCAAGGTCGTCTTCAGTAAAGGTTTCTGCATCTGATTGCTGTAAGTCAAAATTAACCTCACCAGCTATTGGGGCATCTACCCATGCAGCGTTGTCATCAACACAACCGACGCAATTCTCTGCAACCGGAATCGAATCATTCTGAACGCCTAATACAAGCTCTGACTTGTTGGCCGTAATCACGATCTCATTTTCACGGATGGTATCGCCAACTGAAACTTTTCTTGCGCTGCCGTCTGGCTTAACTACGACGACATCTCCACTCGTTGCTTCAACTACCGCAACCTGGCGCGAAACTTCAATATCCATACATCCCCCGTTGTCACAAAGCACTATTTTTAAGCGCTGTGAAAATTATTTGTAATAGCAATTTCAGGTTTTAATTGAACGCATACTTAGCTCTCATCAATGGCAATCCATCGTTATGCCCAATCGGCTTGAAAAGAGAGAAGTATTTCACCTGTTTTTTTATAGTTTACTTACCCTTAAGCCTAGTCTTCCCCATAAAAAATGCCATGTCTGTGCGAAGAGACATCTTTTCGCAAATCCAAGTATTCTTTCAAGGCTTAAAAACCCTAGTCAAAAGTTAGTAGGATGCTGATTAATATGCAAATGAGCGCGCAATATAAATACACATCTTCGTTTTATAAATATATACAGTAACAAAGTTGATAAATCATTAGCGAATACAGGGCATTAATAGCGGTAAGCTCTGCATCCTTAGTAAAGCAGAGGCAAGTCCCATCTTTGAGACACCTCTCAGAATCAATGTGATGATTTTTCGCTCACAAATCATGAGATAGACCGTAGAATACGAGCCTTTTAGCCTATTAGTTCACAGCCAAGAAAAGACTACTTACTGAGATGCGAGAATAGAATTTTTGTTGCTCGGCAAAACAAAAAAGCCCACTAAGTTGAACCTTAGTGGGCTTTAAAATCAGTATATAGCGTTATGCTGTTAGCAATGACACACAACTATTTAGCAAGGCGATTTGCAGTCCAGACGTAAAGCAGCTCGAGAGCAATCGTCGCACCAGCCAATGCCGTAATTTCGCTTTGGTCATAGGCAGGAGACACTTCTACAACGTCCATACCAACCATGTTGATACCCTGTAAGCCACGGATGATTTTGAGCACTTTATCTGAGTTCAAACCACCACATACTGGTGTGCCGGTACCCGGAGCAAAAGCAGGATCCAGACAATCGATATCAAACGTTAAGTACACTGGCTTATTACCAACAATACCTTTCACTTGAGCAATGATATCGTCCACGCTCATGTCGTTCGCTTGCATCGCGTTAATAACGTTAAAGCCGTGCCCTTCCTGCTTGTACTCTGTACGAATACCAATTTGCACTGAATGTTCAGGCGAAATTAAACCTTCATTTGGCGCATGGTAGAACATAGTACCGTGATCGTAACGACTACCCTGACTGTAAGTGTCAGTGTGCGCGTCGAAGTGAATCAGAGCCATCTCACCGTACTTCTTGCCATATGCTCTTAACAAAGGCAGTGTAATGAAGTGATCGCCACCTAAACCTAACAGAGTTTTACCACTGTTTAGAATCGCATCAGCAGCTGCTTCTAAACGTTGAGTTAGGTCTTCTGCATCACCGCAATCAAACACAAGGTCGCCAGCATCAATGACCGAGGTGTGTTCAAATACATTGAAGTCCCAAGGGAATTTTTTACCTTCCCACGCCAAGTTTACTGACGCACGACGAATCGCATCAGGTCCCATACGAGCACCCGGACGACCAGACGTCGCCATATCTAACGGCGCGCCCAACACAACCACATCAGCATCGTTGTCGATTGGGTTTTGCACCAATGGACGACGCATAAACGTCATCGCATTGGAGTACAACGAGTAATCTGGTTTCGTAAATAGATCGTTCATTAAAAATCCTCAAGATAGGTGTAACCCATCAAGCCTTGCTCTAACTCTTCAAGTACGCTTTGCTGCTCTTGCGCTGGTACTTTCGCGGTGACCAATTCTTTGTACTTCTGACGAATTAGGTCCATATCGATATGAACGTAACGCATCATGTCTTCTACTGTGTCGCCTTCGTTGATGTAGTCAATGTTCGCTTCTCCGCTTTCATCAACATTCACCACAACACTGTGCGTATCACCAAATAGGTTATGCATATCGCCCAAGATCTCTTGGTACGCGCCTACTAGGAAGAAGCCCATTAGGTATGGTTCATCTGGGTTCCACGCTGGCACTGGCAATGTTGTTTCAATGCCTTGACCATCAACATACTGGTCAATCGTACCGTCAGAGTCACAAGTGATGTCCAACACCACAGCACGACGCTCATCCGCATTATCTAAACCGCTCAGTGGCAATACAGGGAACACCTGATCAATACCCCAAGCATCTGGCAATGACTGGAATAGTGAAAAGTTCACGAAGAACTTGTCCGCTAAACGCTCGCTCAACTCATCCAAAATTGGACGGTGGTAACGGTTCTTTGTGCTCATGCGAGTGCTAAGCTCGTAGTTAATACGCAAAGACATTTGCTCTGCCCAAGCACGATGCTGAAGATTCAGCATACCGGTCGCAAATTGGTTGTGCGCTTCTGCAATATCGCTCTGAGTGTCGTTATAGATCTCAATCAACGCACGGTCATCATTACCAGCATCGAGCTCTAAGAAGTTCTTCCACATGTTGTTTAGCAACAGTGGTGCGTCTGCTTCTGGCGCAGCCATATCTTCCGGTGAGTAGCTTTCAGTACCAATCACGTTGGTGATCAACACAGCATGGTGCGCAGTCAGTGAGCGACCAGACTCCGAAATAATCACAGGTTGTGGCTGATTGTAGAGTTTACAAATATCCCCTACTGTCATCACGATGTTACGAGCGTACTCAAGCAAGCCGTAATTCATTGAGTTTGAAGATTGGCTACGCGTGCCGTCGTAATCGACTGCCAAGCCACCACCAACATCTAAGAACTTCAGTTGAGCGCCAATATCACGCAGTTCACAGTAGAAACGAGCCGCTTCACTCACGCCATTTCGCACGTCACGAATGTTTGCCATTTGTGAACCTAGGTGGAAGTGCACGAGTTCAAGTACATCCAGCTGGTCTTCGGCTTTCAAGCGTTCGATAACAGTAAGCACTTGTGATGCAGACAAACCGAATTTCGACTTCTCACCACCACTTGCTTGCCATTTACCTGCACCTTGAGAAGCAAGACGAATACGTAAACCCAAACGAGGTTTTACGCCAAGTGCTTTCGCTTCAGAAAGAACAAGATCAAGCTCAGACAACTTCTCTAGAACGATAAAGACTTTGTGGCCTAGCTTTTCGCCAATCAGTGCAAGGCGGATGTATTCTCTGTCTTTGTAACCGTTACACACGATCACAGAGCTCGCTTTTTGAGCCAACGCCAGTACCGCTAATAGTTCAGGTTTGCTGCCCGCCTCTAGTCCTAGCTGCTTTTGCTCTAATTGAGCTTGGCTCGCTAAGATCTCATCAACCACTTCTTTTTGTTGGTTAACTTTAATCGGATAAACAAGTAGGTAACGATTGTCGTACTGATATTCGTCGATCGCTTGGTTAAATGCGTTACAGATATTGTGCACACGTTGATGCACTATTTGAGGAAAACGCACAAGAGCAGGTAAACCAATATTTCTTTGCTCTAACTGTTTTACGATCTTACTTAGTGGGACTTGATGATCCGTCTCGCTCGGTGAAACATACACCTCACCGTTATCATCAATTCCATAAAAACCTTGGCTCCAGTGCTTTACATTATACTCAGCACGGATGCGTTCCAAATTAACCGAATTTTCCAATTCTAGAGACCTCACACTATAGGGCCATCGACAGAAGATACCTCTTTGGAATAGCGAGGTATAACCCAACAAAAAGCGTTCAAAAACGATTTGTTGGCTGCATTAACCGATATTATTAAGAGCGAGTCCAACCATTGATATTTGTGGTGACGATTACGTTTTTTTATCGACAGATCGACTTAAAATGACAGGTAAGGAATTACAAGGTTTTAGGGTAAAAAACAGGCTGAAGCGCATTAAATATAAAGCAATTTCTCACATTAAATTAGGGAGAAAAAATGTGCAGAAACCAAAAGATTTTTAGTAAATTGAGTGAGGTTAGTCAGAGTTGTGACAAATATAAGCACTTCCCAATCTGAACTCTCGCTATCACAAACACAACTTGTATCCCGTGATTCGATACCTATAAACACTTCGTTCTTCCAACTAAAACTCGCTCACTTCAATGTTGTAACCGCTCAATTATTGAACTTTTCTCGTGCATATCTTGTATTCGATTCGATCTTCTTGTAAATTCAACTGACCGACCAATCGGTCAGCTTTCGAATTTAGGGGATACTATGAGCCATAATCTAGACCTTGAACCAAACACGTCGAGCATCAACGACATGGATCAAATGTTCGACCGACAAAAAGATCACTACCGCAGTAATGTTAATCCAACGCTTGAGCAGAGAAGAAAAAACCTCTCAGTACTAAAAGCGTTGTTAATGCGCTATCAAGAGCTGTTGATTGAGGCGGTATCAGAAGATTATGGCCATCGAGCAGAGCACGACAGCTTAATTGCTGACATCACCCCTTCCCTACACCAGATCAATTACAGTGATAAAAACCTGAAGAAGTGGTTGAAGCCTTCACGTCGAAAAGCCGGCTTGATGCTAACACCAGCCAAGATTACTGTGCATTATCAGCCAGTAGGTGTGGTTGGTATCATCGTGCCTTGGAACTTCCCAGTCATGCTCTCTTTAGGCCCTCTGATCACAGCGTTAGCAGCGGGCAACACGGCGATGCTCAAGATGTCGGAGTTTACTCCAGCGACCAACCGAGTTTTAAAAGCGATGTTGGCCGAAGGCTTTAGTGAAGATCAGGTTGCGATTATCGAAGGCGAAGCTGACGTTTCCGCTAAATTTAGCCAACTGCCGTTTGACCATATCCTTTTCACAGGCTCAACCGCTGTGGGTAAACACGTTATGAGAGCAGCGGCTAACAACTTAACACCAGTTACCTTGGAATTAGGCGGCAAATCTCCAACCATCATTGCCCCTGACTTTGATGTAGCTGACGCTGTTGAACGTATCTTGTTTGCCAAGAGTCTAAACGCTGGCCAGATATGTGTAGCGCCTGATTACATCTTATTGCCGCGAGAAAAATCAGACGAGTTCATCACAGCCTATAAGCGTTATTTCAAGAAGCTTTATAAAGCCGGTATTGAGAGCAAAGACTTAACCTCAGTGATCAACATGCGCCAATACAATCGCTTGAAAGGTGTCATTGAAGACGCACAAGCCAAAGGCGCGGTTATTCACACGGTAACCGAACAAGCACAAGACGATGTAAACCACAGAATGACGCCGCACCTTCTCACCGAAGTGAACGATGAGATGCTCGCGATGCAAGAAGAGCTGTTTGGTCCTGTTTTGCCTATCGTGCCTTATGATTCCATCGAAGAAGCAATCAATTACATCACAGAGAGAGAACGCCCACTGGCTCTGTACCTAATGAGCCATAATAAAGAAACCCAAGACAAGCTTTTATCAGACACGCACTCTGGCGGCGTGTGTATTAATGATTCTTTGGTGCATGTGGCTGCAGAAGACGCACCATTCGGTGGCATCGGCCCTTCAGGCATGGGACACTATCACGGCATTGAGGGCTTCAAGACCCTTAGCCATGCCAAAACCGTTCTAAGTAGAGGAAAAATCAACTTCACCAAGTTAATGCATCCTCCTTACAACAACCCAATCAAGAAACTGATGTTCAAAGTACTCAATAGATGATCACCAAAAGACAAAAAATCCTAGATGCTGCACTCCTGCTCTTCTCTCAACAAGGGCTAGAGGGCACATCTACCGGACAAATAGCGAAAACAGCCGGCGTGGCAAAAGCGACGTTGTTCCACCACTTCGAGAATAAATCTCTATTGATTGATGAACTGTTTCGCGAGCTGAAGCTAGAGCTATTCTCGACCCTTCAACCGCACACTGATGTGGCTGTAGAAGATCGCTACCAAACCTTTAAGTTCATGTGGATCACAGGAATTGAGTGGGCATTAGAGAATCCGGTTGCGATGAAGTTCTTCACCAATGTTCATTTCGACCCAACGACTCAAACTCGAGAAGTGATTGTTTCACAGATGTTCGCATCGCTAGACGAGATCATTTTGAAAGGGCAACAAGATGGTGAATTGATGGTGTTGGACATTAACCTTGTTAGACACTTCATTCATAGCCACTTTCTGATTTGTGCAAACTGGCTGATTGAACAAAGCGAGTCTCCACCAGAGCAAACATCGAAGTACATCAACGATAGCTTTGATATGTGTTGGCGCGCCGTTGGTGGGCAAACCAAGTAGCTTTAGCTTTAAGCCCAAGGCTCTAAGCTCTAAGCTCTAAGCTCTAAGCTCTAAACCCAAAGATATAAGTTCTAGACTCAACTGATTTCCAATAATGATCACTAAAGCGCCACAAAGGCGCTTTAATTATTTGAACACAATTTAATCACCTCAACATATTGACTCAGAGTACTTTCTTTCAGTACCATCCCACCATCATTTCAAAAGAGAATAACGCCATAATGAAGTACTAACATCCTGACATCCGATTTATTTTTATAAAAATCATTTGGACACTCGGGGTTAGTGGGCGTTACTTCATCATCTATTTTCGCGACAAATCAAGCTCTTAAAGATCCGTTTTTTGACAAACAAACATCTTTAAGATCAGTACCTCAAAGACAGGAACCATCTCAATACCGCTTTCTCTCTTTCATTGGTCATCTATCTAAGTAACGCCTTTGGCGATCTGTTGTTAGCATCCAGCAGGAGCTTGCACAGAAAAGCGCCTCACCCCTTTTACTCGTTTACACGTAAAGGGAGGTATTTCTATGCCGACTATATTAGCCAATAATCTCTCATTCCAACTCGATACTGGTGAGTGGTTATTCAAAAACACCACCTTTAATTTGAGCACTCGCCTCACAGGCCTAGTCGGAAGAAATGGGGCTGGAAAGTCATTGTTACTTTCGTTGCTCGTTGGACAAAAACAGCCCACAACGGGCAGTGTTTCGCGCCAAGGTTCAATCGGCTTTTACTCTCAGTTACCATCAACGCTACTGGATACCAACATCACCATCGCTGACTTCTTAGGACTCACCGAAAAGTTAGAAGCGTTAAGCGCCATAGAACAAGGTAGCTGTGAACTGCAGCACTTCAATATCGTTGGCGATGATTGGGATTTAGAGGCACGTACCCAGCAGTTGCTAGGTACATTAAAGATCACTCGTGATTTGAACACACTTTGTTGCTCTTTGAGTGGTGGGCAACTCGCCCTGTTACAGCTTCATCAGCTATTCGTATCAAATAACGACATACTGATCCTCGATGAGCCTTCGAACCATTTGGATAACGACGGACGCAATTGGCTACTAGAACAATGCCAGTTGTTTGAAGGTAAGGTACTTGTCGTCAGCCATGATCGAAGCTTATTGAGACAAATGGAAGGTATCTACCATCTCAACAGTTTGGGGTTACGTTTCTATAAAGGAAACTACGATGACTACTTCAAACAAATGTCGAATCAGGCCGATGCACTAGATAAACAGATTGCGCATCATCAGTCCGAAAAGAAACGACTCGAGCGTCAAGCTCAGACTAACAAGGAAAAAGCTCAACAACGTGAATCTCAAGGTAACCGACTTCGAAAATCGGGTAGCCAACCTAAGATATTATTGGACGCTATGAAAGATAAAGCAGGTCAAAGCCAAGCCTCGTCTGCGACAAGCCAAAGGAACCTCATTGACCAAAACCAACATAAACTTCAGTCGCTTAAAGAACTGAAGGAACGGCTGAAACCACAAGCTTTGTATCTACAGCAAAGTAATAGCAGTAAAAAGAGCTCTTTGTTAACCGTTGAGAACTGCCGCCTTGTTTACGGCTCTGGTGCGCCCATCAGTTTTTCTTTATCACAAGGGGAACGGTGTTATCTAACCGGTGCTAATGGGTGTGGAAAATCGACACTGTTAAAAGCGATTCACGGTCAACACGCCAATTATAAAGGCTCGATTAAGCGCTTGGGGGCGACCGTCTATTTGGATCAACACTTTGGCCTGTTAGACACCAACGATACGATGTTCGATAGTTTAATAACGCATAGTTTTGGATTAACAGAGAGCGACGCGCGAACCCTGCTAGCGGGAATTGGATTCAGGCGAAACTCGGTATATCGAAAAGTCGCTCACCTCAGTGGTGGCGAGAAAATGAAACTGGCGATGTTGATCGTTAGCCATAAGCAAGACACCCCGCTTCTATTGCTCGATGAACCGGACAACCATCTAGACATAGACTCACAACAAATATTGGCGCCCGCTTTGCGTGAGTACCAAGGCGCATTTATCTTAGTGAGTCATGATGCTGATTTTGTTGAGGAGGTCGGCGTCAGCCAAAACCATATACGACTTTAACCTTCGTAGATTCGTTCACTTAGATTAGTTAAGCGAGCATCGTTCCGGTGCTCGCCTTTCTTAATTGAGACAAGTAAACTACGCGCCTCGAACATCTATTCATAAGGCTAAGGTTTGCATACTCTAGAACAATTAAAATCAGGACAACTAAACGGTATTACGCGCTTACAACTGTCAGAAGGTCTCACTGAATTTCCTTTAGAGATCTTAGAACTCGCCGATTCGCTAGAGATTCTGGACCTTTCAGGTAATCAGCTGTCAGATTTACCAGAAGAGTTATCACAGCTGACCAACCTGCGTATTATCTTCGCGTCGAATAACCTGTTTACGCACCTGCCTGATGTTCTTGGGTCACTTCCTAAGCTTGAAATGATCGGTTTCAAGACCAACCAAATCAAAACCGTTAGCGAGCAATCTCTGCCTACTCAACTACGTTGGTTAATCCTGACCGACAATGAGATTGAGGCTCTGCCTAGCTCACTAGGTGAAAGACCACGACTACAAAAGCTCGCATTGGCGGGTAACAAGATTCGTGTTCTACCAGAAAGCATGGAAAACCTATCAAACCTTGAGCTAGTTCGTCTGTCTGCAAACCAGCTGACTGAATTCCCTGAGTTCCTAATCAAGCTACCAAAACTGGCTTGGTTAGCGTTTGCGGGTAACCCGTTTTGTAAACACCCGAGCAGCTTAGATAGCGTGCCTGCGGTTAGCTCTCAAAGCTATTCACTGAATCAAGTACTTGGCCAAGGCGCATCTGGCGTGATCTCGCATGCAAGCTGGCTAAACAGCGACTTCGATTTTCCACAGGAAGTGGCGGTTAAAGTGTTTAAAGGCGAAGTCACCAGTGACGGCTACCCACATGATGAACTGGAAGCGTGCTTGCAGGCTGGACACCATAACAACTTGATAAAATCTATCGCCCAAGTAGAGGAACAAGATTACCTAGCTTTGGTGATGGAACTCATTCCAAACAGCTACTACAACCTAGGGCTACCACCAACACTCGAGACTTGCACGCGTGATACTTTCCCAGAAGGTTTCGAACTTTCAATTGCTCAAATCAATAGCATTACAGAGCAGATGATTGATGTGTTTGAACACCTTCATGCCAATAAAGTCTCTCATGGTGATCTATACGCTCACAACACTTTAGTGAACGAACAAGGTCAGATGATCTTTGGTGACTTTGGCGCTGCGACTATCTACGGCTACCTAACTGAAGAACATCAACAAGGTATTCGCCGAATTGAAGCACGTGCATTGAAGTACTTTATTGAAGACCTACTGACGATTTGTGCAAAGCAAGATCAAGACAGCGAGCTTTATACTCGATTGGCGAACTTCGAAGCTTAATAGAAGTATTCAGTCAGATTGAAGACAACAAAGCCAACATCACTGTTGGCTTTTTTATATGCTAATTAAACGAACCAGCGTTTAGCTTTCAACTTGAACAAGCTTCAAGTACGAATGCAGCTCTCCGCTCTTATACTCAACCGCAGAGTGAATATTAAGGTCAGCACGAGCCACAACAGCAAACTGGTAGCAGTTCTCACCCTTCAGAATCTCGACGTGTAACAAACCGTCTTTTAGTTGCCACTGCCCTGTTGTTTCAAATCGGTCGAACAAACGATATTCAATCAAAGAACCGTCAGCATTGAAGTGCACTTCAGTGATGTAACCGCCGGGGCAGCTCTTCACCCAAACTCGATTCTCGATATCACTGACCGTAAAGTTACGCCTTGTGTCACGCCACGCTAGAAAGCCTTCGCTATCATAAAGAGCAATGTCGAGATCAGTTCTAGAGATTAACGGCTGCTCATTTTGCTCACGACAATAAAGTTGAAGCAAAATTTGCTGAACTGTTTCGCTCTGTAATTCACTCATTGTGGCTTCCCTTTATCATTGCTCTGCGTTAGACGCAGTATTGATCAACAAATTCTATTTAAAGCGGGCTACACAAGCTCGTAAGAAACCACATACAGTTGAGAGATACCCGGGTAGATATCTTGAATCACGTCTTTCAGTACTTGCAGCGTCATGTTCTCTTGCTGAGCATGGAACTCACCTAAGTCATCAAACAAAATTGGCTCAACGCTGATGATCTTAAGATTACAGAACACACGGTCTTGCTCTAGCGTCGATACTTCCACAACACTGCCTGGCTGGTAGTCTCGCTCAGATTCATCACGAATAGTAATCGTCTTCTTGCCAGATAGGATGTCAGTTTCAAAACGTTCGAAGAACGTCATAGTGGTCGGTGCGGTCATTTATTTCGGTCGCTTTACATTTAAAGGTTAGGTAAATGTTTATATACCAGAATGCGTGTTCAAGCGAATAAAAATTAGGTGCGGGATGCGAGATGCGAGATGCGAGATGCGAGATGCGAGATGCGAGATGCGAGATGCGAGAGAGTATGGCAAAGCCAAATTACAGGCAATAAAAAAGGAGAACCGAAGTTCTCCTTTTCTTAAACCTTTAAGCTAACTCTAAATTATAGAGATGCTTTCGCTTTTTCAACTAGAACAGCAAATGCTGCTTTGTCGAATACTGCGATGTCAGCAAGAATCTTACGGTCGATCTCGATAGATGCTTTCTTTAGGCCATTGATGAAACGGCTGTAAGATAGACCATTTTGACGAGATGCCGCGTTGATACGTGCAATCCAAAGTTGACGGAATTGACGTTTCTTGTTGCGACGGTCACGGTAAGCGTATTGACCAGCTTTGGTAACTGCTTGGAAAGCTACGCGGTAAACACGTGAACGTGCTCCGTAGTAACCTTTAGCTTGTTTTAGAACTTTCTTATGACGTGCACGAGCTTGTACACCACGTTTTACGCGAGGCATTATGCTTCTCCTAAACTAAACGAATTTATAAACTAAAAAGAATTAAGCGTATGGCATCATACGTAGAACTTGAGCAACTTCACATTTAGGAAGGATCGAGTTCGGACGTAGCTGACGCTTGTTCTTAGTAGTACGCTTAGTCAGGATGTGACGTTTACCAGCGTGCTTAAACTTAATACCACCAGCAGTTTTCTGGAAACGCTTAGCAGCACCTTTGTTGGTTTTCATCTTAGGCATGATGAATAACTCCGCATTGTTGAGTTGTTAATAACATAGTAATTAGGGCGAATAAAACCCCGCAACCTGAGGCTGCAGGGTTTAATTACTTGCAAAGCCGTTAATTACTTCTTTTTAGGGGCCAACACCATGATCATCTGGCGACCTTCAATTCTCGTTGGGAAAGATTCGACTACTGCAAATTCTTCAGTATCCGCTTTCAAGCGATTAAGAACGTCAACACCGATTTCTTGGTGAGCCATTTCGCGGCCACGGAAGCGAATTGTTACCTTCACTTTGTTGCCGTCTTCTAGGAAACCAGTCAGGTTGCGTAGTTTTACCTGATAGTCTCCAATATCAGTTCCAGGTCGGAATTTAATTTCCTTGATCTGAACCTGCTTTTGCTTCTTCTTCTGCTCTTTCGCAGCTTTGCTCTTCTCGAAGAGGAACTTACCGTAATCCATCACACGACAAACTGGCGGCTCGGCGTTAGGGCTGATCTCTACAAGATCCATACCAGCTTCATTTGCAGCTTCCATCGCTTCAGCGATTGATACTACACCAACAGCTTCGCCGTCTGCGCCAGTTAGACGCACTTCACGAACGCCACGAATGTCACCGTTTAAACGGTGCTGGTTTTGTTTGGCCGGTTGTTGGCCACGTCTTCCGCCTTTAATAGCTATTCCTCCAGATTGAGCTTACGGCTTGAAACCTCGGCTTGGATGTATGAAATAAAGTCATCCACTTTAAATTTGCCAAGGTCCTTACCTTTACGTGTACGTACTGCAATTTCGCCGGCTTCCATTTCTTGGTCACCACACACAAGCATGAACGGTACACGTTTCAAAGTATGTTCGCGGATTTTAAAGCCAATCTTCTCATTTCTCAAGTCTGCTTTGACTCTAAATCCACTTTTTTGCAGTTTTTTCGTAATTTCTTGTACATATTCAGACTGTTTGTCTGTAATGCCCATTACAACTGCTTGTTCTGGCGCCAACCACGTTGGGAAGAAGCCAGCGTATTCTTCAATAAGAATACCAATGAAGCGTTCTAGTGAACCTAAAATCGCGCGGTGGATCATAACTGGCGTGTGACGCTCGTTATCTTCACCTACGTAAGTAGCACCTAAACGTTCTGGTAATGCAAAATCGAGCTGCACTGTACCACATTGCCAAGCGCGGTCCAAACAATCATGCAAAGTAAATTCAATCTTAGGTCCGTAGAACGCACCCTCGCCTTCTTGAATCTCGTATGCAATGTCCATTGCCTCTAGCGCTTGCTTAAGGTCAGCCTCTGCACGGTCCCACATTTCGTCTGAACCTACACGCTGTTCTGGACGAGTAGATAGCTTAACAACGATGCTTTCGAAGCCGAAAGTTGTGTAAGTATCGTAAACCATTTCAATACAAGCTTTAACTTCTTGTTGAACTTGGTCTTCAGTACAGAATACGTGAGCATCATCTTGAGTGAAGCCACGAACACGCATAATGCCGTGAAGTGCGCCAGACGGCTCGTTACGGTGACATGAGCCGAACTCAGCCATACGTAGCGGTAGATCACGGTAAGATTTCAAACCTTGGTTGAAGATTTGAACGTGACCAGGACAGTTCATTGGCTTGATAGCGTATTCACGGTTCTCTGAAGAAGTAGTGAACATCGCTTCAGCGTACTTATCCCAGTGACCAGAGCGTTCCCAAAGAACACGGTCCATCATTAATGGGCCTTTAACTTCTTGGTAATCGTACTCAGTCAGTTTTTGACGAATAAATACTTCTAGCTCACGGAAGATAGTCCAACCGTTGTGGTGCCAGAACACCATGCCTGGTGCTTCTTGCTGCATGTGGAATAGGTCAAGCGCTTTACCGATTTTACGGTGGTCACGTTTAGCCGCTTCTTCTAGGCGCACAAGGTGAGCTTTAAGTGCCTTCTTGTCGTGGAATGCAGTGCCGTAGATACGTTGAAGCATCTTGTTGTCACTGTTACCACGCCAGTATGCACCCGCTACGTTAAGTAGAGTGAAGTGCTGGCAGAAGCTCATGTTAGGCACGTGTGGACCACGACACATATCGATGTATTCTTCGTGATGGTACAGGCCTGGACGATCGTCTTTAGAAACGTTCTCGTCCAAGATTTCAATCTTGTAAGTCTCGCCGCGAGCTTCGAATGCGTCGCGCGCTTCCTGCCAGCTAACTTTCTTCTTAACAACCTGGTATTTGGTCTTCGCTAGCTCTTTCATGCGCTTTTCGATCTTTTCTAGATCGTCTTGCGTTAGAGAGTGCTCAAGATCGATATCGTAGTAGAAACCGTTATCGATAGTAGGACCGATCGCCATTTTCGCTTCTGGAAAAAGCTGCTTAACCGCGTGGCCTAAAAGGTGAGCACAAGAGTGACGAACGATCTCAAGGCCATCAACTTCATCTTTAGCTGTGATGATTTCTAGGCTTGCATCGTTTTCGATAAGATCACAAGCATCAACACGCTCGCCGTCTACACGACCAGCAATGGTAGCTTTCGCAAGACCAGGACCGATTGATAGGGCAACATCTAGAGTTGATACAGGGTTGTCAAATTGACGCTGACTACCGTCAGGAAGAGTAATAATTGGCATTATTTGTCCTTTACAGTGGTGTTGCACACCAAGCAACACATGAAAATGTTTAATATATGTCTTTCAATCAACGAGTACGCTGATTGGGGATATATGCATAATAAATATACCCACATAGAAGCAAATACAGATGCCACATCTGTGAGTAGCCGAACATTGTAACGAAATAATATGAAATGACAATGTTAGTCCCGCAGCACCACAAAACTATATGACTGAAATGTCTCTTCTATATAGATCCTTCTAACGCCTAACCCATAGTTCAATCAGTAATTCGTTGGCTTTATCTACAATACAAAAAAGCCGAACGGATAAGTTCGGCTATAGAAATCGTACTGTCTTGTCTCTATTAATAGAAAAAGCGACTACTAACAGAAAGGGAACTACGCACTCATGATTCTTGATACAGCGTTACGAATGTCTGAATCGGCAGCGTTCGCAGGCAAGCTGAATGAGATGTATTGATCGCCACGGAAGCTCATTGAGCGATCGATTTCTGCTAGGCAGTGAACCATTGAGCCTTCAACGATGAATGACAGCTCGATCTCTTTATTATTCATGAAACCGCCGCTGCGAAATTCAATCTCTTGGTAACAACCCGAACGAGAAGCAAAGTTGTTGCCTTTTAAGAAGCCCTTCTCTACGTCAGCTTTCACCATTGCCATACCGGATGCTTCCACGCCTTGGATGATTTTAGCAACTGTTGGCAGTGGGTGTACGGAGATAAAGTCACGGTCTTTAGGGTCAATCGCGAAGCCTATATCTAGGTTGGTTTCAACCCACACATGGCATTGGTTCATTTGTGCGTTCAACGCGGTGACTGGCGTTTCATCATTTAACTTAAGTCGGAATGGAACCAGTTTGGTTTCGCCCGGTTGGATAACGAAAGGCTCTACCGCTTGAATACGACCCAGTGAAAAGGTTTCGTAGCTGGTACTGTCTTCCGTTTCTACTTTTACTTCTGTGTTGAGAACCAAGTTAATCAAGTCGATTTGTTGCTCAACGTCGCCACCAACAATGTGAACATTGCCAGACAACTCTCCACCTTGGAAAACTTCAATATTATCTAAGACAGTATCAACCTTTGCTGCACCGATGCCCAACGAGGCCTTTAATTTCTTAAACATATTATTTCCCTTTCTAATCATCTGATTTACGAATAGTTATTACGTGACAATTTGCGACACTTGCCTCACAGAATCAAGCAATTTGCCCCATCTATGTTGAATAAGGTCACATTGCCCGAGGAAATGTTGAAATCGTGAAAAATTCCGTTACTCTATTTGTATAGTCAAATAAGGTTTCATTATGTCGAAAGCGCCGCTCTACCTTCAGATAAAACAGTTCATAGACGATAATATCAACAGTGGTCACTGGCCAGTGGGTTACCAGATAACCACAGAACTCGAACTCACAGAGCAGTTCAATGTGAGTCGAATGACGGTCAATAAAGCCATTCGAGATCTTGTGTCTGAAGGCAAACTCATCAGGAAGCCAAGGCTAGGTACTTTTGTTTGTGAACCAGACGAAAAAGCGCAATCTCCGCTGCTTGATATCAACAACATCGCACAAGAGATCAAAGACCGAGGTCAAACGTATGCTAGCCAGGTTATCAAGCACAAGAGCATCAAGGCAGATGAAAGCACCGCGACACGGTTAGGTGTGATGATCAATGCCGAAGTATTCTATAGTGAAATCATCCACTTTGCTGACAACACACCGATTCAATTGGAAGCGCGCTGGGTGAACTCGCAAGCCGCACCAAAATACCTAGAGCAAGACTTTTCAACCTCTACACCCAATGAATACCTTTCAAAAAGCTGCCCGTTGAGTGCAATCGAGCACACGGTTGAAGCCATTATTCCTGACTCTCAAATCAGAACGTCACTAAAGCTATCTGAATCAGAACCTTGCCTACTTTTGAATAGAAGAACATGGAGCAAAGAGCGCCTCATCAGCTTTGCATTGCTCTACCATCCTGGCTCTAAGTACAAATTAAGCTCCAAGATACTTCTAGATTAAAGAACATCATCCTGATCGCCGATCACATTTTTGCAACATCAACTTGATTCGGGGCAGCGTTTAGCCTATTTATTTGTATATACATTTAATGTTTAGCAAAGATCTAGGTGATTATGAATTTGATCCTCAAAAACGCACGAGTGGTCTCCATGAGTTCGGGAGTCGACGGTTATCAGCCCTCCTCTCCTCAAGATATCGTTATCGAAAGCGGTAAAATCGTGTCCATCTCTTGTTCAAACCAAGACGTACTTGCTTCTGAGTTAGAACAAGTAAGTATTGATGGTTCTTTGGATTACATCACCTATGATTGCAAAAACAAGTTAGTCACCCCTGGGCTGATTGATTGCCACACTCACCTCGTATTTGCGGGTAATCGTGCCAATGAATTTGAGCAGCGTTTGAATGGTGTGTCTTACACCGACATCGCCAAGCAAGGCGGTGGTATTTTAGCGACAGTAACCGCAACGCGCGCAGCACAAGAATCTGAACTGGTTGAAATGGCACTACCTAGGCTCGATGGCCTACTAAGAAGTGGCGTAACCAGCATCGAAGTAAAATCCGGCTATGGTTTAACTCTTGAAGATGAGCTCAAGATGTTACGTGCAGCCAAAGCGTTAGAGAATCATCGCCGAATTAAGATCACCACCACTCTCCTTGCAGCCCATGCTGTGCCACCCGAATATAAAGAACAACCGGACAGCTATATCGATCTGGTTTGCCAAGAGATCATTCCTAAAGCTGCAGAGCAAGGCCTAGCCGATGCGGTTGACGTGTTCTGTGAATCTATCGGCTTCAACCTTGAACAAACCGAACGTGTCTTTGCAGCAGCCAAAGCGCATGGGCTAGCGATTAAAGGCCACACTGAACAACTTTCGAATATGGGTGGCAGCGCGCTTGCAGCTAAATACGGCGCACTCTCTGTTGACCATGTCGAATACCTTGATGAAATAGGAGTCAAAGCACTGGCGGAATCAGGCACCGTTGCCACCTTGCTACCCGGTGCTTTCTACTTCCTGAAAGAGACTCAACAGCCGCCAGTCGCCCTACTTCGTGAACACAACATTCCAATGGCGATAGCGACCGACTTAAACCCCGGCACTTCTCCTTTTGCTGACTTAACACTAATGATGAACATGAGCTGCACCCTGTTTGGTACGACGCCTGAAGAAGCGCTACGCGGTGTAACTTGTCATGCTGCGGCTGCCATTGGCGAATCACAAACCAAAGGCAGAATTGAAATTGGTTATGCCGCTGATTTGGCTATCTGGAATATCGTTCACCCTGCCGACTTAAGCTATCAAGTTGGTGTTCCTCATCTGCATAAACGCATTGTTAATGGCGAGGTATGTCATGACTCAATCTAAATCCAACAGCATTCAAAAGAACGCAGAAACCGTACATAACTTTGTATGGACTGGGCGTAATGATCTTGAAGATGGCGCACTCGGTACTCGCGTACATCACATTACCAAGCAAATGCAAAGTAGTAATTTAAGTGATGAGCTTAATGACCGCGCCATCGCCTTGGTAGGCTTTGCCAGCGATGCTGGAGTTGCAAGAAACAAAGGACGCGTAGGCGCGAAACAAGCACCTAACCTGATTCGTCAAGCGTTGGCTAATATGGCTTGGCACAGTGACGCGCACATCGCGGACCTTGGTGATATCGAATGCAATGATGGTCAACTCGAAGTCAGCCAAAAACAGTGTGCTTCTGTGATTGCCAATGCTTTAGCAATCAACAAAGTGATTACCCTCGGCGGTGGTCACGAAGTGGCTTGGGCATCTTTCCAAGGCCTCGCTGATCATTTACATCAAATGGAACACCTTGATAAAGATCAGCCCGTACACAAACCTAGGATTGGCATCGTCAACTTTGATGCTCACTTTGATCTTCGTGAATTTGAAAGCGACATCGCCGATGTTAAACCGAGCTCAGGCACGCCTTTCAACCAGATAAGTGATTACTGCCACACACATCAATGGCCGTTTCATTACGCTTGCCTTGGTGTGAGTGCGGCTAGTAATACCAAAGCGCTGTTTAATAAAGCTGACCAACTGGGCGTTTGGTATGAACACGACCGCAACATGACCCAAGTGAACCAAGTCGCTCAACTGGTTAAGTTACAAAAATTCATCGCTGAGTGTGATTACCTCTATCTCACTATCGATCTAGACGTATTTCCAGCAGCGACAGCGCCGGGCGTCAGTGCACCAGCGGCAAGAGGCGTGAGCTATGAAGCACTCGCTCCTTTTCTAGAACAGATTTTCAAACACAGTGAAAAACTCATTATCGCGGACATTGCGGAATACAACCCAGACTACGACATCGATGGCCAAACGGCTCGATTGGCGGCACGTTTGTGTTGGGATATAGCCAGTGCAATGGCCAGCGACTAATCCAGCTATACCGATAACTACAACTACAACTACAACTACAACTACAACTACAACGATATAACGTGAAACAGAAGGAATTCCAAAATGACGGAACACCACAACAGTGACCCTCGTCTCGACACGACTCGCGAAATTCGCGCACCTCATGGCACCACTTTGCGCGCTAAATCTTGGTTAACAGAAGCACCACTGCGTATGCTGATGAACAACCTAGACCCTGATGTGGCAGAACATCCACATGCACTGGTTGTGTATGGCGGTATTGGTCGCGCTGCGCGTGATTGGAAATGTTATGACAAGATTGTTGAAGTATTAGAGCGTTTAGAAGACGACCAAACGTTGCTTGTTCAATCAGGTAAACCTGTGGGCGTGTTCCCGACACATAAAAACGCACCTCGCGTACTGATCGCTAACTCGAACCTTGTTCCACACTGGGCGAACTGGGAACACTTCAACGAGCTCGATAAAGAAGGCTTGATGATGTACGGCCAGATGACCGCAGGTAGCTGGATTTACATTGGCTCACAAGGCATCGTTCAAGGCACTTATGAAACGTTTGTCGCTATCGCGAAGAAGCACTTTCAAGGAGAAGCAAACGGCAAGTGGGTTCTAACGGGTGGTCTTGGCGGTATGGGCGGTGCTCAACCTCTCGCAGCTACAATGGCTGGCTTTTCAATGATCGCGGTTGAATGTGATGAATCACGAATCGACTACCGCTTGCGTACTGGCTATGTAGACAAAAAAGCCACCAGCATCGATGAAGCGATGGCAATGATTAAAGAATCAGACACGCCAATCTCTGTTGGCTTGCTTGGTAACGCAGCAGACGTATTCCCAGAGCTTGTTGAACGCAATATCACGCCTGACGTAGTGACTGACCAAACCTCTGCCCACGATCCGCTGAACGGCTACTTGCCTCAAGGTTGGACGATGGAGAAAGCAGCACAAGAACGAACCATTGATGAAGCTAAAGTAGTGAAAGCCGCTAAGCAGTCCATGGCCATTCAAGTACAAGCTATGCTAGATCTTCAGTACCGTGGCGCTGCGACCGTCGATTACGGCAACAACATTCGCCAAATGGCACTGGAAGAAGGTGTGGAAAACGCGTTTGATTTTCCAGGCTTCGTTCCAGCCTATATACGACCTTTATTTTGCGAGGGCGTCGGACCTTTCCGTTGGGCTGCCCTTTCTGGCGATCCTGAAGACATCTACAAAACAGATCAAAAAGTAAAAGAACTGATTCCAGATAACCCGCATCTACACAACTGGCTAGATATGGCGCGTGAACGCATTCAGTTCCAAGGCTTACCGGCTCGTATTTGTTGGGTTGGCTTGAAAGATCGCGAACGTTTAGGCCAAGCATTCAATGAAATGGTTAAAAATGGCGAACTGAAAGCGCCGGTTGTTATCGGTCGTGACCACCTAGATTCAGGTTCAGTGGCAAGCCCGAACCGCGAAACAGAAGGCATGATGGACGGGTCAGATGCCGTATCAGATTGGCCTCTATTGAACGCTCTGCTAAATACTGCAGGCGGCGCGACATGGGTTTCTCTGCACCATGGTGGTGGCGTTGGTATGGGCTTCTCGCAACACTCAGGAATGGTGATTTGTTGTGACGGCAGTGAAGATGCATCACAGCGTATTGCTCGTGTACTTCACAACGACCCAGCAACAGGCGTTATGCGTCATGCTGATGCGGGTTACGATATTGCCAAGCAGTGTGCTAAAGAACAGAAGCTTGATTTGCCTATGCTAAACGAAGAACTTCGTCGCCTTTAATGTCTGGAGAAAACATGTTGAATTTATTACTTAAACCAGGACTTCTTGGCCTACCTGAACTGCGTAAGATTAGCCGTAGCCCTGTAAACTTATCACTTGACCCTGCAGCAATTCCTGATATTGAAGCGAGCATGCACGTTGTAGAACAAGTGATTGCTGAAGATCGCACTGTGTATGGCATCAATACGGGTTTTGGCTTATTGGCAAATACCAAAATTGCGCCTGAAGATTTAGAAGTATTACAGAAAAGTATCGTGCTTTCTCACGCGGCCGGCATTGGTAAATTCATGTCTGATGAAACCGTGCGCTTGATGATGGTGTTAAAGATTAACAGCTTGTCTCGTGGTTACTCGGGTATCCGACTCAAGGTCATCAATGCTCTTATCGATCTAGTGAACGCACAGGTTTACCCGTGTGTACCACAAAAAGGATCTGTGGGTGCTTCTGGAGACCTCGCTCCCCTCGCCCACATGAGTACGGTACTGCTTGGTGAAGGCCAAGCACGTCACAACGGCAAGATCATCACGGGCTTAGAAGCAATGCAGATCGCAGGCTTAGAGCCAATCACACTTGCTCCGAAAGAAGGCTTAGCTCTGTTAAACGGCACACAAGCATCAACTGCCTTTGCATTAGAAGGTCTGTTTGCAGCTGAAGACTTGTTTGCGTCTGCAACCGTGTGTGGTGCGATGTCTGTAGAAGCAGCGCTAGGTAGTCGTCGTCCGTTTGACCCTCGTATACACCGCGTTCGTGGTCATCGTGGCCAGATGGATGCAGCACTTGCTTACCGTCATATGCTTGATCAAAAGAGTGAGATTGGTGAATCACACACTTGTTGTGAAAAGGTTCAAGACCCTTACTCACTGCGTTGTCAGCCTCAAGTGATGGGGGCATGTTTACAGCAGATTCGTAATTCAGCAGAAACCTTAAACATTGAAGCAAATGCCGTATCCGACAACCCACTTGTTTTCGCTGACGATGGCGACATCATTTCAGGTGGTAACTTCCACGCAGAACCTGTCGCAATGGCAGCCGATAACCTTGCACTAGCGATAGCTGAAATCGGTAGCTTGTCAGAGCGAAGAATGGCGTTATTGATTGATAGCGCGCTAAGCAAACTACCGCCTTTCTTAGTCGATAACGGCGGCGTGAACTCAGGCTTTATGATTGCTCAAGTAACGTCTGCAGCACTCGCTAGTGAGAACAAAACATTGGCTCATCCAGCGTCAATAGACAGCCTACCTACTTCTGCAAACCAAGAAGACCACGTATCAATGGCTACCTTTGCCGCTCGTAGGCTTAGATACATGGCTGAAAACACCCGTGGGATATTGGCAGTAGAATATTTAGCAGCAGCACAAGGGCTAGACTTCCGTGCTCCGAATCTATCGTCTCCTCGTGTGGAAGAAGCGAAACAGATTCTGCGTGAAAAAGTCAGCTTCTACGACAAAGATAGATACTTTGCTCCAGATATTGAGCAAGCTAACCTGTTACTCAAATTATCCGTTCATAACCACCTAATGCCAGAAGGTACTTTATGTAGCTTTTAAAGCAAAAACATACTGAACAACACCATTAGAGTGTCATATAAACAAGGGCTATCGATTAGCCCTTGTTGCATTGAGCCAAAGGCCATATCTCCCTTGAAATCGTCACATACCATCCAACGTATTTATCTAATTGACTGATATATAAGCAAAGTTAACTGGATAGACCATTAGAACGAAGTTAGTTAGCTATAATCCACCCCAGATTTGATGACTAATAGCGATACTATGTTTCTGACACCTTACTTTTCAACTGAAGACAATCAATTTCAATTCACTCGTGAACAAGCTAGTCACTTTGCTAAAAAAGTAGCCGCTGACTTCAACCCAATTCACGATGAAGACAACAAGCGCTTCTGCGTGCCTGGCGATCTTTTGTTTGCAGTACTTCTGCAAAAAGAAGGCATCAGCCAAAAAATGCGTTTTGATTTTTCAGGTATGGTGGGTAACGGTATTGCGCTTAGCGTTGACAACAAGTGTGAGAAAGAAAGCTCACTGGTTGACGAGAAAGGCAAAGAGTACCTACACATGTCTTGTGAAGGTGAAAAGAGCCACGACCAAGCATTCATCGAGCACGTAGTAACAAACTACGTTAAGTTCTCTGGCATGAACTTCCCACACATCATGGTTCCTCTTATGGAAGAACAACAAATGATGATCAACTGCCAGCGTCCTCTAGTGATTTACGAGAGCATGGAAGTTGAATTTACTCGCCTAGACCTGTCTCACCCAGAAGTTGAATTCTCTGGCGCGACTTTTGATGTTGAAGGCAAGCGTGGCATAGTGACACTAAACTTTGACTTTAAAGAAGACGGAGAAGTTGTCGGTAAAGGCGTGAAGCGCATGGTAGCAAGTGGCCTTAAGCCATACGACCAAGCTTCTGTCGACGACCTAGTTAACCGCTTCAATGAGCGTAAAGAGATGTTTCTAGCTCAGTTCGCAGCTGCCGCTTAATCAGCATCCTTATTTACACATCTCGATGTAAATAAGCTCTAGAATAAGATCAAAAAAGCCCAGCTTGATAATCTCAAGCTGGGCTTTTTTAGTACGATCCCTGACTACACGAAGACACTCAAGCCTGCACTCAAGTCAAAACTAAATCCAGCGCCTAACCTTTTGTTTGTAATCAACATATTCCGCACCGAACAATTGCTCTAGAGCGCGTTCTTCTGGCTTAATTTGGAACTGGTTCATGTAGATTACGAATACAAAACTGAGCAAAACACTGAATAGGTTTTGGAAGAAGTAGCCAAAGCAAAACAGTAGGATGAATAGCCCTAGATACATTGGATTTCGCGTGTAGCCAAAGATTCCACTGTCCACGACTGCAGACGCGGTTTCGACTTTGATCGGGTTAACGGTGGTTTTCTGTTTTCGGAATTCCCATATGCCTGATATTCCAATCACACCACTCAATATGATCCCGATGCCTAGCACAACCATTCCATAAGGTAATGCCAGTGCCCCTTGGCTCAACTGCTGAGCGCAGAAGTATGATGCTGCGAATACAATAATAAACAGTGCAACGGGTGGTACTTTTAATTCTAGAAATTTCATACTTTTCCTTATTAACATTCCTTTGTTAGTTTAGAAAAAAGCCCAGCAATTGCTGGGCTAAATGTATTAAAGAATTTTTGCTAGCGCCTGTAATGGGTGAGCAAGCTTCTCACCTTCAAAGCGCTTCACTTGGCTACGGCAAGAATAACCCGTCACCAAACAACGATCTTTTGGTAAGTCCTGCATTTGAGGTTTCCAGCTTAAACCGTATATGTCTTTCGACATTTGCAGTTTATCCACTTCATGGCCGAAAGTACCCGCCATACCACAACAGCCGACAGGAACGCTGGTTAACGCAGCACCAAAGTGTTTAAAGATAGCGCCCCACTCTTTTTCCGCATTTGGCATCTTGGTCTTCTCTGTACAGTGAGCGAACAAGTACCACATCTCTTCATTTGCTGAGCGCGCTTCGAACTCACCTAGCGATTGCATTAACCATTCATGCACGGTAAGCACATCAAAGTCGCCACGCTTGTCACCTAAGATCTCGACGTATTCATCGCGATAACAAAGTACCAGAGCAGGATCAACACCGACCAAAGGAATACCGATATCCGCCACCATCGACAAGAAATCCGATGTAGATTTCGCCTCACGAGCAAAACGATTTAAGAAGCCCTTAATGTGCAGCGCTTTTCCATTGGGTTTGAACGGCAGCAGTACCGGTGTTTTACCAAGTTTCTGAGCCAAGGTAACGAAGTCTTCAACAACTTCTGCATCATAAAAGCTAGTAAACGGGTCTTGAACGATAAGTACATGCTGTTTCTTCTGCTCAGAAGACAAGCCTTCTAAGTACTGTAAGTCGAAGAGTTGCAATTCTTTACTCGCCAGACGATTTTTTAGCGTAGGCACCGACATCAATGGTGCATCAACATAACCGACTGTTTTAGCCGTTGCGGTTTGTATCCACTTTTGACCCAATGCTGCGTTAACAACCTTTGGTGCTTTCGCCATTAACGGCAGCATGGTTTCAATGTTGGCAACTAAATAGTCTTTTGCTGGGCGCTGATAACGCGAGTAATAGATGTTCAAGAATCGAGAACGGAAACTCGGCACATCGACTTTGATCGGACATTGACTCGCACACGCTTTACACGCCAAACAACCGTTCATCGCCTCATGAACTTCATGCGAGAAATCGTACTCATGGCGTTTGTTCATCGTATTGCGAACACGCTCAATCATAGTCTTAACGGGTGTGTTGTCTTTCAACGCTTCTTGCTCAAGGTCGAGAATATCAACGCCTTGTTCAGTCAGTTGACGCAACCACTCTCTTACCAAGCCTGCGCGGCCTTTGGGTGAGTGACGTCGGTCAGCCGTAACTTTCATTGAAGGACACATTGGCGAGCTAGTATCGTAGTTGAAACACAAGCCGTTACCGTTACATTCCATTGCTTGCTTGAAGCTGTCACGAACTTGTACGTCGATCTGACGGTCGTAGAAACCACGCTTGGTATCGGTGACTTTCACCAATTCAGCGTCACTTTCTAAAGGCGTACAGATCTTGCCTGGGTTCATCTTGTTGTGCGGGTCGAATGCTGCTTTAATACGTCTTAATTCGGTAAACAGCTCTTCACCAAAGAAGTCTGGGCCATACTCAGAACGGAAACCTTTACCGTGCTCGCCCCACATTAAACCGCCGTATTTCGCCACCAGCTTAACCACTTCATCAGAGACTTCATGCATCAATGCTTCTTGCATCGGGTCACACAGATCCAATGCTGGACGAACGTGTAATACGCCCGCGTCAACGTGACCAAACATGCCGTAATTCAACTCTTTTGAATCGAGTAACACTCTAAATTCAGAGATGAAATCCGCGAGGTTTTCTGGTGGTACACAAGTATCTTCAGCAAAAGCGACTGGCTTAGCTCGGCCTTTCGCCGCACCTAACAGACCCACTGCTTTCTTACGCATGTTGTAGATTCGGCCAATGCTCGCCAAATCGCTACAAACTTGAAAACCAATCACGCCGGCTTCTTCGCTTTCAACCATGGTTTCAAGGCGTGCAGTCAGCGCTTGAACTTGCTGTTCAACTTCCGCTTCATCTTGGCCTGCAAACTCAACCATGTTGATGCCAAGCATCTCTTTGTTCGGAACATCAGTCAGCAAATCGCTCACGGTGTGCCAAACGATGTCTTGCTTCGCTAGGTTCAATACTCTTGAATCTACCGTTTCAACAGACAGTGCTTTCGCTTCCACCATGAACGGCGCATTACGCAGCGCAGAATCAAACGTGTTGTATTTCACGTTAACCAGTGTGCGCGCTTTTGGAATCTTGGTTAGGTTTAACTTTGCTTCCGTGATGAATGCTAAAGAACCTTCAGCGCCACATAGAACGCGAGTTAGGTCAAAGCTGTCATCTTGTTCGTTGATTGCATTCTTTAGGTCATAGCCTGTTAAGAAGCGATTCAGCGGAGGGAATTTATCTAAGATTTGAGCGCGTTTGTCTCGACAAACCGCCTCTGTCACCGTAAGTGCATGGTGAGCGAATTCACCCTCTACAGGTAAGCCGTGTGATAAATCAGATTCTAGACATGAACCATCTGCGAACACCGCTTGCAGCGACAATACATGGTCAGACGTTTTGCCGTACTTCAATGACCCTTGGCCCGAAGCATCGGTATTGATCATGCCACCCAAGGTTGCTCGGTTACTGGTAGAAAGGTCTGGAGAGAAAAAGTAACCATAAGGGCGAACAGCGTCGTTCAATTGATCTTTAACGACACCAGACTGAACTCTTACCCAGCCCTCTTTCTCGTTAATCTCAAGAACCTTATTCATGTATCGCGACAGGTCAACCACGACACCTTTTGTTAAAGATTGTCCGTTGGTTCCGGTACCGCCGCCACGAGGGGAAAAAGTCACGCGTTCGTAAGCGGATTTAGAAACCACTTTACCGATAAGCACAACGTCTTGCGTTGTTTTAGGAAGGATGACCGCCTGCGGCAATTGCTGATAGACACTATTATCAGTCGCCACAGCCAAACGGCTAGAATATTGAGATTCAATGTCGCCAGTAAAGCCCGCTGTTTTTAGTTCATCTAAAAAGCGTACGACAACTGGATCGACATCAGCATTGAGTTGAAGTCTTGGTAACATTTGCTTCCTGCCCCTACTTCGCTGATCCTATCAGCATTGGGTTATCTGAGATTTTTAATAATTTTCTTTGAATTTCGTCACTTTACTACTATTAAGATCATATAAAAAGGTGATCAAATCAGAATCTCAGTGCAAGAATGGAGAAATAGTCACTTTCGTCTTAATTCAGTAACAATATACTGAATAACATTTTGTTTAAGGCATCTCCACGAGCACATCACAATGAAAAAAAACAAAACAGTCACAACTGAAGATATCCTTCTTAAACTATGCCAATCAGTCTCAAGCGTACTGACTTCAGCGACGGCTTCTCAGGTGTCCTATTCAGCCATGGTTCAAAAGATCAACAAGACAAGCCTAAAGCCAGATTTTGGTTGCTTCGTTCTGTTTGACGGCGGCTTTTCTGGTCTCGTTGTTATTAATTTTACGTCCAAAGCAGCGCTAGAGATCTACACCAATTACATGCGCAATATGGGCATGCCTGAAAACGAGCTTGCTGTGCTTCATACTTCAGACGAAGTGGGTGATGTATTGGGTGAGTTGATGAACCAATTAGTTGGCGATTTCACCAATAAAATCCGCAAAGAGCTGCAAACCAACATCACACAAAACCAACCGAAAATGCTGGCTCTGAACAAGCAAGTTAACCTTTCTGTTGATACCAATCTCGACCGTCCACAAGCTCGTCGTGTGACCTTCTCTACCGCTAATAACAACATCTTCTACCTTGAGCTTGCGATGGATAAGACTGAGTTCATTCAATTAGAAGAATTTGAAATCGCAGAAGACGAATGTCCAGATAGCATTCTTGAGGCGACTCAGAAAAAAATGCAAGAAGCGAACAAGCCAGCTCAAAGCTCTGGCAATGATTCTGCGGCAGATCTACTCGATGAACTGGGTATCTAGTTTACGAATGCTCTAGACATATTGAAAAAACGTGTCACTAACGCCATCAATACGCTTGATGGCGTTTTTGTTTTTACCGCCAACTGGGCTCATGCAGTTCAATGTTCACCGCCTTCCTTGTTCATCAAACCAGTTTTGCCTTTCTGTTACCCGCGAAAACATGTAAAATGTTGGACTTTTAAAAATTTGCGGTACTGATTAAATTGTCGATGGATAAGAAAAAAGCCCTAAAGAAAATTGCCAAGTGTCTTGAGCTTGGAAATTCTGCGAACGTCAATGAAGCTGCCAATGCGATAAAAATGGCGCATAACTTGATGCTGAAATATGGTCTCGAAAAAGACGATATTGAATTTATCAAGATGGGGAAAACTCAGTCCAGTCACCTGTTACCTGCAAATATCAGTTCTACACTGCTGCGTGTTATTCGCGGTATCAACACCAAATTTGGCGTAGAAGCCGTATTGCTGAATCATAAAGGCCTCAAGCGTGTTGAGTTCATTGGTGAAGCCGACCGCGCGATCTTCGCAGCGTTCGCTTTCGATATCATTTATCGTGAACTGAATGAACACACCGGCCAATTCAGAAATAGCTTTGCTGGCTCTGGCACAGGGTCCTTAGAAGTGACACGCCGCGTGAACTCGTTTGTTTCAGGCTGGGTTGAAGGTGCGCTTGAAAAGCTACCAACCATTACTCCCGACGACGAATCAAACAACAAAATCAATAACTACATTGATAAAGAATTCAAAAATATCGACCGTGAAACGTTCAAGCAGCAACTGAGAGAAGCGATGAAAAACCTCACCGCCGATTATGAAGTTGGTTTGAAGAAAGGTCGTAAATTGTCTGTTAATCGACCAGTTGGCGGTACCCAGGCAGCTAAAAAGATAACTAAATCATAGAGCCACTTTACATTGCTTCGACGTATTGATAAAAACCATCAATAAGATTTACAGGACTATGTTTGTCACTCGGATTCATTCGTTTGACAGAAGTACATGATGGAGAAATACGTTAAAAAAATCACACTAGCCCTAGCGCTTACTATCGCTTTAACGGGTTGTCAGGCAACTCAACGCCAAAACGCGACAACTGGCGAATCTGAGGCTAACTCTGCAACTCAAGGCGCTCTAATTGGTGCACTCGCTGGTGCCGTTGCTGGTGCTGCAACTGGTGACTCTAAAGACCGTGGTAAACGTGCACTTATTGGTGCTGCCGGTGGCGCCGCTGTTGGTGGTGGTATTGGTTACTACTTTGACCGACAAGAAGCTGCCCTTCGTGAAGAGCTAATGAATTCAGGCGTTCAAGTTGAACGTGTCGGTGAGAACCAACTTCTACTTCGCCTAGAAAACGGCATCGGTTTTGATTCTGGCTCTTACGCTTTGGAATCAAGCATTCACAATACCCTTCGCGGCGTTGCTCGCATCCTAGTTGAATACCCAGACACTAGCCTAGTGATTGAAGGTCACACTGACAGCGAATCGACGAACCAAATCCTTTCTGAGCGTCGAGCTGAATCTGTTCGTGCATTCTTGATCTCTCAAGACGTTGCTGCAGGTCGTGCTATTGCTCGTGGTAACGGTGAGCGCTACCCTCTATGTGACAATAACACCTCTCAAGGTCGTGCTTGTAACCGTCGCGTAGAAATTCAAATCTTGCCGCTTAAGTAGCACGATTAAAGCCCAGTCCATCTTTATCTATTGAATTAACCTCTATATAGTTGTTTATCAGTTATGTTACTCATTTAACGTGATAATAATAATCAACGACCATAAAGCGTATTCATACTGACATATCGATTCTGGGCTTTTTTACGAGACTTATCTTTTGCTGATCCTATCCAACATTCTGTCATCATCATTTCTTAGAACACTATTTCTAGCCCTCATCTTTTCCACGATTCAACTGTCCACCACACATTTCGTGCACGCAGCAAGCAGTGATGAATTTTCACTAGAATCACAACCTCAAGATCCAGTTTCTCAATACCAATTGGCTCAAGCTTATGAATCGGGTGTCGACGTTCCTGTTAGCACCAGTGATGCATTGTATTGGTACACGCAGTCAGCAGAAAACGGCAACCCAAACGCGCAATTTAGACTGGGTGAATGGTACTTGGCAGGAACAGGTGTTGAACAAAGTAACAAACTTGCTTTGGAATGGTTTATCAAAGCAGCGTTGCAAGGTAACCAGCGCGCGCCTATCGAGGTAGCAAAACTCTACGAATCCTCGCTAGAACAAGACCTCCTTCAACCATTAGATAAAGCGCAGCTATGGTATGAAGCAGCCTTAAAAGATAATCCACAAGCAGAAGACGGCTACAACCGCGTTTTGGAAGCACAATTCAACCAGCAACGTGCAAAACAGATCTCTTCAATAGAACAGCTCGATGACAGCATCGACTCTGAAATAGACACCAGTCAGGGGGTATCTAAGCACGTTCAATCTAACCAAGCATCACGCTCTAACCTCTCCAGTTCTAACCTAACTAGCTCTGACTATATGATTGGTGCTGCGTTGGCCGTGTTGATTTCAATCATCAGCATTATTGCGACGCTCGTTATCTCAAGAAAAAGACAAGCTCTAAAGTCGGGTGATTCGCGACAGCAACAACAATCACTTGAAGCGCAGCTTAGCTCGAAGGACCTTACGATTAAGCAGCAAAAACGCCAGCTGAACACTATGTTCCACGAATTGAAGAAGCAGAAAAACAGCAAAGGTCTGAGTAATTTGCAGGTGGCCTGCGCGCTATTTGGCTACACACCTAGCTCAATCCCCGACCAGAAAAGCATCAAGATCCGATACAAACAGCTATCAAAGATCTACCATCCAGATGGTCACGGATGTGACGAAGAAATGAAACGTTTGAACAATGCGCTAAAAACCATTTTACAAAATGTTACAAAACCGTAAACAAACACACATCTTCATTTTCCTAGATCTCAAAGATATCGATTTTATTGGTGTTGCAATCGATCCCCCTCTCAAAAATGGGTAACAAACTATTAACTAATGGGTCTTACTTGTGTCATAATTTGCGCCGAAAATACACCTGACTTAAACAGGTGAGGAGAGAATATGTTCACAATAGAAGGCGTTTGTGATTGGTGCAAAAAGCCAAGCCTAGTTAAAAAGCACGACTACCTAGATGGTAAGTGTCATCATGCATGTAACGAGTGCAATGATATTGCAACCATTGATGTTCGCCAGTTCAATATTGGTGAAATGGAAATGAGAGCAAAACTCTCCCAAGCGACATTGAGATAAGCAACACCGTGAAATATAAGAAAGCGCCTAAGGCGCTTTTTTTGTGCCTGTGGTTTTAGATCTTCTTTCTTCTTTCTTCTTTGTTCTCTCTTCTATACAGGTATATACAGTACTTTTCTGCAAAAACCAGTGTATACACCTGTATAAAGCTCACATTTATTCAACTTATGATACAAAACAGCAGATTCATTCAAATTTAATTTATCGAATACTTTCAATGATTTAATCATTTACCATCCATAACCTCAGACGAAATCGTCCAATAATCCCGCAAAAAACGCTTGATCTTATAAGCAACTAAAACTACTGTATACACATACAGCATGTATATAAGGACAGCAAAATGATTCAAGCACACGTTAAAGCACAACACTCTAGCCCGCTAGTTCACTGCGCATTTACATCAGTTTCTCGTAAAAGCAAAAATTCAAACGAGGAAGCGTTGTTTGCAAGAATGGCGTTGCTGTCCAATCAACATCAGTGGTTACTGTTTACGGCTCAAACACCAAGACCATCGGCTAAGCAGCTTAAGCAACATAATGTTTGCTGCGAACGCGTTATTCATATGAAAGCCTCTCATCAAATGACTGAGGTAGAGACTGTCGAGAAAGCAATCCGCTCTAAGAATGCGAGCGCGATTGTTGCAAGTGCATCGATTGATCAGTTCAGCCAACAGTACCTAAGAACATTAGGGTTACGCTTTCAATGTGAAGTCTTCTTTATGGATGCAAATTCAGAGCGTATTCACTAAGCCACCTTGCTTAATAACATGTTGGCTTAATAACATTTTGGCTCAAAAACATGGTCCACAAACATAGCTTAATCTTTTAGCTAACAAACTTAATTTAACTTAAGAAACAATTCGCCAAAACACAGTCCAAACATACTGCCTTCCCCTGCCCTACAATTCGCCCATTTTTTAGCGGATTGTTAGGCGGGGGTTTTTATTTAAACAACAGATTTAGCAATCGTTTGCTTTTTCTCTGGAAGCAAATAGTAGATTGGGTATAATGCCCGTCTAATCATGTGCACACCGCACTTCTCTGTATGACGTTTGATAAAAGATAGGAATGTCTAAATGAGCCTTGCTGATCAAGTTCTTGCCGTAAATGATGACCTACCAATCCGTACTGATAAACCTGTCCACAGTGGCAAGGTTCGTTCGGTCTACTGGTTAACTGAAGAAGATAGCCAACGACTAATTAAAGAGAAAGGCTACGATGTAGCACCAGATGCGCCTTTAGCAATCATGGTGATCAGTGACCGTATCTCTGCATTTGATTGTATCTGGCGTGGTGAAGGGAATCTTAAAGGTGTTCCAGGTAAGGGAGCGGCTCTGAATGCTATCTCTAACCACTGGTTCAAATTGTTTAAAGACAACGGACTTGCTGACAGTCATATTCTTGATATCCCTCACCCGTTCGTATGGATTGTACAAAAAGCTCGCCCAGTCATGATCGAAGCGATTTGTCGTCAATACATCACTGGTTCAATGTGGCGTGCATACGCAAACGGCGAACGTGAATTCTGTGGTATCGAGATGCCTGAAGGCCTTGAGAAAGACAAGAAGTTGCCTGAGCTACTGATCACGCCTTCAACAAAAGGGATTCTGAAAGGTATTCCTGGCGTTCCAGAAGCTGACGATGTGAACATCACACGCAACAACATCGAAGATAACTTCGCAGCATTCAACTTTACTCAAGCAAGCGACATCGCGCATTACGAAAAACTTCTTAAAGAAGGCTTCAACGTAATCAGCCAAGCGCTAGCAAAAGTAGACCAAACCTTTGTTGATACCAAATTTGAGTTTGGCTACGTCAACGATGCTCAAGGCAAAGAAAAGCTTATCTACATGGACGAAGTCGGTACTCCAGATTCATCTCGCATTTGGGATACTCAGGAATATAACAACGGCAACATCGTTGAGAATTCAAAAGAAGGCTTCCGTCAGTTCTTGCTTAACTACTTCCCTGATGCCGACATTCTTTTGAATAAAGAGCGTATGCCAGAACGTGAAGCATTGGCTCGTGACAATGAACTTCCACTGGATTCTCTAATGTCTCTGTCTCGCACTTACCTTGATATCGCAGCGAAAATCACAGGTGCGGAGATCGTACTGAGCGAAAATCCTAAGCAAGAGATCATCGATGTACTGCGCGCTGACTATGGTCTAATCGACTAGTCGCTTAATTGCTAATTGCTTAATCGCTTAATCTCAAAATAAAAAGCTCGAAAGCTAATAAGCTCGTAGACTCAAGTTTTAGATACTAAAAGGGCCTCAATATTTGAGGCCCTTTTTACGTGTACGTTTTTACTATTCCTCGAGAGAGATTATAGGCGAGCTGAAGTTACAGCTTAATCGTGAACTCTTCTCCAGAATTACCCGCAATCACTAAATGACTGCGCGATTCAATATACTCGATCTGCTCTTCTTCAAGTGAATATGGCATCACCACTTTGAGCTCATTGATCCCTTCCAGCTTAGCGAGCTTGAGTAAGGTAACAATGTTCGACTCATCACTTTTACGCGTCGACATTGATTTCAATGCCATCTGCCATAAACGATCCTCTGGGGTGCCCAACTCTTTAATGCTATCTCGCCAGACGGTACTGAACACTGGCGCAATTGTGGTGAGTGCTTCCAGAAAAGTCCATTTTTTACTGCATGAGGCGCCAAGAAATGTTGTGTAATCGAACTCTACACGCGTCTCTTCCTGTTTATCCATGATGTCCCCCGACACTTTGGCAACACAATATACTCAATATCTATCAACTCTTTCTTTATAGCAATAGGATATAGAAGAATAGTCTTTTATGACCTTTTGATTGGTTAAAAAGGCATATAAAAATCAAACTTGTAACAAAATAAGCACTGAAAAATCATATATGCATCTATTTGATTAATATTTTAGAGATAAAACTTATCCATCTATTTGATATCAATTATTCGACTCGCTTTTTTGAACTGAATACGCCAACCAGACCATGTCGGTAGCTCCCAACGTTTTGGCGATAACTTTCGGCTACCCGACTGATAATGGACGTAAATCAGCTTTCTTGCGGGCAAGTATTCAACATCGAGTTGCAAGTCGGCAAGGCTCAATGCAAACGGGTATTTTTCCGAAAATTCTGAGTAGAGCCAAGTTGGAATGCCATCGAACGGTATGTCTGCATGATCGAACATTTCCAATTCGCTGACATCAGTAACACCTAGTACTTCAAGCTGCTCTATAAACCATAGCTCAAAGTTAATGTTCTCAATTTCTGGTGTGTATTTAGTTTGTTCATCGAGACCAAGTTTCACATACAACTGCCAGTGTTTGATTTCTTGAGTGCGAGCCTTTGCAAAACCGGGAAGCTGCTCTCCATTTAACACAAGGTCGACGATAGGTTTTAACGATAGTTGCCCTTCAGCGGCGACGAGTTTGGTTGTAATCGTGCGGCCTGCGTACACCAATGCCATCTCGGTAAAAACACCATCATCATTCACAACGGTTTCGCCTTGCTCCCACTCTCCTAGTTCAGCATCAATGAGAAGCTCAAGAGGAATGGGTGTCGTGACCGTCGCTAAGGTCAGTGTTTGCTTAACGCCTCTTCCCGGCAAGCTGTGAGTATCCAACACCAACATCGCTTGTGCATTATCAGGGAAACGGTTCTGACGACCGAGCACCACTTCTAAAACACCATTGGCAAAGGCTTCTTTCCTTTTCAGTCGGCGCACAAACACCAGTTCAGGATGCAGATTCACAATGGTCTTGAGCAATTCAATGCGTTGGAAACGTGACGCGACTTCTAGCTGAGGAAGTTCAAATACCTCCCGCATTTGCTTCGCCAATCCTTGAGCTTCATTCAGAGCCTGTTGGTCGATGTCTAAATGCGGATATTCTCGACCGCGCACAATCTGAATCAACAGGCTTAAATCACACCCTTCCTTCTCTTGTTGCGCGAGCGCTTCAAGATGTTCTGCATTGTTTGGTAACTGATACAAGCGAGCAGGAACGGACAGCGCCGCAGTGAGATCAACCATCGCCTCTTTTAATGCTTTGGTTTTGATTCGAGTAACGATATCGGCATACAAAGCATCAATCGGCAACGGATACAGCTTTTTACCATGCTCGGTAACTTGATGGTCGGCGTTAATCGCTTCCATCGTCAGCAAGGTTTGAGTTGCACTGTTGAGTGATTTCTCTGGAATAGGGTCAAGGAAGGACAAGCTCTCAAGCGGAGATCCACAACATGCTGCGGCCAACATAGGTTCGGTCAGCTCTTCACGCTGCAATTCAGGCGGTGTGACTAACTCTAACGCCGCATGCTCTCCATATAGACGCACACAAACGCCGTCCATTACCCTACCCGCGCGGCCAGCTCGTTGTTTGGCACTCGCTCGTGATATGGATTTAAGCATCAGTGTGGTTCTGCCATTACGCTGAACGGTGCGTCTCTCTAATCCTGAATCTATCACCACGCCAATGTCAGGAATGGTTAATGAGGTTTCTGCAACGTTGGTCGCAAGGATGACCTTTCTCAAACCATTACCTTCAGTATGGATATTCCGACCCGATAACGCTGAATCTCGCTCTTTATCACTGACCGACGCATGCAATTTAACAACTTGGATATCTGGATTTTTCGCTAAGGCTTGTTCGCATTGCACGATCTCTTTTTTACCCGGTAGAAAAACCAACATATCGCCAGAAGAAGCGATCAACTGATGATTAACTTCTTCCACGATGCGCTGCCCTAGATGTCGACTATCAGGCAGTGTTCTGGATTCATTCGCTCTGTGTTCAATCTCAACTTGATAAGTTCGCCCCTCGCAGCTAATTCGATTCGCATCCAAGTAATCAGCAAGACGCTCCCCTTCAATGGTTGCTGAAGTGATCACCAAGCGATGGCTCTCTTTTTGTTTCAGAATCGCCACCAGCAGATCAATGTCCCAGCGCCTCTCGTGAAACTCATCCACCACAATCACATCAAAACTGGCTAATCCGTCTTCTGATAACCAACGCAGCGCGATACCGGGCGTCACAAAAACAACGTTAGTTTGCTCGTTATACTCTGACTCAAGCTTAATCGCATAGCCAACCTTGCTACCAAGCTTCTCACCCGATTGCTGTGCGAGGTATTTAGCCAATGACGTACACGCGATACGTCTTGGTTCCACCACCAGCACTCGTCCATGCTGAGAAGCCCAAAGTGGCAGGCGCGTTGATTTACCTGATCCGGTTTCCGCCTCTACGACAAGGTGAGAATTAGCGATTTGTTCGTGGAATACGTTTTGATAAGCATCGATGGGAAGTAATGACATAAAATGGCGAGTAGCGAAAAAGTGTGAGCAAAGTATAACGAATTATCGTGTTGAAATTCGATAAGTGTGGGACAGAGGTAAGAATATCATTTTGTTTGCTCAGATCGCGGAGAAACTATTTACAATTGAATAACTAAACCGTTATCATTTTTTAGTTACCCTTTCTCCCATATTAGGCATCCAATGAACAACGATAAACGCCCTCTATATATCCCTTATGCTGGTCCTGCTCTACTAAGTACACCTCTTCTAAACAAAGGCAGCGCATTCTCTGCTGAAGAGCGCAGTTCTTTCAACCTTGAAGGTTTGTTACCGGAAACAACCGAAACAATCCAAGAGCAAGTAGGACGTGCATACAAACAATATTGTAACTTCGAAAGTGATATGGATAAGCATATCTACCTTCGTAACATCCAAGACACTAATGAAACGCTTTTTTATCGTTTAGTTCAAAACCACATCTCTGAAATGATGCCTATCATTTATACGCCAACAGTTGGCGCAGCATGTGAGAACTTCTCAAATATTTACCGTCGTGGCCGTGGTCTGTTTATCTCATACCCGAACCGCGATCGTATCGATGACCTACTGAATAATGCGACAAACCACAACGTTAAAGTTATCGTGGTTACGGATGGTGAGCGTATTCTTGGTTTGGGAGACCAAGGCATCGGTGGTATGGGTATTCCAATTGGTAAGCTAGCACTTTATACAGCTTGTGGCGGTATCAGCCCAGCTTACATGCTACCAATCGTGCTCGATGTGGGTACTAACAACCCTCAACGTCTTGCTGACCCAATGTACATGGGCTGGCGTCATCCTCGTATTACGGGTGCTGACTACGATGCATTCGTTGAAGAGTTCATCCAAGCGGTTCAACGCCGTTGGCCTGATGCATTAGTTCAGTTCGAAGATTTCGCACAAAAGAACGCAATGCCACTGCTTGAGCGCTACAAAGATCGCATCTGTTGTTTCAACGATGATATCCAAGGCACAGCAGCCGTAACGGTTGGTTCTCTACTTGCAGCATGTAAAGCAGCAAACAGCAAACTTTCAGATCAACGCATCACCTTCTTAGGTGCGGGTTCTGCAGGTTGTGGTATTGCTGAAGCTATCATTGCCCAAATGGTGTCTGAAGGTATCAGCGATGCACAAGCTCGCTCTCAAGTTTACATGGTTGACCGTTGGGGTCTGCTACAAGAAGGCATGCAAAACCTGCTTGATTTCCAACAGCGTCTGGTTCAAACCAACGAAAACACCAAAGACTGGGAAAGCGATGGCACTGGTTTCTCTCTACTAGACGTAGTTCGCCACGCGAAACCAACCGTATTGGTTGGTGTGTCTGGTGCTCCAGGTCTATTCAGCAAAGAAGTCATCAAAGAGATGAACCTACACAGTGAACGCCCTATCGTGTTCCCACTGTCGAACCCAACAAGCCGTGTTGAAGCAACTCCAAACGACATTATTCGTTGGACTGATGGCCAAGCACTTGTTGCGACAGGTAGCCCATTTGAGCCAGTCGTTCACAACGGCACAACTTACCCAATCGCTCAGTGTAACAACAGCTACATCTTCCCAGGTATTGGCCTTGGTGTATTGGCTGTGAATGCTTCACGCATCACTGACGAAATGCTAATGGAATCAAGCCGTGCACTTGCTACGTGTTCTCCACTTGCCATCAATGGTTCAGGTGCGTTACTTCCACCATTGGAAGAGATTCACACCGTATCTAAGAAGATTGCTCTTGCCGTTGGTAAGAAAGCCATTGAACAAGGTGTTGCGTTAGAGATCACAGATGAAGCTCTTCAACAAGCAATTGACCAACATTTCTGGCAACCGGTTTACCGTCGCTACAAGCGCACGGCATTCTAATAAAGCGTACTGCGCTTGGAATAAAGAGCGTTAACGACTCTTATATGAGCCTCTGCAATTGCAGGGGCTTTTTTCTTTAAACTGTCTTGTCTTTTTAACTGATTTTTCTCATTTTTATTTGGTATTATCGAGCACTCAAAAATTAATGCTCAGTGAAAGGACCATACCGAGAGTGAAATTTGATTCTCACATTACCCGTAGCTACATAAAAAAAGCTTACAAAAAACTGCAAGGTTTTCTGTTTGGCGCTTTCCTCGTGTTCTTAGTAGGCAGCGCTGCGGTTATTGCGATCGATTATTGGGTTTCATGGCAAGCGGAAGATCGCATCATCTACGATATAGATGAAGTGCCCGAGCTTGAGGTCGCCGTTGTGCTTGGCACGAGCAAATATTTGGGTCGAACACTCAACGACTATTATAAGCACCGAATCGAAGCCGCGATTGAGCTGTTCGACCGTGAAAAAGTCGACCAGTTTCTGTTAAGTGGTGATAACGCTCATCGCTCTTACAATGAGCCGTGGACGATGAAACGCGACTTGCTGAAAGCGGGTGTACCCGATGAACGCATTAACCTCGATTACGCAGGCTTTAGAACCTTAGACTCGATTGTTCGCGCTAAAAAGATCTTCGACACCGACAACTTCCTGATCATTACTCAGAAATTCCACTGTGAAAGAGCACTATTTATCGCTAATTCTTACGATATTCATGCACAATGTTTAGCGGTTTCAGGCCCTACTCATCATTCAGGCACCTCTATCCGTTTGCGTGAAGTTTTTGCGCGTACCAAAGCCTTCTTAGATTTGTATATTATGGGGACAACGCCAAAGTTCCTTGGACCTAAAGAGCCCATTCAATCGAGTCCAAAACCGGAATCATTTCCGATTCCAAACCCTATGACTGACCCCTCTGTAAACCCTGTTGTAGATCCTACAACAAACCCTATTGCAGACCCAGCAGAGACAGATGTGTAGAAAACTACACATTTTGAATTTGTTGCCTCACATTTCCCCACTGTTACACAAAAACACACCAACACGCCTTTATTAACTTAAGTAACATTCTCCCAACAAAGTCTGACCCTACATCAAGCTATATACCTCGAAAATAATAAGCACGACTCAATGAAGTCGTGCACCAATAAAACGAGGATAACAAAAGGAGCGTCTTATGACGGCACTTGTTACTACACTGAAACACTGGTTGTTCACCCGCAACAGCATGATATTAATTGGTAATTTCACGCTATTCGCACTCTTGCTCAACACCCTTCCTTTCGAATCACAAGTCAATACTGGTTTGAGTATTCTCGTGTTCGTTGCGGTTCTATGGTTAACCGAAGCTATTCATGTCAGCATCACCGCTCTGCTCGTTCCACTCTTGGCTGTCTTGTTTGGTGTGTTCAATACGCCCGCAGCGCTGGCTAACTTTTCAAACCCGATCATCTTCTTATTCATGGGTGGCTTCGCATTAGCAGCTGCACTGAACAAGCAAGAGCTAGATAAAGCGATAGCTGACAAAGTGCTGCTGATAGCAAAAGGCAGAATGTCGGTCGCTGTGTTCATGTTGTTCGGTGTGAGTGCAGGTCTATCAATGTGGATCTCAAACACAGCCACCACAGCAATGATGCTTCCTCTTGTTCTTGGCATCATGAACAAGGTTGACCAAAGTGAAGACCGCAACACCTACGTGTTCGTACTACTGGGTATTGCTTACTGTGCTTCAATCGGTGGTATCGCAACCTTGGTTGGTAGCCCACCAAACGCAATTGCGGCGGCAGAAGTTGGCTTGAGCTTCACAGAGTGGATGGCACTTGGCCTACCAATCTCAATGATCTTACTGCCAATCGCGATGATTATTCTTTACGTGATGACTAAGCCGAAGCTTGACCACAAATTCGAGCTAGACCATGCCCCAGTTGAATGGACAAACAGCAAGAAAATCACACTGTCTATCTTCCTTCTAACCGTAACGCTTTGGATATTCGGTAAACCAATCAACGCAATGATTGGCGGATTCTCTAAATTTGATAGCTTGGTAGCGATTGGCGCAATTGTACTGCTTGGCGCTTCTAGAGCGGTGGAATGGAAAGACGTCGAGAAGACAACGGACTGGGGTGTTCTTATCCTGTTCGGTGGCGGTATCTGTTTAAGTAACATTCTGAAAGCGACAGGAACCAGCGTATTCCTAGCACACTCACTAAGCGGATTTTTAGAAACAGCTGGCGTACTGCTTACGATTCTAGCCGTGGTAGCGTTCGTGGTATTCCTAACGGAATTTGCGAGTAACACAGCGAGTGCGGCATTGCTTGTCCCTGTATTCGCGACGATTGCTGAAGCGCTGGGTATGTCGCCAGTTATTTTGTCTGCTCTGATCGCTGTCGCTGCGTCTTGTGCCTTCATGCTTCCTGTTGCAACACCACCAAACGCAATCGTGTTTGGCTCGGGTCACATCAAGCAGAAAGAGATGATGCGAATCGGTATGGTGTTGAACCTAGTTTGTATCCTAGTTCTGACTCTGTTCGCTTGGATCTTCTGGTAAACACTAACGTTCTATAAGCGCATGCTTACAGGAATGCTCCCCTAAACTGGTTGAACTTCCCCCGGTTCAACCAAGACAAAAATGCCCGTTCAGCGTAAGCAAGCACTGAACGGGCATATAAAAACAAGAAACGCTTTCCCTTTTGGTGGCCCCGCGCCACCTTTTTTGTTTTGGCTTTTGGGAGAAGAACCATAAAAACGCCACACGTCACATATGCACGTGTGGCTTATAAACTCATCAAAACAATTTTCAGATTAGTGACTCAAGATCACCTGGTTTCGACCTGAATGCTTTGCTTGATATAAAGCTTCATCAGCGCGAGCAATGGTCTCTGTCACTCGCTCTTGCTTCATCTCGGCAACACCGATACTGCATGTCAGCGGATCGCCATGAACCCAAAGGTGCTGGCTAACCAATAATCGAATGCGTTCAGCTTTTATCTGCGCCTCTCCGGCTTCGGTCTCAGGGCAAAAAACAATGAACTCTTCACCACCCCATCTCACCAACTTGTCGGTAGCGCTGATCGAACTGCCCACCACCATGCTGAACTCGCGTAAAATATGGTCACCCATTTGATGTCCGTACTTGTCATTTACACTCTTGAAGTAGTCGATATCGAGATACAACATACCCAGCTTGCCATGTCCTTGCTTCACATGTTGTGACTGCATTTTCAACCAATCACGAATCGCGTGGCGGTTTAGTATTCCGGTTAACTCATCACGATGGGCCATCTCTGAAAATTCAAAATTCTGTTCTCTCAGTGCGCGATTGACGTTCTTTAAGTGGTGATGTCTTTTCTCTGCGATCACCATGCGTTTTCTTGAACGGTTTAACTCTGACAGCAAGAATACGGTGCCCGTCCCCACCCACACAAACAGTAGGATCATGAACAAGCTTTCTGCGGTGATATACGAACCTTCGAACTCAATACTGCGGATGACGATTCTGTGGTGACCGAGTTTCGCTCCAGACGCAGTAGCAAACTCAACCATATTCACATTCGAAAATTCAGGGGCCGAATGCTCTAACGCAATGTCGTTGTCAGCCAGCCACCATGTCATCACTTGCAGATTTTTGATCGGGATTTCAATCACACCACCATCGATTCCTGGAGAAAACTCCATCCCATTGTACTTGTGCGTGTACTCGTCATCAGGAACTGAATAAGCAGGGTTGTAGTTACGTAGATAGGTTCTCAAACGGCCACTAGAGTCAGCCTCCGCATGGTAATCAATGTTCACTCTAAAGGTGTGGTACTGAGAAAGGTCAAGGCCCGAGGTGATGTCAGGGTTGATACGAATCGACAGCCCACAGTAAGGCCACGGATACTCAGATTCTTTAAGTTCACAATCGAGAGTGTACTGTCCATTTTCATAGGATAACTGGGACGTACTGACTCCCCTATCAACTTGATCACTGGTCGCGATAAATTCATATTTATCAGGGGTAATTGCCGTTATCACACGATTTCCGCTCACACGGTAATACTGCACAATGGCAAGCGTTGCGATAACTAGAAAGATAACAATCTTATGGATCCACTTCACGTCTAAGCTTCCTGCTTAATATCCCTATAGTTGGGATTTCACGATAAAAAACAAGTTAGATAAATTAGTGATCTTGATACCAATAAATCACTAAAAAACGTTATATCACGCCCGAACAAAATGTCATACTATATTTTAATGCATGTATTTGCTGTTGATTATTCACGGCGAGAATCAAGTAATATTGCGTATAAAAACAGGCTCTATTTGTTATACTCATCGCATAATCATCGTTAACCGTACTGCCTGCTCACAGCGCAATCGAGTCGACGAAATAATAATCAAAATACAACGAGTAATGTCATGTCTTTATTAGCAAAAGGAACACTCAAAAAGATGAGTGCTTCCCTTGATGGCGCGGTTACCTACCGTTTGCCTGTAGGCGAAGAGTTTGTAGAGCTAAACCCTCTGATTGGTAAAACCATCAACCTCACTCACACCGGCAATATTTTTTGCTGCTCATGTGGTAAGAAAACTAAGAAGAGCTACTCTCAAGGCCACTGTTTTGTGTGCATGAAAAAGCTAGCAAGCTGCGACATGTGCATCATGAAGCCAGAGACTTGTCACTACGATGAAGGCACGTGTCGCGAGCCTCAATGGGGTGAAGCGAACTGCATGGTTGATCACTTCGTTTACCTATCGAACACATCAAGCCTAAAAGTGGGTATCACTCGTCACACTCAAATTCCTACTCGCTGGATTGACCAAGGTGCCACTCAAGGCCTACCGATCTTGAAGGTAAAAACACGTCAGATTTCTGGCCTGATTGAAGTTGAGTTAGCCAAACACATTGCCGACAAAACCAACTGGCGCACGCTGCTTAAAGGCGACGGCGACGATATGGAATTGGTAGAAGAAGCCAAAGAACTGTTGCCGTTGGTTGAGGATAAAATCCAAGAGATCAGAGCGAAGTTTGGTGATGATGCTATCGAGATTCTGAGCGAAAACATCACTTCATTGAGCTACCCAGTTGAACAGCACCCAGTGAAGATTGTGTCGCACAACTTTGACAAGAACCCTGAAGTATCTGGTGTGCTGCAAGGTATTAAAGGCCAATACCTAATCTTAGATACGGGCGTGATTAACATCCGTAAATTTGGCTCTTACGAAGTGGAAGTGTCTGCATAACTTGTAGAACTTAAACGTTTCTTATAGTTAGAAGCGCTTAGTGAATAGCCAAAAAATAAAATGCCCTCAAGTGATGACTTGAGGGCATTTTTCGTTGTCGATCCTATTCGCTTTCGATGACGATTTTAGGCGTTAGAGCGCAACCACATCTCCGTCTACACAATTCTTGCCGTTGGCTTTCGCGCGATAGAGAGATTGATCGGTTAAATTCACGAGTGCATCAATCGTGACACCGTCTTCACAGGCTTGGCTATCACTGATTCCGATACTGACACTCGAATTAAATCGTAACTGTTCATCGATTCTGAATTCAACTTGATTGAACTGTTGGCGAATCTCTTCTGACACTTCGTGTGCTGTTTCAAGAGACGTGTTTGGGATAAATATAATGAACTCTTCGCCCCCCCAACGGCCTGCGACTCCGCCGGCTTTCTCGGCACTGCGCTTGGTAATATTAGCCAAAGCACAAATGACCTCATCACCGACCATATGACCGTAAGTGTCATTAATCGACTTAAAATCATCGATATCTAGCAGCATACAAACAAGGTAGTTTTTAGAGGACATGTGCTCTCTCAACCACTCATAAATCGCTCTGCGGTTAAGTAAGTCGGTCATTTCATCGAAGTTCGCTTGGTGTACCAACTGCTTTTCCAGCATCACCTTTTGAGTCACATCTTCGAGCACAACCTGAACGGCTGGCTGACCTTTCCAAGTAATCGCATTGTCGTAAATATTGAAGAACCGATGAACGCCGTCAAAGCCAATGTTTTCAACCACGGTACTAGTACCTGACAACTCCCCTGATACGATCGCGTGATAGTGCTTGCTGATGCCATCGGCATTCTGTTTTGGTACCAGTTCAAGGATAGAGTCCAGCTCTAATACTTGCTCGATGGAAGCCGCGCCTTGCATGTTGACCCAAGATTGATTGACCATCAGCGGTTTGAACTCTCGATGAACCAAGATGCCCTGCCCTGATTGCATGATCATATCGTGATACATCTTATCTTGTTCACGTACCGCATTTTGCAGCTGAATCGCAGGGGAAAGATCGATCACCGTGACTTGCAGTGCAGGCCGACCTTGCCACTCTGTCACATGGTCAATAGAGAACACTGTGAACTCTCGACCATTGCGATCAACATTAACATAGGTGTGGACCTGCGGATCGCGTTGACCACTGATCGTTTCAAGGTAATTTTGATAGGCTAAAACATGGTATTCTTCTGAGATTAGATCTAGGAAGCTATCTATATTAGTAAGTAGTTCTTCGGGTGATTGGTATCCATAGATGCGAGCATAATTAGCGTCAACACTAACTACATTCATATCTTGAATAGTTATTACACCGTACGTGGATTCGAAATTTATTGAAGACATTGCCAACTCCGCACTCTCGCTATACTCCACAAACTGGAGCATAACAACACATCCTGCCAACGCTTCCACACAATCTTTCACGCGTTAGGGCATTAATATGGTATCTAGTATATCGTACTGCTACAGGCTTCTCTACAATTCTATCGCTAACACGAGTCACTAAAAGTAGACAAGTATCTCAATCCTATTACTCGCGTCAAAAAACAAAAAAAGATATCGTATATCTATGTAAGCATTAGCTTTTCTGTTTTCCGCTTTCAAATAGGTAGCTAGCGCTAATCACAACTCTTTTCAAATCCGTTCATTATTCACTTCTATCTTGTTGGCTGTTAGCTTGAAACCTTGTCGGTTATTCATTCCAATCCGAAAAGTAAGCGACTAAGAAGTCGATCGCTAATCTTGCTCTCTGGGGTAAAAAACGGCGGTTTTGATATACGACCCAACTGCTGGTTCCTGCTCCCCAATACTCTTCTAATACTGGGACCAGTTTTCCATTGGCAAGACCGCCATTGAAGCTGCTTTTAGGGAGGTAAACAATGCCAAGTCCCTCTTCACAAGCTTTAAGTACCGCGCTCGAATTATTGCTCTTCCAACGTCCATGCACTCTTACTGCATTTAACGGCTTGCCATCTTTCTCAAACAGCCACTGATCACTGTTGGCGATAATACAGCTGTGCATTTTTAACTGCTCTGGATGAGTCGGCGTACCAAATTGCTCTATGTAGTCTTTACTGGCTGCTGCCGCCATCGGGCGATCGACGAGCTTTCTTGCCACCAATCCTGAATCGTCCAATCGGCCATAACGAATCGCGAAATCAATGCCATCTTCGATGAAGTTCACCATCTTAGTATTGAAGTTCATTTCTATGGTGAGTTCAGGATGATCTTTGGCAAATTCCATCAGCGCTGTCGCAACATGATTTTCTGCAAATGCACCCGCAGCACTAACACGTAATGTACCGCTAAGCTGAGTTTGTTGAGACGTGACTTGTTCATTCGCTTGTTGCAGCCCAATGACCAAGTCTTTGCACTGCTGATAATAGGTATGACCCGATTCGGTCAGGCTCACCATCCGTGTTGAACGCGCAAGCAACGCCACGCCAACTCTCTCTTCCAACCTTGAAACTTGGCGACTGACATGACTAGTACTGCAACCCAACTGTTTTGCTGCTGCAGAAAAGCCGTGACACTCGGCTACCGCAACAAACTCATTAATACCTTCAAAGCTGTCCATACTTAATCTACCCGTATCTTATCTTTGCTATATAGCAACAATGTTTTGCCTGTTTAGTATATTATCACCTAATTGGTTTGGAACTAGTATTAGATACAACAAGACGGCGATAGCTAAGTAACAACACGATACCTAGCGCTTAACGAAAAGCGTCAGCATCTAATTACAGGCATCGTTTCTAAATAAAAAAACAGCAGCTCAAAGGGATGAATCATGAAAAAAATACTAATTCCAGTAACTAACCACGCAACACTTGGCGATACAGACCAAGCGAATGGTACTTATGCGCCTGAACTGACTCATGCTCTCAAAGAGATCATGGCTGCTGGATTCGAATACGACATCGCTTCTATCAATGGTGGCAAAGCCCCACTCTACGGAACGGATATTGAAGGAGATGTGGTTAACGCTGATATCTTGGCGGATGATGACTTCCAGAACCGCATCAACAATACGATTCCAGTAAGCCAAATCAATACTGAAAGCTACGATGCTATCTTCTACCCAGGTGGATTCGGTTTGCTTTCAGATTTAGCAACCAATGAACAGTTCGCTAGCATCGCAGCAAAGCACTATGAAGATGGCGGTGTGATTGCATCAGTATGTCACGGCCCTGCGGCGCTGCTTCCAATAGTTCTGAGCAACGGTGAGAAATTACTGAGTTCTAAATCGGTGACTGGCTTTACACGTGAAGAAGAGATCGACTTTGGCACCATCAACGACATTCCATTCCTACTCGAAGAGTCTCTTGCTCGCAGCGCTGCGCGTTTCAACAAGGTTCAACCTTGGCAAGAGCTTGTGATTGTTGATGAACGAGTGATTACAGGTCAAAACCCAACCAGCGCGCACGCTGTAGGTGCAACTCTGGTTAAGCACCTATCTTAGTTAAATCAAGGGCTTATTCGAATAACTGGCGTTGATCAAATAAGCTCAATCAAACAAAAAGAGCATGCTTCCTACTCAATATTCTTGAGAGAAGCATGCTCTTTTCTAATTCTGTAGCTATTAATGTGCTAGTGACTTCTTGCTAGTCGCTTCTTATTAGTTACTTCGCAAGATCCCTTCAAGCACATTGAACAACAAGTCGATCTCTTCAATCGAGTTGTAATGCATACAACCAATACGTACCACGCCCTGCTCTTCAATACCCAACTGTTTCACCAAACCTAATGCGTAGAAATGTCCGTTCCACACACAGATATTATGTTCACCCAGCTTCTTAGCGATGAACTCCGGAGAATGGTCATCAAAGGTAATCGCAAACGTTGGGGTTCTTAGATTCGAATCAAATTCGGTTTTCCCGTAAAGCGTTGCCCCTTCAAGGTCGGCCAAACGTTTAAGGAAATACTCACTGAGTTGGCTTTCATGCTTATTATAAAGTGCGTAGCTTTGCTCTAAACGAGAACGCAACGAATCGGCGGGATCACCTAACTGCGCCAAGTAATCCACCGCCGCAATCACACCGGCAAGGCCTTCGAAGCTTTGTGTGCCTGTCTCAAAACGGCCTGGGCCGATATTGGTTGCAGGCTCAACCTTGTAAGGCTTTAACGTGTGTAGCCATTGAGGCGCAACATAAGCAATGCCCACATGCGGGCCGAAGAACTTATACGCTGAACACGCTAAGAAATCACAATTCAATTGCTGAACATCGATCAAGTGATGCGGTGCGTAATGAACGGCATCGACATAAACCTGCGCACCACGCTGATGTGCAAGCTCAATAACTTTTGCCATGTCGACAATAGAGCCAGTCGTATTCGAAGCAAACGTCACCGCGACAAGCTTTGTTTTCTCGTTCAGCAAAGACTCAAAATGCGCCATATCCAAACTGCAATCCGACTCGTCGACACGGACTTGGCGAACAATCGCGCCTTTGTCGTCTGCCGCTTGCTGCCAGCTCGACACGTTCGAATAATGATCTAAAGCCGTGACGATAACTTCATCGCCCTCTTTCCAATCTCGGCTGATCGCTCGGCTCAGTTGGAAGGTCAGCGATGTCATGTTCGCACCGAACACAACATTGCCAGAAGACTCCGCATTAAGCAGTGCTTGCGCCGCTTCTCGCGCTTGCTGCATTAAGCTTGTGGTCTTTTGGCTAGAAAAATAGTGCCCGCCTAGGTTTGAATTGAAATGCCCTAGGTATTCGGTCATTGAAGCTAAAACATTTTCAGGAACCTGAGAGCCACCCGGCCCATCAAAAAAGGTCACAGGCTTACCGTTATGGTATTGGCCTAGCGCGCTAAACTGCTGGCGCACATCATTAAGAGTGAAGGACATTGCGCGCATCCTTAGCCGTTAGAACAAACACATCCATGTAGCCCATCTCGCCGTGGTCTATGGTACGAATCGGTTGTGCATTGTGCCAAAGCTTACTATCAGCAAGCATTGCCACTTCACCATCGCCTAACACTTTTCTGAAGAACGGTGCTTCGTGGCTATCTTGATAAAGCATCACTTCACCACCCACAATGTTGTGGCGAGTAACACCAATGATCGCGATGTGGTCAAAACCGTCCTGGTGAACACCTTCTGGTGCAACTTGAGTTTCTTCAAAAATAGCGGCAATGCGGATTTGATGGATTTCGATTTCTTGTCCGTCTTCAAGCCCGTTGGTTTCAATAAACAATTCACACATCTCTTGCATGCCTTCGCTGCTTAGAATTTGTGCTTCAATCGGCTCGAATTGACGAACAACGTCACCTTGAAAGTGATTAATGTCTTCAGACTGAACAAAGTTATGTTTGTCTAGCTCTACGACTTGTCCATTACTGAATTGAACCACCGAGTACCTTCTCAATCGAAACTGACCATCCGCATGCTCTGTGCTTGGAAGCTTAGAGAATGACGGTGACAACTCCTCAACTGCGTGGTTACTGAGGTGGGTAATATGTAGGGTATTTTCGTGAGCATGTAACATCATCGACTCCTTAATGATTGTTAATAAACTTTCTATATTTAACGTTTTGTTTACATAAAGGATACTTGAAGATCTTGCCAAATCAACATTAAACAATCATTTATCCCGTCAGATCTAATAATTCAGACACTAAATCCAACCTGAAATCAAAAAGCAGTGTATAACACCAGAATAAAAGATGACCAACTCTTAAAACTAGCACACTCCACTAGCTAGTTATAAATCCCTACAAATTTAAATTTAACGATATTATTAACTGGTAAGCCATGTTTCATATTGTGTTAGCCCTTGCACTTCAATACGCCAGCCTCCTTGCATGAACTCAAGCACCACGCTCACCATCATTCATTTCTATGCTTTTGCACAGCAAAATACGACCTACCTATCAATTGCCAAGCTATTGATTATTTACACAACAAACTGAAATTGGTTAATTTATGAGTACGCCAGAAACCAAACGCCTTTGCTTGCGCGTCTGGAACAGGTCGAGTTCGGGGGGAACTCGGCCGCCCCAAATAGAGTGCTTTCTAATAAAACCTACAATTATAAATGATGCGTTTATTTGGAATATGATGGTCTGCCTTTATGTCCTAACTTAGAATTCGTTAAAAATAGGCGACTATAAAGATTGGGAATGTTCTACATAAAACAGATGAGAGGGTAAGCAAGCTTGAAAGGTTGGTTGCTAAAAGAGCCACCTTTGGTGACATTTACACCAAAAGTCAAAACGAAAATAAGTTAACTAGACTTAAAACGATTCACTTAGAAAATAGGGAATTTAGCTAACACTCAATTTCACTGGACTGATTTTTAAAACCGTTCTTCGAGCGCTTCTGCTGGTACATTCGCTGGTCAGCTAAGCTCAAACACTCAGAAAAATTGACACATTCAAAACTAGATGCGCTTCCAAAACTGAGGCCAGACTGAGGCCAATCAGCACTGCGAATTTGCTCTTCCACCTGAGTCACTCTAAGCTCAATCTGAGAATAGAGAGCCTCAACTTGTTTCTCTTTATCCACTTTCAACAACCAGATAAATTCGTCGCCACCAGCTCGATAAACCATTCCAAGGTCTGTAAATTTTTCTCGCATCATGCGGCTGGTGTATTCTAAAAAGCGATCCCCTTCATCATGACCATAAGTATCATTAATCGATTTAAGGCCATCACAATCGATGAAGACGATACAATAGGAATGATGTACTAATTGTTTACTCGCATCATTAAAATCCAGCCGGTTTCCAAGCCCCGTTAAACTATCCACCCTCGACTGGATATAGGTTTTCTGATGTTGATGTTGTTGAATCCGCAACCATTCAGTCAGTGACAATAAAATGCAGGTACAATCTATTGCTAATGCAACAACAACGATGACTTCTGTCGATCTCTGAGTCGGCAATGGTGCAAAATGCGCAAAAATGTAATATACCAAAGCCGTGCCATAACAAAGACCACCGATCAAATAATATTTAGCGACAAAGTTTCGTTGATAAACCATCAATACGCCAGTCACTATCATTGTCGGCACCCAGATTGCCGCAATTAAATGGGACATAACAAAAGTCAACGAAAACGGGGCAAAGACATTAATAAACCCGATAATGACACACAGCCAACTAAAGGCCTGAAAGGTAAGATTAATACGAATAAAATGCTGCGGAAATCCAAACAATAATCTTGTGTAATAGCAAGAAAAAGCAACCGCAAACGGAAACAATACCATTCCAAAATAAACTGGGTTCCAGCTTTGGCTTGATAATAAGTACCCCCAAGCGCCTGAAGCGGCGAACCATCCCAGGCCATGTAGCCCAACATAACCAGCACAAGCCAGTGTGACTGGATGTTTAGTTTGAAAGTAACAAAAAAGAGCGAAAACTCCCAACGTTAGCATGACAGTAATAGAAGCTAATGTGAGCGTATTGTTGCGGAAAACGTGAATATAAAATGGATATTCAGGTTGAAGAGTGAAGTTAACTGCCTTTGGAAATTTCTTTGCTTCCAAGTAGAGCCAAAGTGTTCCAGATTCCTCCGCATTCAATATTAACGGGAAGCTTTGCCTATGCAGATGCAAGATACTCTTGTTACTTAATTGGCCAAAATCAAGTATTCGCCTTACTTGACCATTTGTTGATTGCCAGTACCCCCAACCTTGATCCAAATAGTTTGCACGGAGTGTAACTATTTGTTGTGACGACTTGATATCGGAGTTGGCCAAATCAACTCTCAACCCAAACGCCCCTTCACCACCAAATATCGTTTCAATCCTTGGAGAGGATTCAATGTGTTTTTTTAATATGGGAAAATCGACTGGATCAGATAACAAAGGCATTTCATACCATCTTACAGCTTCATTAGCTAACACAGATTGTTCCCCGCTGACCTGCAGCGGAGAAGCAAAAACCGAATTCAGGCACACAATAAACACATTGATAAAAAGGATTAGAATCTGCATAGAGTTCAAATGATTCCGCGCAATATATAAATATCAATAATAACACATACAAAAAAATAACAACTGAGAAACGCTCAACAGTTCAAGTATTAACCAACATTACACCTGTTTGTAATCATGCCGTTCATACTAAAAGTGCGTCTTGTGGTCGCTTATCTGCACGCTAATTTTGATGAATTCTTGCAGCGTCTTTTAACGCAAACTTTTTAAAATAAAACATAGGATTCAGGTTCTCTTGTTTTTCTACTCATCAATGTATACGAAAAAAAGTAAATACTGCTATAGAAACACCATGATCAAGAAGGCCCTAAAAGTGAGCAATATGCATAGCTGTTTGCAAGAGCACTTTCCTTGACTTATCGCTATTGATCTAAGACACAGGATTACAAGACCATCATTTAGTTCGGTTATGTTCTAACGTATAACGATTAATTACACTTCTGCCCTTGTTTAACCTTTTATTGCCTCCATATTTTCCATACAATCCTAAGCGATTATAAATTAAAACAAATTCAATTTCGGAGTCCTAATGAGCGACGTAAAGCACTGTAATTTATTGATTCTTGGTTCTGGCCCTGCTGGCTATACAGCTGCAGTTTACGCTGCTCGTGCAAACCTAAACCCAGTACTTGTTACGGGTATGCAGCAAGGTGGTCAGCTTACAACCACAACAGAAGTGGAAAACTGGCCGGGTGATGCTGAAGGTTTAACGGGTCCAGCACTGATGGATCGCATGAAAGAGCACGCAGAGCGCTTTGAAACAGAGATCCTGTTCGACCACATTAACGAAGTAGACCTTTCAAACCGCCCTTTCCGTCTTAAAGGCGATTCTGGCGAGTACACGTGTGATGCGTTGATCATCTCAACGGGCGCATCGGCTAAGTACCTAGGTTTGGAGTCTGAAGAAGCATTTAAAGGCCGTGGCGTTTCTGCTTGTGCTACATGTGATGGTTTCTTCTACCGCAACCAGAAAGTTGCAGTTGTTGGTGGTGGTAACACGGCTGTTGAAGAAGCACTTTACCTATCTAACATCGCGTCTGAAGTTCATCTAGTTCACCGTCGTGACACGTTCCGCGCTGAAAAGATTCTAGTGAAGCGTTTAATGGACAAAGTAGAGAACGGCAACATTGTTCTTCACACTGACCGCACGCTAGACGAAGTTCTAGGCGACGACATGGGCGTGACTGGCGTTCGTATTAAAGATACTCAGTCTGACAAGACAGAGGATATCGACGTAATGGGCGCGTTCATCGCTATTGGTCACCAGCCGAACACTGAAATCTTCAAAGGCCAAGTGGATATGAAAGATGACTACATCATCGTTCAGTCTGGTCTTGAAGGTAACGCGACACAAACCAGCATCCCAGGCGTGTTCGCTGCGGGTGATGTAATGGACCACAACTACCGTCAAGCAATTACTTCTGCAGGCACGGGTTGTATGGCTGCATTGGATGCTGAACGCTTCCTAGATGGTCTTAACGATAAGTAAATCTGAGATTGCAGATTTGATTATCGACGCTCTCGCCTTAGTAGATGCAGGGCGTCATCACATTTTGTTGTAAATCCCTAGAGCCCAGCGGTATATCCACTGGGCTTTCTTTTGTATACTACCCGCCCTCAACAAATAATAATTATCATTAAGCCTTCATAATGGATAAGAAAAAACAACGCAGCTTGAACAAGTGGCTTAAGCAACAGAGTAAGTTAGCGAAACGCTGGCTTATGATTGCGATTAGCCTTGGCGTACTTTCAAGCGTGTTTTTAATTGCTCAAGCAGCTCTTCTCGCCTCTATTCTTCACCAGCTGATCATCGAGAATGTCGATAAATCTGAACTGGTTGGTCATTTCGCAGGCTTGGCATTATCGGTCGTTGGCCGTGCTGGCTGTACATGGGGACGTGAAATCGCAGGTTATCGCTGTGGTGAACAAATCCGTGTCTACATAAGGCAACTCATCCTTGATAAGTTACGTGAATTAGGCCCTGCTTATATCAAAGGCAAACCTGCGGGTACGTGGGCAACCCTGTTGCTAGAACAAGTAGAGGACATGCAAGACTTCTTCTCTCGTTACCTACCTCAGATGTCTTTATCGGTAATGATTCCATTCATTATTTTGGTTGTGGTGTTCCCAGTAAACTGGGCAGCAGGACTGATCTTCTTGATTACTGCTCCACTGGTGCCGATGTTCATGGCACTTGTGGGTATGAAAGCAGCCGATGCAAACCGTAAAAACTTCAAAGCACTGCAACGTCTTTCCGGTCACTTTTACGACCGTTTGCAGTCAATGACAACCATCCGTTTATTTGATCGCAGCAACGCTGAAACAGAGGTACTTAAAGGTGCATCTGAAGTGTTCAGAACGCGTACCATGGATGTGTTGAAAATCGCTTTCTTGTCTTCTGCTGTACTTGAGTTTTTCACGTCGATCTCTATCGCAATGACAGCGGTTTACTTTGGTTTCACCTACATCGGTGAGCTTAACTTCGGCCACTACGGCGTTGGCATTACGCTATTCGCAGGTTTGTTTATCCTTATCTTGGCGCCAGAGTTTTACCAACCTCTGCGTGACTTAGGTACTTTCTACCATGCGAAACAACAAGCGGTTGGCGCAGCCGAAAGTATTGTCGAGTTCCTAGAAACAGACATCACTAAGGTTAAATCAGGCAACACTCAGCTCGACCCGGCTCAAGGCATCAATATTGAAGCTACCGACCTAAAAGTGTTAAGCCCTGAAGGTGTTCAATTGGTTGGCCCTATTTCGTTCGCCTTGAACACTCGCCAATCGACTGCGTTAGTTGGCCCAAGTGGTGCGGGTAAAACAAGTTTGATCAACGCCATTCTTGGTTTCATGCCTTATGAAGGAAGCTTGAAAATCAATGGCGTTGAACTGCGTGACCTAGACTTGGCCTCTTGGCGTAAAACCATTAGCTGGGTTGGTCAAAACCCGTTGCTACTGCATGGCACAATTCGTGACAACGTCACTCTAGGTAAGCACGATATCACTGACCAAGTTGTCGAGAACGCACTTGAGCAGTCTTTTGCTAACGAATTCGTAAATGAGCACGGCTTGGATTACATGATCTCTGATCGCTCTGGCGGCCTGTCTGTGGGTCAATCTCAACGTTTGGCTTTGGCTCGTGCAATGATTCAAGACGGCCAATTCTGGTTGTTAGATGAACCTACTGCCAGCCTAGATACTCGCAGTGAACAGTTGGTAATGAAAGGCATCAATAGCAACATCGAAAGCCGCACTGCCCTGCTTGTGACGCACCAACTCGCTCCGCTTCAATCGGTCGATAACATTCTGGTTATGCGCGATGGTGGTCTGGTTGAACAAGGTCATTACTCTCAGCTTTCGACTGCGGGTGGTTTATTCGAAGAGATGCTTAACGCGAACTTAGCTCAACAAGATAATAAGGGTAATTTAGATGCGTGATTTACTGCCTTACCTGAAACTCTATAAAAAGCATTGGTTTGGCCTATCGCTAGGCATGCTATTGGCTTTTGCTACTCTGTCGGCTTCTATCGGCTTGTTAACGCTATCAGGTTGGTTTATTTCAGCTTCCGCGGTTGCTGGCCTGACGATTGCACGTGAAACCTTCAACTACATGCTACCGGGTGGTGGCGTACGTGGTTTGGCAATGAGCCGTACTGCGGGTCGTTGGGGTGAACGTGTTGTGAGCCACAATGCGACATTCAAACTGTTAACTGATTTACGTATCTTCTTCTTCAAGAAGCTGGCTCCGCTGATCCCAGGTCGTATTTCAAACCTTCGTGACGCTGACCTTCTCAACCGTTTGGTTGCTGATGTCGACGCCATGGACCACGTGTACTTGCGCTTAGTAAGCCCTGTGACGGTGGGTGTGTTCGGGATCTTCTTCCTAACTCTGTTCTTAATGTGGTTCGATAGCTCACTAGGTTTAATCTTAGGTTCTATCCTTCTTATCATGCTGTTGGTTTGGCCAATCTTGTTCTACAAGCTGGGTAAACGTAACGGTGGTGAGCTAACACAAAACAAAGCGGATCTTCGTGTGACCACGCTAGATTGGATTGAAGGCTACAGCGAACTGACTCTGTTCGGTGCTGAAGAGCGTTACCGCAATGCAATTCTAGAAACGCAACGCAAGCTGATGGCGAATCAGTTTGTGAACGCTAACCTAACCGGTATGGCTTCAGCAGCGCTAATGCTGTTCAACGGTTTGACGCTGGTTCTTATGCTTTGGCTTGCGGCAGATGGCGTGGGCGGTAATGCTCCAGACCCGTTCATCGCGCTAATGGCGTTCGCAACCATGGCAAGTTTTGAGCTATTGATGCCAATCGCAGGCGCGTTCCAGCATTTAGGTCAGACTCTGTCTTCTGCACGTCGCTTGAATGAAGTGATTCTGTCAGAACCTGAAGTTCAGTTTGCTGAAGAGAAACTCGACATCAACAAGCCGCTTGATATTACGTTCTCAAACGTGACGTTCAACTACCCTGACTCTGAGCGCAGTGTTCTGAACGCTGTTGACCTAACGATCCCTGCCACGCACAAGGTTGCGATTGTTGGTCAAACGGGTTCTGGTAAATCGACACTGATTCAGCTTCTGACTCGCTACTGGGATCCTAAAAAGGGTTACATCTCAATCGCGGGCATTGAACTGACTCAGTGGAACGAATCACAGCTTCGTGAATCAATCAGTGTGGTAAGCCAACGTGTCGACATTCTAAATGGTACTTTGCGTGACAACTTGTTGATTGCAAGACCAGAAGCGACCGATGATCACTTAGCGAATATCCTAAAAGATGTTGGTCTAGAAAAGCTGCTGGAGAATAACGCGCTTGATAGCTGGTTGGGTGACGGTGGTCGTCAACTGTCTGGTGGTGAGAAGCGCCGTATTGGTATTGCACGTGCAATCCTTCATGATGCCCCTATCCTGCTTCTTGATGAGCCAACAGAAGGCTTAGATAAGCAAACAGAGCAAAGCATCATGACGCTGTTCGAGAAGCACTTCGAAGGCAAGACGGTTATCTTCATTACACACCGTTTGATTGGTCTGGAATCGATGGATTCTATCGTTCTGATTGAACAAGGCGAGATTGTTGAAAACGGCTCTCACGAGAAGCTGTTAAACGAAGAAGGACGTTATTTCCAACTTCGTCAGGCAATCTAGCTTCCCCTTAAGCTATAAAGAAAACTATTCAAGGCCCGAGTTTATGCTCGGGCTTTTTGTTGTCTGCGATTCTAGTCTCGAGCAACCATTCCCCCCTAAACGGTTGTTCATGCGCTGATTAGTTTTGCCCTTTCCTACAAAAACTTACCATTTACAAAGCAACGAGTTGCACACAATTCAAGTCGTAGCACATTACTATGATCATCTTTCTAGGATAATACGTATCGATCAACCTCATGGAATAACCTCCCCCTAAAATAATGGAGAACAGTGTATGTCTTTACGATTAATCGCAACAACGATAGCGCTTGTAGGTGCTAGCTTTACCGCTCAAGCGAGCTCGGAATGTGAAGTATCGATTGATGCTAGTGATCAAATGAAATTTTCAACTGACACATTAAGCGTTCCAGCGAGCTGTAAAGAAGTGAAGCTGACGCTAAACCATACTGGTTCTATGCCAGCCCAATCAATGGGTCACAACGTCGTTATAACAGACACTGCGTCGCTACAAGCAGTAGGCATCGATGGTATGTCGGCAGGTATCGACAATAACTACGTAAAACCTGACGACAGCCGCGTTTACGCCTTCACTCGTGTTATCGGTGGTGGCGAGTCAACCTCAATCACTTTCAGCACAGAGAAAATGACAGCCGGTGGCGACTACTCTTTCCTATGTTCATTCCCGGGCCACTGGGCAATCATGAAGGGCAAGTTTGAGTTTAAATAACTCGTTAGTCTAGATTGTACAGATACATCAAAGCCCCAACCTAAGTCGGGGCTTTGTTATATTGGCTTCGATTACAGCTTGAAGCGGCTGATTTCGCTTTCTAGCTCGTGAGACAGTTCAGAAAGCTGCGCAGCTTGCTCTGCAGCTTGGTGTGCTTCGTCTGCTAGCTCGTTAGATACGTCACGGATTCCTTCAGTGTTACGAGTGATCTCAGACGTTACTGACGCTTGCTCTTCTGCAGCAGAAGCAATCTGTGTTGCCATGTCACTGATGCGTTCAACAGCAGCATGGATTTGCGTTAGGCTTGCAGCCGCTGAGTTCGCGTCATCAACACTGGTTTCAGCAAGTGTACGGCTATCGTTCATGATGTTAACCGCTTTGCCTGTTGTACCTTGCAGCAACTCAATCGTTTGTTGAATTTCTTGCGTTGAACCGTGTGTACGTTGGCTCAGAACTCGAACTTCATCCGCTACTACTGCGAAACCACGACCTTGCTCACCGGCACGTGCTGCTTCAATAGCGGCGTTAAGTGCAAGTAGGTTCGTTTGTTCTGCAATACCTTGAATGTTAGACAAGATAGCGTTGATGCTGTTGCCGTGCTCTTCAAGCTCGAGAATCACGTTAGTTGCGATTTGAACTTCTTGAGCAAGGTTTTGGATAGAGCTTTGAGTCTGTGTCACTTGACCAGTACCGTGCTCACACGCGCCAACCGCTTCAGATGAGTTCTGTGCAGTGTGGTCTGCGTTACCTGCGATCTCTTGTGTTGCTGCAGCCATTTCATTAACGGCTGTTGCTACCATGTTGATCTCGTCTTGTTGCATTTGGATACGAGCACTACGTTCTTCAGCTTGAGAAGCCGTTTGACGTGCTTGGTTGCCTAGCGCAGCAGATACTTCGCTTAGCTTGATCACCATGGTGTGCATGTTACCCACAAAGCGGTTGAAGTTTGCTGCAAGCTGACCAATTTCGTCGTCGCTCTTAGGCTCAAGGCGTTGAGTAAGATCGCCCTCACCTGAAGCAATTTCTTCAAGTGCTGCTGAAACGCGGTTTAGGTCGCGGAATAGGAAGCTTACTAACCAAGACACGAGTACGATTACGATGAGCGTAATAACGACAGCAGTGATGATCAGCTGAGTAAGTAGCGTTGAGTGGTTCGCTTCTTCTGTTGCTTTGTCCATCTGAACCGCGAAGATCCAGTTAGTGTTAGGCACCTTCGTGAAGTAAAGCAGCTTGTCTGCGCCGCGCTCTTTGATGATCTCGATGCTACCCGTACGCACTGCGTTTTCGATGATAGGCATAGAGATATCGTTTGAAAGCTGGCTTACCGGCTTCAAGCTTAGTGCTGAATCTGGGTGTGCTAGAAATGTGCCGTCAGAGGCATCAATTAGCATTGCGTAAGCGTTGTCACCAACATCAAGGCTGATTACATCGTTAACCAACTGGTCGATCAGTACGTCTGCACCAACAACACCAACAAGTTGGCCATTGTGGCGAACAGGTTCTGCGATCGTTACTAGAAGTGCTTTGGTGATTGCATCTTGGTAAGCCGTAGTAATGATTTGCTTACCTGCAGCGTTTGCTTCTTGGTACCAAGGACGTTGACGAGGATCGTAATCTGCACGATTACGTTCAGGATGTGAACGGTACATTCCACCTTCTGGAGTACCTAAAAAGATATCGTCAAAGCCACCCGCTACACGAGCTTGTCTAAGGAAAGGAACAACATCATCCTCTCGTGAAAAGTCATTAAATGCTGATGCGATATCAGTACGGATATCAATCCAGTTTTTAATACCTTCAGATGCTGCTTCAGATACGCTTTCAGCTCGTAGGTATACGCCATTACGAGTCTGTTCAAATAATTGGTTTGCTGACAACCAAGTCAACGCTGTAGCCATAACGACAACAGCAGATAGGCTAGCGCCTATCAACTTCTGCTTTAGTGTTAGTTTCATGTCAAAGTTTCACGAGTGGTGGGAAATCTCGCGCATACTACCCAATATTAGTATTAAATTCGAGCGATTTCACAATTTAATATTGGAATATAATTTTAAGCAAACCATAAGCTTAAGTAATGTCAAATCCTTGGCTTATCGCCAAATTTAAGGCGGTGTTGTCTCTACGGTTATTAACATTTTTATCGCACTTCACATGCTTAAAAGAGACAAGAAAACACGGTAAAGAGGAAACAAAAAAGGCAGAAGAGTTTCCTCTTCTGCCTTCATATTATTTACCGTTCTACTGCGTATAAATTGCAGTAGATTTCAGCTTATAAAGCCTAGCGTTTTTCTGTACGCATACCCATTAGCAAGCTCACACACATCAGTAATAGAATGATGGTGAATGGCAATGCTGTAGAGATTGCACCCGCTTGTAGAGCTTGTACTGCTTCAGTACCACCAACCCACAATAGAGCCACAGCAATCGCACCTTCTAGGAACGCCCAGAACACACGTTGAGGCACAGGCGTATCAACTTTACCACCCGCGGTGATGCTGTCGATTACTAGAGAGCCTGAGTCAGACGATGTAATGAAGAAGACTAGAACCAATACAACCGCAATGATTGAAAGCAGAGTCCCGAACGGCAGTGCATCAAACATTTGGAACATTGCTAGTGATACATCTGTTAGGCCGTCTTGACCAAGAATACCAACGTTATTCACGATTTGGTCAATCGCCATGCCACCGAATACTGACATCCAAATGATAGTCACTGTAGTCGGTACAATCAGTACTGCTGTGATGAACTCACGAACGGTACGACCTTTAGAAACACGTGCGATAAACATACCTACGAATGGAGACCATGAGATCCACCAAGCCCAGTAGAATACAGTCCAACCGTGCATCCACGTTTCATCTTCACGACCGTGAGGGTTACTCAACGGAATGATGTTTTCAATGTATGCCATCAATGTCGTTGGGATAGAACCTAAAGTCACCGCGTAGCCGATTAGAGCCACTAAGATAAGCAGTAGGAAAGCCACCAACATGTTGATGTTACTGATAACTTTAACGCCACCATCAATACCACGAAGTACTGATACTACCGCCAATAAAGTCACCGCTGTAATCACAATAACTTGCAGACCTAGGCCCGCTTCAATGCCGAATACATGCTGAATACCACTTGCCGCTTGTTGTGCACCAAGACCTAACGATGTCGCCAGACCAAATAGCGTTGCAAGTACAGCAAGAATATCAACAATGTGACCCGCCCAACCCCAAGCTCTATCACCTAAAATTGGGTAAAAGATAGAACGAATCGAAAGCGGCAACCCCTTGTTGTAAGAGAAGAAAGCAAGTGACAATGCTACTACGCCATAAATCGCCCAAGGATGCAGACCCCAGTGATACATGGTTGCACCTAGCGCCAACTTAGCCGCTTCTGGTGTATTCGCTGCAACATTAAGCGGAGTTTCGTACCAGCCTGTATAATAAGCAGCAGGCTCAGCCACACTCCAGAACATCAAACCGATACCCATACCTGCGGCAAACAGCATCGATAGCCAAGACATAAAGGAGTAATCTGCCGTCGCATCAACACCACCAAGGCGAATTTTACCATACGGAGAAACAATCAAGCCTAAGCAGAAAATTACGAAAATATTACCCGACCAGATGAAGAGCCAATCAAACGAATTGATAATCTGGCCTTTAACGCCATCTAGTGCAGCCTTTGCTGAAGCGGTATCTGTAATCAGAACACCGATGAGGAACAAAGCAATAAGTCCCGCACTGATACCAAATACTGGGTTATGAACATCAAAACCCCATTTTTGGACATTATCTTGACCGACAGTGTAATCCGTACTGTCGATACTGTATTTATCTATACCTTTAGTCATTATCCCTCTCTACGGAATATTAATAGGGTCTATTAACCTCAATATCCCTTATTTACCTGTGACCTAGTCAAAACTCGAACGAACGATCCAAGCAGTACAAGTTGTTATCACAATTATTCAAATACTTGGATGTCTGAAGTTTAGCAGGTTAACTTGTTGTTTTCAGTAAACTAGAATCGGTTCGATGGAATTTCAAACAACATTCACGTAATTACTCAAGTTTATGACGAAAAAAAGGTCGACCCTGTCGACCTTTTTATCAAAAATACTTTTAACTCAAAGCATTTTGGTGCTTAACCAATTGATTTTCAGTTCGTAAACCTAGCAATAAGCTTAGGCACATAAGCAATAATATGAAGGCAAATGGTAGCGCCATCGATACCGTTCCAGCTTGCAATGCTTGGATAGATTCTGTGCCACCAACCCACAATAGAACCGCAGCAATCGCACCGCCCATCAACGCCCAAAAAACCCGTTGAGGAACAGGTGAATCCACTTTACCGCCAGAGGTAATACTATCAATCACTAGTGAACCCGAGTCTGAAGAGGTGATAAAGAACACCATAATCAAGCCAATCGACACCACAGATAAAACAGAGCTCATTGGCAGCGCATCATAAGTGTGGAACAGCGAAAGTGTAATATCTTGTAGACCATTCATGCCAATCTCGCCCACCTTGTTCGCCACTTGATCAATCGCGATGCCACCGAAAATAGCCATCCAGATGATGATTACTGTCGTTGGGATGAACAATACAGCAACGATGAATTCACGAATCGTTCGACCTTTAGAGATACGAGCGATGAACATGCCTACGAATGGTGACCAAGACATCCACCACGCCCAGTAGAATACCGTCCAACCTTGCATCCACGTTGCGTCATCACGACCGTGAGGATTGCTTAAGGGAATGAAGTTTTCAATGTAGCCCATTAGCGCGGTTGGGATTGCTTTAATACCCGCCATGCCACCAGCGATGGTAACGAAGATAAGTAAGCCCAAAGCAACCAGCATGTTCACATTACTCAGAAGCTTTACACCACCGTTGATGCCACGAACCACGGACATTGTCGCTAAGAAAGTAACCACTGCGATAACAATCAGCTGCATGCCAATACCGCCATCGGTACCAAATACATGGTTAATACCACTGGTCGCTTGTTGAGCACCTAAGCCCAATGAAGTTGCAAGGCCAAATAGCGTTGCAAGCACAGCGACGATATCAACAATATGACCAAACCAACCCCAAGTTCTATCACCCAAGATAGGGTAGAAAATAGAGCGGATTGATAGAGGTAAACCTTTATTGAAGGTGAAGAAGGCAAGCGCTAGAGCAACAACCGCGTAAATCGCCCAACCGTGCAGACCCCAGTTGTAGATGGTTGCACCAAGAGCCAACTTCGCCGCTTCAGGAGAGTAAGCTTCAACACCTAGTGGTGTTTCATACCAGCCAGTGAAATAAGCTACTGGCTCAGCAACACCCCAGAACATTAAGCCAATACCCATTCCTGCGGCGAATAACATCGACATCCAAGATAGGTTTGAGTGCTCTGCTTTGGCATCATTGCCACCAATACGTATCTTGCCATACGGGGAGACAATGAGGGCAAAACAGAAAATTACGAAGATGTTTGCTGCCCACATGAAGAAACCATCGAAGTTACCAATGACTTTCCATTTGATTCCATCAAGCGCCGCTTTTGCGGTTTCAGGGTCTGCGACTAGAAGTGCCAACAGGAAGATAATGATCGCCCCTGCACTGATTCCAAATACTGGGTTATGAACATCAAAACCCCATTTCTGAACGTTATCTTGTCCTACTGTATAATCGGTATTTTCAATACTATACCTATCTTTTACAGGCTCCATGCTTCCTCTCTAATTTGCAGCGCACAGTTTGCAACATTGCATTCGGCGCTTAAATTTCGAAAAGAAGAATATCAACCTGTCGCAAAAATACTAAAAAAACCTCCATAAAGGAGGCGTAAATTACACATTTAACGTTATTTAGCGTACGATTACTCCACAAGCCCCGAATTGACAGCGTACTTAGCAAGCTCTGCCGTAGAGTGAATATCCAGTTTATGCTTGATGTTTTGTCTGTGGGTTTCTACCGTTCGATAGCTGATATTCAGCGCCTTTGCGACCTCTTTACTGCTCTCCCCTTTTGCGACTAATTTCAGCACAGCCTCTTCACGTCTGCTCAATGGATTCTTGACAGATGGCGTGGGAGTAATCGGCTGAGTAAACAAATTCTGCGTGACTTTTTCACAGAAATAGGTCGATCCTTGATTGACCGTTTTGATTGCCTGTACCATTTTTTCAGCCGAAATCTCTTTCAACATGTAACCGACAGCACCCGACTGCATCACCTTCATGATGTATTCACGGTTGTTATGCATGGTCAGCATCAGTACCTTGGCTTCTGGGTCTTCTTCTTTAATCAGATGGGTGGCATCAATGCCATTCATGATAGGCATGCTGATATCCATCAACACCACATCAGGGCGCAGAGACTTAACGACCTCTACCGCTTCTAGTCCATTGCTGGCGGTACCTATCACGCTAATATCTGGCTCGAGTTCCAATCTCGCCATAAAGCCATCCAGTACCACTTGGTGATCATCAGCAATCACAACTCGAATAACTTCACTCATTCATTAATCCCTCTAGTGTCAGTAACACTGTAATTTCCGTTCCGAGGCCAATCTCACTCATCAATTCAAAGTCACCACCGATGAACTCCACTCGCTCTCTCATGTTACGCAGCCCGATCCCTCGTTTTTCCATCGCTTTATAGGTGTTGAAACCGACACCGTTATCTTGAATCAGTAGTTGCAACACATTACCAATTTGCTGAGCGATAACCGTTACTTTGGTCGCTTGTGCATGTTTTTCTATATTATTCAGCGACTCTTGCACGACTCGATATAGGGTCGTCGCCGCCTCTGATTTTAACTTACCAGGTTGAGTAGCAAACATGGTCTCGACTTCTATGCCCGAGTGCGCCTGAAAATCTAACAGTAATGAAGACAATGCCGCTTCTAAGCCTATGTCATCCAATGAACTTGGACGAAGTTGATGCGAGATGTGCCTCACTTCTTCGATCGCTCGCATCAGTGAATGCTGCGACTTATTCAAATGTGCTTTAAGGTCTTCATTTTGTAGCTTATTACCGAGCAGTTCCAAATGGCAACGACTCGACACTAATAATTGGTTAATACCATCATGCAACTCACGCGCTAGATGCTTCTTCTCGTCTTCTTGGAACATCACCGTCTTATGCGCCAGCTCCTTTAAGTTGTTATCAGCAATCCGATGTTCATGCATGTTAATAGCCAAGGTCAGCACGATGATGACCGCGACCGTTACGCTCAAAATCACCACAATCGAAAAGAACGTGGTTTCAATATTCTTATTTATCGCAGCCTGCATCGAAGCCACTTCTTGGTGTACGTCTTCAATATACAAGCCGGTGCCAATCATCCAGTCCCAACGCTCTAACCAAGCGGCGTAGCTCAGCTTAGACACCACCTCACCCGTCGACGGTTTTTGCCACAAATACTGGTGAAACCCGCCTCCGGTTTGCGCTTCTCTTAACAGAGCCTCTATCAGAAAATCGCCATCTTCATCTTGCAGTTGGAGTAGGTTTTGGCCTATCAATTCTGGCTGAATTGGATGAACCAAGTTGGTCCCGAGGCGATCGTATGCGAAGAAGTACCCATCAGAGCCATATCTAAGTTTAGACAATATGGTTCGAACTTTTTTTTTGGCTTGGGCTTCTTGGATATTTGGATCGTTATAGACGTGTTCTATGGCGTCGAACGCGAGATCAACCGTGTCTTTGAGGGCGTTTTCACGCGACTTGATTAGGCTGTCTCTAAAGATCTCGACTTCTTTAGCGCCTAACGTCTTAGTCTGGTGCAGCGAGATCCAACTAATACTCGCCGTTACCAGCAGCAACGGGAGCAACGTCAGCAAAATCAGCTTGGCTTTTAGAGGCATTCCTTTCCCTCACAAAAAACGGCTTACTGAACATCAATAAGCCGTTTTACTTTAGCAATTTATAGATAGCCGTCGAAACATATCATTCACATTCTTGGCTTCACTCACATTCCATAGAAAGATGGGAAAGCGAGAAGTGATCCAAGTACGAGGATTTGAATCAGAATGAACGGCATCACACCTCGGTAGATGTCCTTAGTCGTCACGCCTTTCGGTGCTACGCCTTTTAAATAGAACAAACTAAAACCAAATGGCGGCGTTAAGAAGGAAGTTTGTAGGTTCATCGCAATAAGGATAGCGAACCATGTCATGTTGATGCCCATCAGTTCAGCAACTGGCGCAATGATCGGCACGATGATGAAACAGATCTCTACGAAGTCGATGAAGAAACCCAGAATCAGAATCACCAGCATGGTAATGATCAGGAAGCCCCATTTTTCACCTGGCAGTTGTAGCATCCACTCTTCAACCAGATAGTCGCCACCAGTGTAGGTAAACGCCATTGAGAATGCCGTTGCACCCAACAAGATAGCAAATACCATCGCCGTTACTTTCACCGTCTCTTTCGACGCCTCGTACACCATCGACCAACTAAATTGACCGTAAAGCAGTGCAAGTATCATCGCACCCGCGCCACCTAATGCGGCTGACTCTGTTGGCGTAGCAACACCTGCGAAGATAGAGCCCAGTACAACAATGATTAACGCTAGAGGCGGAAGAATCGCTTTCAGTGCATTAAACACTTCCTGCTTACGGCTGATGGAGTCATCACGTTCAATAGGTTGAGCCGCTTCAGGGTGTAGCTTTGCGTATATCAAGATATAAACGATGTACGCGCCGACCAGCATCACGCCCGGCCAAATCGCCGCTTGGAACAAGTCGCCTACAGGAACACCTAGAACATCACCCAATAGAATCAATACGATGGAGGGTGGAATGATCTGCCCTAGCGTACCAGACGCACAAATAGTGCCGCAGGCTAAGCCTTTGTCGTAATTGTACTTGAGCATTACAGGTAGGGAGATAAGTCCCATAGCAACAACAGAAGCACCAACCACGCCAGTAGAAGCCGCAAGTAGTGAACCTACTAATACGGTTGAAATCGCGATACCACCACGAACGCCGCCAAACAGTCGCCCCATAGACTCAAGCAACTGCTCAGCAAGCTTGGTCTTTTGTAGAACGAGCCCCATAAAAACAAACAATGGAACGGCCATCAGAACCGTGTTTTCCATAATGGATTGAATTCGATATGGCATGAAGGCAAACATTTCAATGCCCTCAGCCCAAACACCAAAGATTAACGCGATACCACCAAAGGTAAACGCCACTGGGAAGCCAAGTAAAAGCGCAAACAAGGCTACGAAAAACATTACTATTCCAATCATGTTCAGCCTCTACTTGTTTTTTGTATGAATATTGTTTGCATGGATAAGATGCGGATTAAAAATCTTATTCAGTGAATGCAGGATCAAACCTACGCCACTGAGTGCCATCAAAAAGAATGACAGCGGGATCATAGCTTTGATGATCCAGCGATACGGCAGGCCACCGGGATCGCCTGAGGTTTCACCCAGTTCATAACTCTCTTTGGCAACATCGATACCAAACCAAGCCACCAGCAGGCAAAACGGAAGTAGAAAGATAAGCGTGCCGAGCAGGTCAATAATCGCTTGTGCCTTGAAGCTCAGTTGCTCGTAGAACACATCCACTCGCACATGACCACCAGCCTTGATGGCATAAGGAACACCTAATAGGAAAACGGCTGAGAAGAGGTGCCACTCCATCTCTTGGAAAGCGATAGAGACATCGTTGAAGGCATATCTCATGACAACGTCATACACAACGTTGGCGATAAGTAGAATAAACAACATACTGGAAAGCCATCCCAGTGCGTCACCGATACGATTAAACAGGCGTTCAATATAAATTAGACTTCGCATTCCCGACTCCATGGAATTTGAAAAGACATCGCGCAGCTGAGGTAACGAGCTGTAGGACGTAGAAAAGGTTCTTGAGCGTAATACAGGATTTATCCTGCTTAGTTATTATGTTTTAAATGAACCCTCGGCTTATTCACTCTTAAATACTCAATAAGAAAAGCTTCGGGTTCATTTAGATTCAGTTCAACAACTGTCGATTATTTCGCTTGGCTATTTAGATAAGCTCTATGTGAAATATCCGTCCATGAACGTACTTGCTCTAGGTAGCTTGCTTGTGAAGCTTGAATCTCTTTTGCTAGCTCATCTTTCTCAGCATGTGCAGCCAGTAGGCGATCGTTCGCTTCTTTCAGAGCAGACATAACCTCTGGTGGGAAATCTTTCACTTGTACATCTGGGTATTCTGTCTTCATTGAAACCCAGTTCTTACCACTTTCGTGCGTTGCTTGTGTGTACATGTCGTAAGCCGCAGTACGCATTGCAACACGTAAGATTTCTTGTAGGTCTTCAGGCAGCTTGTTCCATGTACGCTTGTTCACTAGGAATTGAAGCTCTGAACCCGGCTCGTGCCAACCTGTGTAGTAGTAAGGCGCGATTTTGTGGAAGCCCATTCGTAAATCCAGCGATGGACCTACCCACTCTAGTGCATCAATCGTGCGACGCTCTAGAGACGTGTAAAGTTCACCTGGGGCAATGTTCGTCGGTTTAGCACCTAGCTCAGCAAGAATCTCGCCTGCAAAGCCCGGGATTCGCATTTTCAGACCTTGTAGATCTTCAACGCTGTTGATCTCTTTTTGAAACCAACCCCCCATCTGGATATCCGTGTTACCACCAGGGAAAGACATCAAGTTATGTGGAGAGTAAACCTGCTCCATTAACTCCATACCACCACCGTGATAGAACCACGCGTATTGTTCTGCTGGCGTCATACCGAAAGGCATAGAAGTGAAGTAAAGAGTGTTTGGAACTTTACCTTTCCAGTAGTAAGAGCCTGAGTGACCCATGTCGTATTGACCAGACTTAACCATGTCAAAAACGCCAAGAGGTGCTTTGTGTTTGTTTGCTGAATCGATTCTGATTTGCAGTCGACCATTCGACATCTTCTCAGCCATCGCCGCCATGTTTTTGGTTGCATCACCGAAAACTGGGAAGTTTGGTCCCCAAGTTTCCGCAAGTTTTAAACGGTAAACCTTATCAGCGGCTGTAGCACCAGTAGCGACCAAAGCTAAACAAGCCGCAGCAGTTACTGCAACGTTTTTAAAAACTCGTGTGAGGGAGTTAGAAATGAGACTCATGTTCACGTCCTTTGTTGGGTTAACACTCTTTCTATGAGCATTTTTTATGATTCAACATAAGAGTGCACCGTGATGAGGCAACAAGATATCAGGGAGAGCACGCACGCATGGCGTTAACAAAGTTACGTATTAGACCAAAGGATTAAGTAGAACTACGTAGGAGATGATTGAATAGTGTCGATTTCAAAGGAGTTTGGATATTCACCAAGGCAATGCGTATTGATAAATACCTAAGTATTAATAATTAAATACTCTTAACAATTGATTGCCATTTCGTGATGAAGCTCTATTCATTGCTGTATTTTAGGGAAAAAAATCAAGGCTTTGCTCTCTTGATCTACCTAGCTAACGCCCTAATTTAGTGCTTGCTGATTCGAAGCTCTGACACGAGACAACACTAATCAGTTAAGCCGTATATCGAATTGGAATTGAGATTATAGAGCCTAGGTTTAGGCTTGGATTTGGGCTCGGACTTGGCATAATGTGCCAGATACAAAAAAGCCTCGAAAATCGAGGCTTAAAAACTTAACGAAGCGAATGTAATCCCACAGGATTAGATAGCTTTGTAGATAACCTTGTTACCTGCTAGCTGCTCTTTCGCTACTAGGTTTTCTTCAAGAAGTTTTTTCAATGCGCCTGTTGCCCATGAAGCTGCTTTCGCGTCTTCTTGACCAGCTTCTAGGCCGATACCTTTAGGGTTAATGCCTTCAGCATTGCTAACAACGATGTCTAGAACTTGTTGTTGCTTAGGAGTCAGTGCTACTGCAACTTCTTTAGTTGCTGCTACTGCTTTCTCTACCGCTGGTTTTGCTGCTACAGTTTTTTCTGCTACAACTTTCTCTGCGACAGGCTTCGCTTTTTTCGGCGTTGCCACTGCTTTAACTACAGCCGCTTTAGTGCGTTTCTGCAGTTTAGCCTGCACCTTACGCTTATGAGCAAGTCTCATTGAATATTTCTCCAGTTCACTGCTCTTTTCGCAGTGGTGAAAATTTGAAGCGCGATTTATACCAAAAAACAGGAGCTATTTGTAGAGTGAAGCGTCGAAAGTCGACGAAAAATACCGATATTGTCTACTAGCGTCTATTATTTAAACATCGACTTATCAATTCAGGGTCATATACACTGGTTATCCATCCAGACAAAAATATGAAAACTTGGTGTTACCTATGGACACTCGTCACCTTAGTAATTTCTCTTTGCCTTCATTCACTCGCTCGTACCGTATCCTCGCCATTATTTTAGGCTTCATTTGCTTGATCGTTTCGCTCTACAGTGACAATCCAAAGTTACTGATCGTGGGTGCTTTTTGCAGTATTGCGCTTCTGGGAACTGGCTACTATTTGATGCTGCGCAGCCGAGTGATGTTCACACTTACCCCGACTCATTTTCAGCAGCACTTTTACAAAGGGGGTTGGGTTTTAAAATGGAGTAACATCCAAAAAATTGGTCTTTGCACTTATGAACAAGATGGTTGGCATCAACCTCTGCCCTGGGTCGGAATTAAAGTAAAAGATTACTCGCCCTACCTCGATTCGATTTGCCCTAAAATAACTTGTGAATTATTGCTCAGCCAACGAGCACTTTTGTACTTAGGAGCCAAACAAGCAGGCAAAGAGTCCAACTTTGAGGATATGGTTCTCGACTCATCGCATTACCATGCGCGTTGTACTGAAAGTGGCTGTGTCGAACTAAGCCAATACAAAGAGTCGCAGAATACCGACAACGTGAATTTCAACGATAACCAATCACAGGACAACCTTGATTCACCGAATGAGACAAACAGTCCAAACGCGGTGATTAAAAACTATTCTGGATTGCAGGCGATGCTTGCCAACAGAATGAAATATCAAAGGGGCTTCCACGGTTATGACATTTTCATATCAACCCATGATTTGAATATGAGTGGAGAAGAGTTTGTGGGGCTGGCTCGACGCTACTTGGCTGCCGCTGAACGTCTTTCTGATTAAGGTTTACCAGTAAGTTCACACACAATAAAAAAGCTTAGCTTTCAGGACAAAAGCTAAGCTTCATTTTCAATCAATCGACACAAATAATCGGTTGGAAAATCAAAGATTTAATTAGTACAGAGGCATTTCATCTGCGACGAACGGGTTTGATGCACGCTCGCGACCGAATGTCGATTCAGGACCATGGCCCGGAACGAATGTTACGTCACTGCCTAGTGGCCAAAGCTTAGTCTTGATTGAAGCGATAAGCGTATTGAAGTCACCTTGTGGGAAGTCAGTACGGCCAATTGCGCCGTTAAACAACACATCACCCACAAACGCTAAACGAGCTTGCTCACTGAACAATACAACGTGACCTGGCGTGTGGCCCGGCGTGTGAATCACATCAATCACTTGATTACCAAAAGTGACTTTGTCGCCCTCTTCTAACCAAGTGTTTGGTTCAAAAGCTTTACACAGTGGGAAACCAAACATCTGACTTTGATTCTCTAGACCTTGTAGCCAGAAGTTGTCTGCCTTATGCGGGCCCACAATTTCAACCTTCAAGATCTCAGCAAGTGGTACCGTACCGCCAACATGATCTAAGTGACCGTGCGTCAGTACCAAGTTCACAACCTTAACACCGAGTTCTTCAATGATAGCCGCGAGTTGTTGAACATCACCGCCCGGATCGACAACGATGCCTTCCATGGTTTCATCACACCACACAATCGAGCAGTTCTGAGAAAAAGAGGTAACAGGTACAACTTGATACTTAAGAGACATATACAAACCTTAAAGAGCGAATCTGGTGAACAACTCGAATATCGCTATGTTATTGGCAACAAACCCAACAATAACAAACTAAACAGCAACAAACTGAGCAGCAATAAACCGAATTATTAGAACAAACTGAAATTTGGGCAAACTATGACATTGGATGTCTACTTTGACAAGTGCCTACCGTATCACTCAATAACTCAGCTTAGCTCTACCAGCTGCGAACTGGACCAGTATCAATGTGGATGAAGTTACTACGAGCGTAATAACCAACACCACCTGCTTGCAGACTTTTAGCTACGTCTCTCAGTTCCTTTAAATCAACACCATCGATACGAAAATCGATCGCTTTACCAAGCATGTGATAGCTCTTTTTAGCGACACCACTCGACTTAGAGCGCAACGCTTCGTTGGTTGCTGGAGAGCGGTAGCCAGAGATGATTTGAACTTCTTTTTGAATACCCAGTACATTTTGAATCTGAGTGATCTGATCAAACAGGTTCTTATCCATTGGATGAATCTCATTGCGGCGGAAGTCACGGCACAGTTTGCTAAGGCGTGCCATCTCGTCACCAACATAGTTAGTGCCATCGAAATAACAAGTCTCTAATCGTTCACCAGTGTGAAGATTGTTCATGCTAATCGTTCTTGGTTGATCCGGGTATGAAGCGAAAGCGATAGAAGGAGTAAGAGAGGCGACTACAGCAGTACCACCAGCGTAAGTCAGAAACTGACGGCGTGAAAATAAACTTTGAGACATACAGCAAAAAAACCAATTAGATCGAACGAAAAATGCACGATACATAATGGAATTTGCTGCGTCAACGTACAAAAACCGTGCAAAACGTTAGTATTTGTAACCTTTGCACGGTTAGTTATTGATACTCATTATAATTTTATCAATAGAAGCTTGGTTGTCATTTTTCAGTCAAGATCACCTTTCTTGACCATATTTCAATCAACCGCCCTCTTTATCATATTGGTAGATATCACCACGATACTGTATGCCCCCTTCCTCAAACAATACGGTTTGATAAATGATATGTACGGGGATTCGCTTCTTGAGTCGCACCTTAGTATTCGGAGCAAGATCATCATTTTGGTTCGGTACTTTCCTTACCTTGGTAGCAAACAACAACTCAGCCAATTCCTCTGCATGTTCAACACGTATGCAGCCGGAGCTATAAGCACGGAAGTCGTCATTAAACAGACCTTTGCTTGGCGTATCGTGCAGATAGATCGCTCGCTTGTTAGGTGTGTTGAACTTGTACAAACCTAATGCATTACGCGAGCCTGCCTGCTGACGCATTCGATATGGGAAAGAATTGAAATTGATGGTCTGCCAATCGATCTCAGTGGTGTCGACCGTCTCCATAGTGCGCCAACCGTCAATCACTTGGAAGTTGTGTGTATCTAGATAGCTTTCGTCCGCTTTCACCTTAGGCAAGATGTCTTTGACCATGATTTTCCATGGCACATTCCAAGTCGGGTTTAGGATGACCGAATCGAGATTTATCTCTAAAAGCGGTGTTTTTCGCGACTTTCTGCCCACGACAACTTTGGACTCAAAGACCTCTTCACCATCTTCCCAATACTTCATATCAAAACTAGGGACATTGACGACGATGAGAGAGTCTCTGTCTCTAGGCCACAAACGAACACGCTCGGCATTCAGAGCCAATGAAGTCAATCGAGCATCAAAGCTCATATTGATCCATTTGATCGTATCTGGCCCGACGATCCCATCGTCTGTAAGGCCGTGCATGCGCTGAAATGATTTAATCGCCGTTTGCAGATCTCGATCGAACTCGGGTAAATCGACCGCAATCATCGAGGTATCAACACCAACCAAAGCAATGCGCTCAACAAGAACCGTTTTGTCTGAAAGCTCGTCACCCAAGCGCTTCAAACCTTTCTGTCTATATCGTTCAATATTGAGTTCAGAGGCGGTTTCTAACACCGAATAGGTTGCTTTGAATTGGTCAAAATCCCCAACAGGCGGCGCGTAAGACAACACCATCTCCAATAAGTAATCATTGGCAACGCTGCTTTTTAATCTCATCAGAATATGCGGAGAAGGCGCAGGTAATTTGGAATGCAGCTTGCCCGAGAAGTACCACTCTTTACCGGCAAGCGGCGCATTTTCAACGTAGCTCAGGTAGTAGATAAAAGTATCGGTGAGTAATATGTCCAACTCTTGCCATTGAGCATGGGATTGATAGTGACGAATTTGCTTGAGTTGTCGATCGAAGAGTGGTGCCATTTGAGCTTGTTCGAGAAGCGACAATTGAAATTCAAACGCCTTAACAAGTTCAGGTGAGTCCCAAAGAATAGGCAGGGATGAGTCTTGATAAATACTCTGGGTAAGCTCTGGATAAATCAGCATAAAAGAGAGCTCTGAATCAGCCGGAATAAATCGGCTCTCGTCAGAACTCGTATAGCTCCATGCGTGCACAGAAACTAGAACTAATAATCCACAGAAGTATTTTGCGAACATGCTTAACTCCATCACCAACCATCTCATAAGTATGGCAAAGAAATGAGAGTAAGCATGTTATTTTTAAGAGGCTTTATAAATCAGATTGAACTCCAATGGTTATCCCACTGGACCGATGATTGCTGAGTTGATTTCTCATAAGGCTTGCTCTGGCTTACCACACTTCCCGCCCCAGAGCTTAATCGAAACTCACCATCAAGCAGCACAGCACCAGAAGCGTCAGATAATGCAGACAGTTCTACTAATTCTTTGGTTTCTTTAGACCAAATACCGTAGCAGTTGCCTCTTGGCGAAGTCGCAATAATCCAATCATCTGACGCCGCAATACTGGCGATATAGTGATTGAACCTTGCCCATTGCTCTGGCTCTGCGTTAAGTGATTCAAACTGGCCGCCTTTAGTATGCATCGCCAATAGCGAAGGATACTCATCTGGTTCACCACGATATTGCTGGCCACAAAGTACCGTTTCAGCACCATCATGGGCTAAATGTCGAATGCTCAGCTTCTTATCCAACAATTCAACCTGATCAAGTAACACACCTTCAGGAGAAACATAACTCAAGCTCGGCAGCATCGAATCGAGGTTTTTCGGTGTTCTACCATCAGTATGAACGCCACCAACGCCGATCGCGAGATTACCATCCGGCATGATGATCACTTCATGTGGGCCGATACCGAAACCAGTGAACTCTTCGACCTTACGATAGCCTTGCGCGACATCGTAAACGCCAATCACGCCTTGACTGGTGTCGGTTTTCCCTTCAGTGGCATACAATAGTGTGCCGTCTAATGAGTAAACGCCATGACCATAGAAGTGGCGGTTGTTACCTTTCACCACCATTTTGATCTGCTGACCGTTTTTGTAGTCAAACACCATAAAATAGTCACCAGGACGACGGGCAAAAACCACCGCATGTGATGAGGTTGGGCAGATTGCGACGCCATGACCACGATCTGGGATCGGCAGTTGACTCAATGGCATTCCATATTCGTCAGCCACAACCGCTGAATATTGGCCTCGCCCGTTCAGCGCACAACCGATTAATTGAGGCTCACTAGATGAGCTCACAGCACCAGAGCGGCTAGCGCAGCCAAACGGAAGCAATGGAACAGCTGCACAACCCAGTGCAGCCTTGAGTAGCGTTCTTCGCGTAGTATCAGTCACCATCGGTAGCATTAAATCCTATTACCACGCCAAGCTCTATCGCCACTTCTTCATGAATCAGGTACTTCAAACGTTCTAGTTTGTTGTATTGAGTCAGCACCTCGCGGTAGCCCTCTTTGCTCTGCAATAACTCAAACAAGCTTGAGTCTGTAGGCCAAGTATCTAGCGTCAATGTGAACTGGTCAGCAACGCGATCAGCTACGTCGTTTAAGCCCTTCTCTCTCAACAAGCCGTCTAGGCCATTGCCACCGGCAAGGTACAAATTCTGAAGTGCTGCTACATTGGCTTTTAGTTGAGTCATCGAGGTTTGTGCACGCCATGATTCTGAGAAGTAAGGACGCGGATGACCAATTTTCGCCATCGGGCGACTCAGCTTTTTCATGCTGTAATCAAGTTGGTTGGTCAATAAAGCGATGTATTCAGACTCCCAACGAGTCTCGTCTAGCGCTAACCAAGGGTTAACCTGCCATGCCTCAGCAATAGAGGCCGATTTCATTGCCAAGTTTTGTGCGATCGCTTGTGAAGATAGACAACCAGACGCTTTGTCTTGCAGTAATGGAGATTGCTCGTCGTACAGAGACCACTCCAACGCACCTAGCCCTTGAACCGTCACACTCTGCTGCGCGATTTCGTCTTGAGTCCAAGCTTTGTTCTGCTGAGTTAACTGACGCATCTTAAGACCCGTCGTGTTCTTTTTGTCTGGCCAGAATTGAACATTCCAGCTCTCTTCAAGCGCTGCTGTTGGACCTCTTTCTTGGCCTTGTAGTGCCATCCAGCTGTTCATTGTGATCTGCCATTGATCTTTCAAAGCGTCTAACTCAACGTTATCCGTTTCACAGTAACCTTGCATCAGAGCTTCTAATTCGCTCGATTGCTTCGCGAATAGCACCGCTGAATCAAACTCTTGTTGATAGACACTGCGACTGATGTGGTCGGTCGTGTCTGCTTGATAAGACACACCGTTAACCTCAGATGAAGCGGCTTGCTCACCCGATGATTGGCAGCCTGCCATAATTAATGCCGACAAAGGCATTAACAAAAATTTATGTGTCATGCTGTTACCTTACTTCCTAATTTTTCTTTTAATTATATGAGTTCATTAAATGCGAAACGACCGCTGGCCTCGTATTGCTACAAGTTCAGCGGTGCCAAGTGGTTTAATAGCGGCTTTCTTAAGTCATTAGCCGTTAACTAAACTGAATTCAACTCAGCTTATAACGAGTTTAAAAACGCCAATAGTGCTTCACGCTCGCTGCTACTAAGATCTAAAACGTTTTGTTTCGCCATTTCTGCTTCACCGCCATGCCAAAGCACAGCTTCCATAACATTTCTCGCACGACCGTCATGAAGTAAGAAGGTGTGACCATTCACTTCTTTGGTATAGCCTAATCCCCACAATGGCGTGGTGCGCCACTCTTGACCGTTTGCTAGATACTCTGGGCGATTGTCGGCTAAGCCTTCTCCCATATCGTGCAGTAACATATCGGTATATGGGCTGATTAGCTGTTTAGACAACGCAGGTAAGCCTTCACGTTCTGCTGTGCGAATTTCAGCTTGGTGACAGCTTTGACAACCAATCTCTTTGAACAGATTTTTACCTTGAACAACCGCTGGGTTATCGACATTACGACGAACAGGTACCGCGAGATGCTGCGAATAGAACTCAACAAAATCTAAGATGTTGTCACTGACTTCTGGCTCGCCACCATTTGGAAAATCATCACAGGTTGATTGCGCTGATGTGCAGTTTTCATTCGGAAATAAGCTGCTTGTCAGGCCTAAGTCACCGTTAAATGCCGCCGCGTTTTGCTGCATTAAGTTTGGCTGCCCGGCTTTCCAACCGAAACGACCTAGCGCCATTTCATTGGTTTGAACATCAAGAACATAGTTGGCTTTACCCGACACGCCCTGTTTGTCTGCCAATTGCTGCTCTGCAAATCCAAGAATCGTTTCTTGTGGGATACTTTCAAGCAAACCAAGACCAATCATTGGCGGCGCCACTCGAGCTGAAAACTCGGTCTTAGGATGCATCTCGCCGAAAGCAAGTTCAGTAATATTTAAAGTGGGTTTACGCAGAGTAACGACGGTGCCGTCTTTGAATTCAACAGGAACATCCGTGTAGCTAATGTTCACTTTGCCCTCTGGTTTTACACCTTGAAGCGCAAAATCTTGTAGCTGACCGCCGTACGTCGACTCTGGAATTCCACCATCTCGAATGAAGGCTTGTCGCTGCTCAGGCGTTTCAGCCGGAATGCTTAAACGAACCAACATGGATACTGCGTTCTCATCTCCTTCTTCTGGCGCGTGACCACGACCATCTTTGATGTGGCAGTTTTGACAGCCGTTAGTATTAAATAGTGGTCCTAACCCATCACGAGCATCGGTTGATGACGGTGCAGGAACCCAAGGGTTTCTAAAGAAGCTATTACCTACGCTGAAATCCAAGCGCTTACTCATTGGTAGATTGGCTGCGGGAAGGGAAAAAGCGTTCGCTCCTTCTTTCTTCACGGTCGTTTTGCCGCCAGAGTAGGTTTCATGAGCGTGTAATGGAGATACGAAAAACAGTGCGGTTAATAGTGAGGCTGAGAGATACGACTTCATACATTGCCTTGCTGTGTTTTTGATTTTAGTTTTTATGTGGGTGTGGCTTTCTTGAGGATCAAACAATTAAGGGCTCAATCAGAGCCCTTACATTTGTGTCGGCTCGGGTTCTTAGAACTCGTGATCCGCTGTGTCTGGGTTTAGGCTATCAATGCCAATCACACCCGCAGCACGCTCAATAGCCGCTGTTTGAGACACTAGCGCAACAATTGTTTTGTTTACTAGTGCATTACCCGCAGCGTTGTCAGCAGCGATTAGCTGATCGAAGTGCTGGTTGTTTTTCTCTGCAGACGTTACTAATTCGCCTACTTGTGCACGTGCTAGGTCAAACTGCTTTTGAATCTCTTTCGCAGCTTGCTCATTTTTTTGCTCTACTAGGTCGAACAAGCTTGGGCCGGAAAGCAGAGTACCGTCTTCACGCTTGTATAGACCCGTGTAAACGTTGTAGATGCCTTGCTCGTTGTAGTAGTGAGAGTTGTGCGTGTTATCAGAGAAACAATCGTGCTCGTCTTCAGTAGAGTTTGCTTCTAGTGCAACCTTCATACGCTCACCCGCTAGCTCACCTAGAGACAGTGAACCCATGCCAAACAGCATTTTACGAAGACCATTCTCGCTAGATTCTGAAAGAAGCTCTTGACGGTAGTTGCCTTTCTCGCCTTCAGCCCACTGCTTTTCCATCCATTCTAGGTCTTGGATAAGTAGCTCAGCAGATGCTTTTAGGTATGCGCCACGACGGTCACAGTTGCCGTTAGTACACTCAGCGCCAACAACGAAATCAGTGTAAGCACGCTCACCTGCACCGCTGTTTGTACCGTTTAAATCTTGGCCCCAAAGTAGGAATTCAATTGCGTGGTAGCCAGACGCTACGTTCGCTTCAGAACCACCGATCTCGTTCAAGTCTGCGATTAGCTCAGGGGTGATGTTGGTTGCATCAACGGTAGTCTGACCAATTTGGAAAGTCTTGTTAGCCACGATGTTTGCGCTAGCGCCTTCGTTACCAAGTTCATATTGGTAATCAGTCGAAACATAATCAATCAGGCCTTCATCTAGTGGCCATGCGTTCAGTTGGCCTTCCCAATCATCAACAACAGCGTTGCCGAAGCGGAAAACTTCTGACTGTTGGTATGGTACGCGAGACTCAAGCCAAGCTTGTTTTACTTGTTCGAAGTTGCCAGCAGAAGGAGAAGCTAAGAAGGTATCAATAGAAGAGTTCAACGCTTTTGCTGTAATTACTGAATCTGCAAACACTGCATGCGCAATATCTGCGTAATGTTCTACAACTTGATCTTGAGTTACTGCTGCGAAAGAAGAAGCAGAGGCAAAAAGGAGTGACGAAGTTACGGCTTTTGTCACTAAAGATTTAATGGTCATGAAGCATCCTTGTTGAGCTTTAAATTATTATTCGTAGTAATAGTGCAAACCATTATCATTTGCACTACGGATTGAAATAATACAAACTTACAATTTTATTGCAAGATAAATACAAAAAAACCTCACATATGTGAGGTCTTTAAACATTTTTATGTTAAGCGTAACAAAGAGGCTAATCAGATATCCAGATTATGCTTACCGTGTGAGACTTTTGCCTTCAGGTAGCTTTCATTACCCGATTTGATATGAGCAGAGGTATTCACCACTTCTTCAATCTCAATACCAAAAGATTTTAGCTCATTGATCTTCTTAGGGTTGTTGGTGACTAAGCGGATTTTTGTAGTACCTAAGGCGCGTAGCATTTCAGCAGCTTCAGTAAAATCGCGTAGGTCATCGCCAAAACCTAGGTGGTTGTTGGCTTCATAGGTGTTCATGCCTTCGCTTTGCAGACGGTACGCATCGATTTTGTTGTACAAGCCAATACCACGACCTTCTTGGCGAAGATAAAGGATCACCCCACCCGTCTCACCCATAATTCTAATGGTTTCGTCTAACTGCTCGCCACAGTCACAGCGAGAAGAATGGAAAACATCACCAGTCAGGCACTCAGAGTGCATACGAACAAGAGGTATGTCTTGTGTCTTGTCTGCTGATTTAAATATCACAGCAACATGCTCTTTATCTGTTTTCAATCCATGAAAAGACAGAAGTTCAGCATCTATACTGCTTGTTACCCCTACTTTGAAATCTATTCTGGCACGCACTTCCGCCATAGCTATACTCACTTGAAAATTCGATGTATTTAACGACGCTACATTATATGTCTAGGCAATATTTTGTAGCTAACTATCTAATGATAGACACTATGAGGCTGTTAACAATTTTTTTCAAGGTCGACCTTGTACAAATTGTTATAATATAACAATTATTTTTCAAGTAAGAAAAAAACCCACATTGGGATGACCAACATGGGGTTATAAATTAAACAGTTGCGGCTAAAACTACACTTTTTTACAGAACGCTCAACTTACTTGAGTTTGCTTCCAGATGACAAGTTGCACCCAAGCATTCTCTAATTCGGTTAGCTCTTCTTGCGTAAGCGTAGAAATGCTCGACTTAGCACTGTATCTCTCTGCCCATTTATCTGACTGGACATGAGTATGGAACTCTTTCTTTAAATTTGAGATTACGTTATCCACAGATACATCCTTATATAGCAGTGCTTAGCCTTTATAATCGGTTAATGTTACAAAATACAGGTCAGTTGGTAAACAGTAATACACAATTTTTATGAGCTCTTCCTAACACTTTTTACTGATAAATATATAAATAAGAGAAGTAATAGGCTCGGTAGCAACCAAAGTAATAGATTTGAAGCCGTCATTGCCGGTTTATAAAGTACAAACTCACCAAATCTTTCCGTCATATATTGAGTAATTTCACTATTACTCTTCCCTGCTTTCACCATATTGAATACAACGAGGCGTAAGTCTTTTGCAATTGGAGAGTTCGACTCAATCAGGTTTTGATTCTGGCATTGCGGGCAACGTAGGGTTTTTGCCAATGTAATAGCGCGCTGCTGTTGTTCTGGGTTTTCAAACTCAAACAGTTCAACTTGAATACTCGTCTCTGTATTACTGGCAGTAAACAGATCTTCAGCCATGGTTGAAAGGCTAATCACTAAAAGAGCTGACAGCATAAACAAGGTTTGTATTAGAGACTTCATCATCCATTCACACCATCAAAATACATCGCAAGCTCATCTTTCCATACCATTTCATTAATCACGCCCAATAGCTTTTTAATGATCTGGCCATTGGCATCAACCAAATACGTTTCAGGTGTGCCGATTACGCCCAACTCTAACGCTAACTTGCCTTGAGGGTCACTGATCACGGTTAAGTACGGGTTGCCATCGTTCGATAACACGTTAATCGCAGCCCCAGAGTTATCTCGATAATTGAGCCCAACGATGGGAATGCCTTTATCGTGAAGTTGAAGCAAAAATGAATGTTCGGTTTTACATATCCCGCACCAAGATGCCCATACATTAACCAGTTGATAAGGGTGCTGCGTGACATCAGTAAGCGTAACTTTCTGCTGACCACTGACGCCTTCACTATTCACTAACGCACTCGATGTAAATTCTGGAAATGCCCTTTGTTGTTCAGACACCATGGTCGATTGCTGCTTATTATCAAGCGCAAAGACAAATCCCAGCACCACAATCAATGCTAAGGCAATTAGAGTAATTAGCTTGTTACGAACGCTGTTATGCATACTGTGACGCCTTAACGGTTTTCTTTTTACGATGAGTCAATGAGAGCAAAGCGCCGATAATGGAGAACAGCCCACCAAACCAGATCCAGCGCGCATACGCCTTATACTGAACACGAAATGCGTAAGCGGTGGAATCGACTTTCTCGCCCATGGTGATATAAACATCGCCATGCCAGAACCACTTCATTGCAGGCTCACTCATGTTCATAACACGAACTTGGTAGTGTCTTCTTTCTGGCGCGATGGAAAAGCTTTGCTCGCTAGCATCTAATTCGAGTATCGCTTTTTCTGCAGTAAAGTTGGAGGCGACATAGAGCTCGGTATCACGATGAGAGAGCGTCCAGCCCATAAACTCAACCTCTTCACCTGGGCTCAATTTGTAACTTCGCTCAAATGAATGGTAACTGTTCATCGCGGCACCTATCGCTAATACTGCGACACCCACATGCGCCAACGTCATCACCCATACTTTGCGTTGAAACTTAGAGTTGCGCGTTACCGCTAAGCCGTAAACATGAGTCAGGGCTACCCAAAACGCAAGTGACCATGTCATTAGCACCATCACTTGGATCGCTTCAACTTGCAAAACATAAGTTACAAAGCCAAGACAGAGAGACAATAAGGCAATAATTCCAATCACACCTTTCGACGCTTGAGGTTTGATACTGAGCAATGGCGCTAACCCTATCACTCCCATCGCAAGCAGAGCCAATGGCGCAATAAGAAGATTAAAGTAAGGTGCGCCCACAGAGATATTTCCAAGGCCAAGTAATTCAAAAACCATTGGGTAGAAGGTACCAAACACCACCACCGCCGTACCCAGTACAAATATAAGTACCGCCACTAAACTCAAAAAACTTTTACTCGCAAAGCTAGTGATTGGATTCGACTCGAAAGATTCACCACGAACAATAAGAAGAGAAAACGAACTCACTAACACCAAAACCAGTATCAGCAACAGCGCGATACCTTTGGTTGGGTCAACAGCAAAAGCATGAACGGAAGTGAGGACGCCAGATCGAACAATAAAAGTACCGAGGATACTTAAACAAAACGTAATGAAAGCAAGGCTAAGTGACCACTTCAGCAACTGTTGCTTGCCTTTAGCAACACCCAAACTGTGCAATAGAGCGGTTGATGTTAGCCAAGGTAATAGGCTGGCATTTTCTACCGGGTCCCAGAACCACCAACCACCCCACCCTAACTCGTAGTATGCCCACCAAGAACCAAGAATGATCCCTGCGGTTAAAAAGATCCAAGCGACCAAACAACAACTGCGACAATGAGCGACCCAATCGAACTCAATCGGATCCACCAGCAAAGCGGCCACAGCAAATGCCAAGACCACAGAGAAACCAACATAACCCAAATACAACAGAGGCGGATGGAATATCAAACCAACGTCTTGCAGCATTGGGTTAAGGTCACGCCCTTCAAGTGGCAAGGTCGAATTCAGTTCAAATGGGTTCGAAGCAAATAAGGTAAACCATGCAAATATCGCGAGTAACACATTCATCACCCACAATACGCGGCTCTGATACTCAGAAGAATATTGCTTTTGTAGGGCAATCACACCCGACCAACAGCTAATGGTTAAGACCCAAAATAGCAATGAGCCTTCATGTCCAGCCCACACAGCGGCCATTTTGAAGAAGGTGGGTAATTGAGTATTGGAGTGTTCTGCAACATAGAGGATGGAAAAGTCGTCACCTACAAAGGCATAGCCAAGTAAAACGATAGCGCCAATGGAAAACAAAGCGCTAGAGAGGGAGAAACTGCGAATTAAAGCCACATTTTGTGCTTGTTTAGTTAGCATTTGATACATCGAATACACAGCGATAATGCTGCTGAGAACAGCGACCAAAATTAAACTAAACAGCCCCAAAGAACCGACCATATCACCTCAATCAGGCTCTACCTAAGCAGAACCAAGTTAAACCATTATTGGCATTGATTGCTCAACTAGCTGATGTAACTCAACTAGCTATTGCTACTCAGCGAAAAGAAATTTAGTGAGCAGATGTTTAGTATCCAACATCCACTCACTTATAACCTTGAGCGAAATTAAGCTAACGTTAATTGTCCTGCATAAAGGACAAACGTTCTTAGCATTAATACGCCCATCAGACTCAATGAAGTAACAGAGAAAATATACACAGTACTATGGCGAACCGATGCTGGTGTCACGGCGTTAAGCAACAAGGGTAAAACCATACCCACACCAATTACGCCATACCAGAACCAACTTGCCCAGAAACCACCGCCAATCGCGTTCCATACTGCCTGCTCACTTTGACCACCAGCAAATATCAACCCAGTGAAGAAAGTAACAAGGACAAACAGTTCAAACATAACAACAGGACGTTCGAAGCCGTGGATCCAAGAAATACTCGCACTATGCGGAGACTCCTTAAAGACCAACACACCAAATAAAATACATGCCGCCGCTCCCGAGGATAAACTCGAGAATAAGAACAATATCGGCAACACTGGGTTATTCAGCATTGGGAAGGTATTTAGCGCAGAGAGTAAGAAGCCAGTGTAAGCCGCAAGTAATAGCGCAAGCACAGCTAAGAATATTTCAAAAACATTCTCAAAAGATTCTAATTTGCCAATCCAGTTACTGACAAAATCGAGTCGCCCTTTTAACCATGCTTGATCACTCAAGAATACGGCAATCTGATTTCGGAATATAATGCCGATCCAAACAAATAGGATCACCATATACACTTGGAATAAGATCACACCCATCGACATCACTGACGTCGGATTATAAAAGATCATGATCTTCCAAAATGATAGTGGTTTCGTCAGGTGGAAAACCAAGATCAATAAACCTGAGATGATCCCGAATGGTGCTAGAAAAGCCGTTGCCTTTAATACACCATTATTCGCTTGATCGTCCTCAATCACCTTTCTCTTAAGGTAAATCGAGATCATCACTGCACCCGCTGACATACCCGCCAAAAACAGATAGATAGCAATGATCCAGTCCCAAACCACGGTACCTGATTGAAACGCTGTATCCCATGCACTCATAATCAAATCTCCCCTTTTTGGTGTGGCACTTTATAGAGTTTTGGCTGAGTACCTAGATAAGCCTTATCTCTGTAAACCACTTCAGATTTAAGTACCTGGTTTATCTCGCTCTTAGGGTCATTTAAGTCGCCAAATATCAGCGCATTGGTAGGGCAAGATTCAACACAAGCAGGTAATTTACCTTGCGCAAGATTGGTATCGCGGCAGAAGTTACATTTGTCGGCCGACTTATTCTTAGGATGGAAGAAGCGCACTTGATATGGACAAGCTAATAAGCAGTAGCCACAACCGACACACTTCTCTTGATGGACATCGACAATGCCGGTTTTTTCATCTTTGTAGGCCGCCCCTGTTGGGCAAACCATTACGCAGGGTGCGTTATCACAATGTTGGCAAGAGTTACGAGTAAAACGGTAATCAACATTGGGATATTCGCCTTGGGGCTCACTCTTAATAATTTCTAAGCGCGATACACCTTCAGGTACTTTGTTTACTTCACGACATGCTTCGGTACACGCGGTACAACCAATACAAGCGGTTTCGTCATGAATCATTCCATAACGTTTAGTGCCATCTTCTTGAACATTAGCTAGCGTCTTGCGACTTGTTACCGTCGCAGTTCCCGCTACACCTGTGGTAAAAATAACGGCACCAGCGCCTGCTAAAAAGTTTCTTCTTGAGCAGCTCATAGATTACTCCTCTTCTTTCTTCTGGTTGAAGTCTGAATGGCAATCCACACACAGCTTGATGGTTTGCTTCTTATCTAAGCCCAACACCTTTGCTTCAGTCGCATGAACATCATGGCAGTTTGAACACGTTAAGTTTTGCGCGTGAACATCGTGAGTCCAACTCGCTTCACGCAGATCATCAGGCTTGTGACAATCGATACATTGGCTATTGGCATCTAAAATTAAGCTAGGGTCTAGGAAAACCTTTTCAGTTCCCGGTTGTGATTGAGCCTCGCGATACTTCACCACTTCAGGCGCACCTTCACGGTGATCGGGGCTAATAGAACTATGACAGTCGGTACAATTTACTTCGCGGCCAAGCAAAGCGTGTGCACTTTCACCATGTGAACCCAATACCGTTTCTTTTGAATCTTTATGGCATTGAACACACTTGTAGTCTTTGTCGCGGATTAATTCGACTTCATGTCTTGTTGATTCCGCTACTGGCGTAACAGCAGGCTCAGCAACAACATGAATGGAATAACCATAGAGGCAGAATGCTAGAAGGGATTTAAGCATTATGACTATGGCCAATTTAGTATTGCCCATTTTATCCTTTCCTTATACCGGCATTATTTAACTCTCAACTAAATAATATTCCGGTTAAACAAAAGTACCCTTAAACGATATTATTACCGTTTAAATGATATCAATTCTTATTTTGGATAAGCCACAACGCTTTCTATAGTTAGAATATACCTCTAATTGGGTAATACGAAATTTCGATAGGTTAATCTGTGAACGCAATCACCCTATTTATATCATGGTCAATTTAGGTAATTGATTGTTATATATGATAATAATTCTCAGTTAAATTCTAATTAATCTAACCACAAGTACCACTTTAGGGTTATATAAACTCCAACGTGACTAAGGTCACTGCCATTAATTGATCTGGGACAATCTATATCCAACACGTAACAAAATGTGTTTGTTTATGAATTAATATAAACAGGAATTCTCCAGTTCTTAATTTGAATAGCAAACTCACAACGCTTGGTATAAAAATCAGTATATTGGAGATATCACTGTGAAAAAGCATTGGATACGTAATTCGGTCACAGCACTATTAATGGTTAGCGCGTCATTAGCAAGCGCGACCATTTTTGCTGCGTCTGAACAAAAAGAAATTGGCGATCCTCGTAACGATCAGTTCGAGCAAAACCACCCAGATCAATATCATTCATGGAGACAAACTTCAGAAAGCGAAACCATTGAAGACGCACTAAAAGAAGATCCCAACATGGTTATCATGTGGGCTGGCTACGGCTTCGCAAAAGATTACAACAAGGCACGTGGTCACTTTTATGCGATTGACGATGTACGACAAACACTTCGTACTGGCGGCCCAACGGACGAAAGTTCAGGCCCTATGCCAATGGCGTGTTGGAGCTGTAAAAGCCCAGACGTAGCACGTGTTATCGAAGAGCGTGGCGAAGACGGTTACTTTGAAGGTAAATGGGCACGTCTTGGCAACGAGATTGTGAATCCTATTGGCTGTGCAGACTGTCACGATACCCAAAGCGAAGGCTTTAAAAATGGTGAGCCAGCACTGAAGGTGACGCGTCCTTATGTTGAACGTGCGTTCGATGCGATTGGGAAGAACTTCGAAGAGCAAGGTCGCTTTGATCAGCAAGCCTCTGTGTGTGCTCAGTGTCACGTGGAATACTACTTCACGGGTCCAACAAAAGGTGTGAAATTCCCTTGGGACAAAGGGACTCGTGTTGAGCAAATGGAAGAGTATTACGATGGAATCGGCTTTAAAGATTGGACGCACAAAGTATCTAAAGCGCCAATGCTGAAAGCACAGCACCCAGGCTTCGAAACATGGCGCGAAGGCATCCACGGTAAGAACAAAGTCGTTTGTGCTGACTGTCATATGCCGAAAGTGACCAAAGAAGATGGCACCGTTTATACCGACCATAAAGTGGGTAACCCATTCGACCGCTTCGAAGATACCTGTGCAAACTGTCACACTCAATCTAAAGAGACCATGCTTAACATCGTTTCAAGCCGTAAAGCGCAAGTGCTGAACATGAAGCTGACTGCTGAGAAACAAATCGTAGCCGCTCACTTTGAAGCTGGCGCAGCATGGGAAGCGGGTGCGACCGAGCAAGAGATGGAACCTATCCTACTGGATATTCGTCATGCTCAATGGCGCTGGGACTACGCTATTGCATCTCATGGTGTTCATATGCACGCCCCTGAAATCGCTCTAGAAGTACTAGGTACTGCCGTTGACCGCGCAGCCGATGCTCGAACTAAGATTGTTCGTCTATTGGCGAAGAAAGGCATCACTGATCCAATCGAGATTCCAGATATTTCGACCAAAGAAGCGGCTCAAAAAGCGCTTGGAATGGACATGGATAAGATGAACGCTGAGAAACAACACTTCTTAGACACGGTTGTTCCTAAATGGGAAGAGCAAGCTGAAAAGCGTGAAGCTAACTACGAATACTAGTTCCTTCAAATAGACCAATAAGATAAAACCAGTCACACTGTAAAGGTGTGGCTGGTTTTTTAGATTTGGGCGCACTCAACCGTCCCAATTTCACATTACCTTTTAGCTAATTCAAGGAACAAAGAATGAAGCACTTACTTTCGCTTTCGGCATTATGCATCGCATTAACAAGTTCAGGACTTCACGCCTCAGAACGAGCAGAAACAGGGTGGGAAATGATTGAGGAAGGTGCGCTGGTCGTTGATGTCAGGACACCAGGAGAGTTCAAGCAAGGTCATCTGGACAATGCGATTAACTACCCTCTTTCTGAAGTCGCTACGCACTTTGCCAGCATAGACAAAGCTCAACCTATCGTTTTGTATTGCCGCAGTGGTAACCGCTCAGGACAAGCTTACCAGTATTTGAAAGCTCAAGGGTTTACACAGATCCACAACGCTGGCGGTTTAATTGAGATGCAAGAAAGCAAATAATCTCGAAATTACAGATAGTGCCCGTTTAACGGATCATTTGCTTAGCTTGGTTGATCGAATGGATGATAGAGACACGATCAATGCCTTTCTGGTTAGAATCGAGAATTTGAGTCCAAGCATCGATCGCTTGTTGGTAGCGCATACTGATGAAGTGATCGGTCGCTATCAACATCAATGCCGTACGATCGTTGGGATCAAGCTCCATGGATTGATTTAAGAGCACTTTCACATCATCACTCATCGCCTGTGAACTTAGGTAATACAAGGCGCTCGCTTTAGCTGCATAAAGCCCTGAAGGCGCCTGTGGGTCTAAACGAATCGCATAGTCGTAACAGGTAAATGCAGCATCAAACTCCCCTTTCTGCATATAAACACCACCAAGCTTAAACCAAAGGTCTGATTGATTAGGGTCTTGCTCCAGGCTCTGCTGAAGTTCATTTTGGAAATCTGTTGCTGTATAGCTGCTGTCGTCACTTGAAGTAAGTTGAGGGGCTTCTTGTTTCATCTGAGACCAAACCAGAATGCTGGCTAATATCGCCACACATGAAATAAGGAGGTTGCCTTTAAGATGACTGGTTTTTCTGTTTGATGCGATCACGATTGCCACTAGAAATAGGCTCATTAGCAGCAAAGCAATCAGTAACCAGATATCCATTCCATTCTCCTTTCATTGACGCTTTACTGTACCTTTTTCTCACTAAAACAATATTGATCGAGGTTTAGCTATTGGCTTTTAAACAAGTCACAGCCAAATTCTAGGTAATAAAAAACCGAGCACAATGGCTCGGCTTTTTGTCTCAACTTCTATTTATAGAAGTGAAAGATTACTCAGTGTTTTGCTCGCTATCAGAAGCGTCTGATGCTTGCTCTTCACTTGATTCAGAAACGACTGCTGCTTCAGCGTTTGCTACTTCAGCTTCGCCTTCAACAACCTCAGCTTCTTCTACTTCGTCGATACGTTGTAGACCTACAACGTTCTCGTCGTCAGAAGTACGAATCAGTGTTACACCTTGAGTGTTACGACCAACTTGGCTCACTTCCGCAACGCGAGTACGTACTAGCGTACCTGCGTCGGTGATCATCATCATTTCGTCGCCTTCTTCAACTTGAACAGCGCCAACAACTGGGCCATTACGTTCAGAGACTTTGATAGAAACCACACCTTGCGTTGCACGGCCTTTCGTTGGGTATTCAGCTAGTTCAGTACGCTTACCGTAACCGTTTTGAGTCACAGTTAGGATATCGCCTTCGTTAGAAGGAACAATCAACGATACTACTTGATCGTCTTCTGGAAGCTTCATACCACGAACACCAGAGGCAGTACGGCCCATTGCACGTACTTTGTCCTCGTTAAAGCGAACAACTTTGCCCGATTTAGAGAACAGCATGATGTCGCTATCACCGTTAGTGATGTCAACGCCAATCAGTGAATCATCGTCACGTAGGTTAACTGCAATTAGGCCGTTAGCACGTACGTTTGCGAATTGATCCAGTGATGTCTTCTTAACAGTACCGTCACCCGTTGCCATGAAGATGAATTTCTCGTTAGAGAACTCAGAAACAGGCAGGATAGCCGTGATACGCTCACCTTCTTCTAGAGGAAGAATGTTAACGATAGGCTTACCACGAGCAGTACGACTTGCTAATGGCAGTTGGTAAACTTTCAGACGGTATGTCTTACCACGAGTAGAGAAACATAGGATGTTATCGTGAGTATTAGCAACAAGCAGACGCTCAATGTAATCCTCATCTTTCATCTTAGTTGCACTCTTACCTTTACCACCACGACGCTGAGCTTCGTAGTCGCTTAGGATTTGGTACTTAACGTAACCTGCGTTAGAAAGCGTTACTACAACGTCTTCTTGAGCAATCAGCTCTTCCATGTCGATGTCATGAACTGCCGCTGTGATTTCTGTACGACGCTCGTCGCCATAGATTTCACGTACTGCTTCAAGTTCTTCACGGATAACTTCCATCAAACGCTCAGTGCTTGCAAGAATGTGCATTAGCTCAGCGATTTCTTCTAGAAGTGCTTTGTACTCGTCTAGAATCTTCTCGTGCTCAAGGCCTGTTAGGCGGTGAAGACGAAGTTCTAGAATTGCTTGTGCTTGTGTTTCCGTTAGGAAGTATTGACCATCGCGGATGCCGTATTGGTCTTCTAACCAATCAGGACGAGCTGCGTCAGTACCTGCACGCTCAAGCATTGAAGCAACGTTACCAAGATCCCAACCACGAGACACTAAACCAACTTTAGCTTCTGCTGGTGTTGGCGCGCTCTTGATCAGTTCAATGATTTCATCAATGTTAGCAAGTGCTAGAGACAATGCTTCAAGGATGTGTGCACGGTCGCGTGCTTTCTTCAATTCGAAGATAGTACGACGAGTCACAACTTCGCGACGGTGGTCTACGAAGCACTTAAGCATGTCTTTGATGTTGAACAACTGTGGTTGACCGTTATTCAACGCAACCATGTTGATACCGAAAGTCGTTTGCAGTTGAGTTTGAGCGTATAGGTTGTTAAGAACCACTTCGCCTACTGCATCACGCTTACATTCAATAACAATACGCATACCGTCTTTATCAGACTCGTCACGCAGTGCACTGATGCCTTCTACTTTCTTATCTTTAACCAGTTCAGCAATCTTCTCGATCAAACGAGCTTTGTTTACTTGGTAAGGGATCTCAGTAACGATAATGGTTTCTTTACCATTCTTCTCTACTTCGATATCCGCTTTTGAACGCATGTAAACCTTACCGCGGCCAGTCTTGTAAGCATCTACGATGCCTTTACGACCACTGATAAGTGCTGCTGTTGGGAAGTCAGGACCAGGGATATAGTCCATTAGCTCATCAATAGTGATATCTTCATTATTGATAAATGCTAAACAGCCATCAACAACTTCACCAAGGTTATGTGGTGGGATGTTGGTAGCCATACCTACTGCGATACCAGAAGCACCGTTTACCAATAGGTTAGGAATTTTTGTAGGAAGTACTGCTGGAATTTGTTCTGTACCATCGTAGTTCGGTACGTAATCCACAGTTTCCTTATCAAGGTCAGCCAGGAGCTCGTGAGCAATTTTCGCCATACGAACTTCGGTATAACGCATTGCAGCCGCGGAGTCGCCATCGATAGAACCAAAGTTACCTTGGCCATCAACTAGCATGTAACGCAGTGAGAACGGTTGCGCCATACGAACAATAGTATCGTATACAGCACTATCACCATGTGGGTGGTATTTACCGATTACATCACCTACTACACGAGCAGACTTTTTATATGGTTTGTTCCAATCATTACCTAGTACATTCATCGCGAACAAAACGCGGCGGTGTACAGGTTTTAGGCCATCACGCACATCTGGAAGGGCACGACCAACGATGACGGACATCGCGTAGTCTAGGTATGAACCTCTAAGCTCATCTTCAATATTTACGGGCGTGATCTCTTTCGCTAGATCGCTCATAGAGCCATTTTCCCTCTATAGTCAGATCGTATTTTTGAATACGTATAAGACCGAAAAATATAACACAAATTTACCTACGGAGGCATCACTTTCCCTCTCCTTTTACCATCTTGTGACCCTTGTAGCCAATCAATTGATGAGAAATTGCACCTCCGCATCATATCTTGCTGAAACATGGTCACTTTACATCCAATAAACTAGCAAAATTGTAGATCTTCTGGTCAGAGCGAAAAGGCAAGTTATAATGCCTGCAATTTCATGGATGCATTATTTAACTTGGAAATGCCGATTATGACTAAATCACAGAACGTAGACCCAGCAGAAATCAAAAAATTCGAAGACATGGCGTCGCGCTGGTGGGATCTGGAAGGCGAGTTTAAGCCTCTACATCAAATCAACCCACTGCGCCTAAATTACGTGCTAGAAAAGACCGAAGGTTTATTTGGTAAGAAAGTCCTCGATGTTGGCTGCGGTGGCGGCATTTTGGCTGAAAGCATGGCTGTTGAGGGCGCAGTAGTCACTGGCCTAGATATGGGTAAAGAACCGCTAGAAGTGGCACGTCTTCACGCATTGGAAACTGGCACCAAGCTCGATTATATCCAGAGCACCATCGAAGACCATGCAGAACAGAATCCACAAACTTACGATGTGGTGACATGTATGGAAATGCTAGAGCACGTTCCTGATCCACAATCTGTGATTAGTGCATGTTCAAAATTAGTGAAACCGGGTGGTCACGTGTTCTTCTCTACCTTGAACCGTAACTTCAAATCTTACCTGTTCGCTATTGTTGGTGCAGAAAAGCTACTTAAGATTGTTCCTGAGGGCACTCATGAGCACGAGAAGTTCATTCGCCCTGCTGAACTTATCAAGATGGTCGATAACACTCCGCTGCAAGAACTAGGGATTACAGGGCTGCACTACAATCCTCTTACGGACACTTATCGTTTAGGCACAAATGTAGACGTAAACTACATCGTCCACACGCAAAACTTTGGCTAAAAAATATCGGTAGCCCTACCGTAAAACCTTTTGTAAAAAAGACGAATGAAAAGAGTTGCAATTACCATAACTTTGCGACTTTTTTCAGTCTAAATTTCGTGCGCTAGCTTCCATTTTGACCACCTCGATTTAAATTTAATCGCCTAAAATCAATCGCCCATTTTGGCCAAAGATCAAGGAATTTTTTTTTATGGGCGTGCAAAAATAAAGCATCATTAAAAGCCGACTTTTATACAATCAAGTCACATATAACCTCATCAGTTAGTGGTCACTTACAGTTTTTTTTCAATCCACCACTTATCCACAAGCAACCCCATTTCTTTACCTTGAAAAATATCAGTTGTAGCACTATCTTGTAACCCAACAAACAAATGACCCCTATATGTTGTGTTTGAACTACAATGTATGGGTAGACCAAGATCACAAAGCCGAAACGTAATTTACAAAAATTACACAGAAATACACAAAAACACGGCCTTGTTCAGTTTTGTTAGGGAAATTAAGCAGAATGAACCAACAACTTACTGTTACCAAGCGTAACGGGCGCAAAGAAACGATCGATCTAGAGAAGATCCATCGCGTGATTACATGGGCAGCTGAAGGCTTGCACAATGTTTCTGTATCACAAGTAGAATTGAAAGCTCACATTCAGTTTTACGATGGCATCACCACTACTGACATTCATGAAACTATCATCAAGTCAGCAGCGGATTTAATCTCTGAAGAGACTCCTGATTACCAATATCTAGCAGCACGTCTGTCTGTATTCCACCTACGTAAAAAAGCGTACGGCGAATACGAGCCGCCTGCACTGTATGACCACGTTGCAAAACTGGTTGATATGGGTAAATACGATAGCCACCTTATGGAAGATTACACGAAAGCTGAATTCGAAGAGCTTGACGAGTACATCGACCACAAACGTGACTTAGACTTCTCTTACGCAGCGGTTAAGCAGCTCGAAGGTAAATACTTCGTGCAAAACCGTGTAACGAAAGAAATCTACGAGAGTGCTCAGTTCCTTTACATTTTAGTTGCTGCGTGTCTATTCGCTAAATACCCGAAATCGACTCGTCTTGACTACATCAAACGTTTTTACGACGCATCGTCTACGTTTAAGATTTCTCTACCTACACCGATCATGTCTGGTGTACGTACGCCTACTCGTCAATTCAGTTCTTGTGTACTGATCGAGTGTGGTGACAGCCTTGATTCAATCAACGCGACAGCAAGCTCAATTGTTCGTTACGTATCTCAACGTGCTGGTATTGGTATCAACGCAGGTCGTATCCGTGCGCTTGGTTCTGAAATCCGTAATGGTGAAGCGTTCCACACAGGCTGTATCCCTTTCTACAAATACTTCCAAACAGCAGTAAAATGTTGTTCTCAAGGTGGTGTTCGTGGCGGTGCAGCAACGGTATTCTACCCACTATGGCACGGTGAAGTTCAGTCTCTATTAGTACTGAAAAACAACCGCGGCGTTGAAGAGAACCGAGTTCGTCACATGGATTACGGCGTACAGCTGAACAAGCTTATGTACTCTCGCCTAGTTCAGGGTGGCAACATCAGCCTGTTCTCACCTTCAGACGTACCTGGCCTTTACGATGCGTTCTTCGAAAACCAAGACCGTTTTGAAGAGCTATACGTTAAGTACGAAAACGATCCTTCAGTGAAGCGTGAAACGGTTAAAGCCGTTGAGCTTTTCTCTCTGCTAATGCAAGAGCGTGCTTCTACTGGTCGTATCTACATTCAGAACGTTGACCACTGTAATACACACAGCCCGTTTGATTCTGAAGTAGCACCTGTTCGTCAATCGAACCTATGTCTAGAAATCGCGCTTCCTACTAAGCCACTTTCTAACGTAGAAGATGACGAAGGCGAAATTGCACTATGTACGCTTTCAGCATTCAACCTTGGCGCAATCAATGAACTGGACGACCTAGCAGAGCTTTCTGAGCTGGTTGTTCGTGCTCTAGATGCACTGCTTGATTACCAAGACTACCCGCTTCCAGCTGCATACAAGTCGACAATGAACCGTCGTACTTTAGGTGTAGGTGTAATCAACTACGCATACTACCTAGCGAAGAATGGTGTTAAGTACTCTGATGGCAGCGCGAATGGCCTGACTCACCGTACTTTTGAAGCAATTCAATACCACTTGCTAAAAGCATCTGTTGAACTAGCGAAAGAGCAAGGCCGTTGCCCATCTTTCCACGAGACCAACTACGCGAAAGGCCTACTGCCAATCGATACTTACAAAAAAGATATCGACTTAGTATGTGAAGAGCCACTGCACTACGATTGGGATTCTCTACGTGAAGAGATCATGGAGCACGGTCTGCGTAACTCTACGCTAACAGCGCTTATGCCTTCTGAGACATCGTCTCAAATCTCGAACGCGACTAACGGTATCGAGCCACCACGTGGTTACGTATCAGTGAAAGCATCGAAAGACGGCATCCTTAAGCAAGTGGTTCCAGATTTCCTAAATCTTAAAGAGAACTACGAGCTACTTTGGAACATTGGTTCTAACGACGGTTACCTACACCTAGTGGGTATCATGCAAAAATTCGTTGACCAAGCTATCTCTGCAAACACTAACTATGATCCAAGTGTTTACGACAGCGGTAAAGTACCAATGAAGAAGCTGCTTCAAGACCTACTAACAGCGTACAAGTACGGTGTTAAGACGCTTTACTACCATAACACTCGTGATGGTGCTAAAGACGACCAAGGCGATGCAGTTCAAGTGCCGGAAGAAGATTGTGAAGGCGGCGGTTGTAAGATCTAAACCGCAATAAACATTAAGACCCCAGAGAAGAGTTATCTTCTCTGGGTTTAAAGCATTAACAGGGTCCGTTTTATTACGGGTCTTTAAAGGATTTGAGGCATTTATGGCTTACAGTACTTTTTCTCAGCAAAAAAATGACCAACTAAAAGAACCAATGTTCTTGGGTCAGTCGGTAAACGTTGCACGTTACGACCAACAAAAATTCGAAATCTTCGAAAAGCTTATCGAGAAGCAGCTTTCTTTCTTCTGGCGTCCAGAAGAAGTAGACGTGTCTAGCGACCGTATCGACTACAACAAGCTTCCTGAGCATGAAAAGCACATCTTCATCTCTAACTTGAAGTACCAAACGCTTCTAGATTCAATCCAAGGCCGCAGCCCTAACGTTGCCCTACTTCCATTGGTATCTCTACCAGAAGTTGAAACTTGGATTGAAACTTGGTCTTTCTCTGAAACGATTCACTCTCGTTCTTACACGCACATCATCCGTAACATCGTGAATGATCCAGGCGTAGTATTCGACGACATCGTTGAAAATGAAGAGATTCTGAAGCGTGCTAAAGACATCGCTTTCTACTACGACGACCTAATCAAGCTAACGGCTGACTACCACCGCTACGGTGAAGGCAACCACAGCATCAACGGCGAAGACGTTAAGATTTCACTTCACGACCTGAAGAAGAAACTTTACCTATGTCTAATGTCTGTAAACGCACTAGAAGCGATTCGTTTCTACGTAAGTTTCGCATGTTCATTTGCATTCGCTGAGCGTGAGCTAATGGAAGGTAACGCGAAGATCATCAAGCTAATCGCTCGTGATGAAGCCCTTCACCTTACTGGTACACAGCACATGATCAACTTGCTACGCAATGGTCAAGATGATTTTGAATTCATGCAGATCGCTGAAGAGTGTAAGCAAGAGTGTTTCGACCTATTCAAAGAAGCGGCTGAGCAAGAGAAAGAGTGGGCAGAATACCTATTCAAAGATGGCTCTATGATTGGTCTGAACAAAGACATTCTTTGCCAATACGTTGAGTACATTACCAACATCCGTATGCAGGCTGTTGGCCTAGGTACGGCTTACCCAGCAGCAACGTCGAACCCAATTCCATGGATCAACGCTTGGTTGTCTTCAGATAACGTTCAAGTTGCTCCACAAGAAGCAGAAATCAGTTCTTACCTAGTTGGCCAAATCGACAACGAAGTAAAAGCTGACGACTTTGAAGGATTTGAGCTGTAATGCCAACAATCAAAATCAACAAACTGACTTCAATTGAATCTAACCCTTCAAACACTCTGTTGGAAACAATGGAACAAGCTGGGTTAGAGCCAGAATACAACTGCCGAGATGGTCACTGTGGCGCTTGCCGCTGCACGTTGGATTCTGGTGAGGTCGAGTACGTTGGTTTTGCTATGGCTTACACGCAAGGTAATGAGATATTGCCTTGTATCTGTAAAGCAAAGACTGAGCTATCGCTGAGTAACGTTATTCATAGAAACAAGCAAAAACGCGCATAAGCCAGCTGGCTTTAGGTCACTTTGTTCGAATATCGTCAATAAGAATCAAAAAAGGGTCCGCTTCCTTTAGGAATGCGGACCCTTTTCTATTTATGTCTTTAGGTATGTCTATCACTCAACCAAATCTTCCTGTTGGCTTGTGTCATACAAAGCCAAACGTTTATTGCTGAGTCAGGTTAAGAGTCACAGAGCCAATATAACAAGCGCTTCGGCACTCTCCACAGCCGTTACACTTATCTTTGTCCACTGTAGGCAACTCTCCTACTTCGATGTGTATTGCACCAGCTGAACACGCCGTTTGGCATGCTGAACAGTCCATTTGCATGTAATTATTGCAGCTATCCGCAAAGCTCGGCTTGAGGTCGATATAAGGCGTGACCGTTGGATGAAGTGCGCCGGTCGGACACACTTCAGTGCATTTGTTACACATAGAACAACTGTTGTAATCCAAATTCAGCAGCGCACTGCCCTCTAGCATCTCAATAACGCTATTTGGACACGATTGTTCACACAATCCACAACCGTCGCAAAGACGCTCAAACAGCACCTCATCGACCGCTCTTGGCGGTCTTGCATACGAGCGCTGTGACTTCTCTTCATAATTCGCGGCTGCTTTAACCGGTTTAGAAAGTCGAGTTAAGAAACCGCGTCTATTTGAATTTATTTGTTCAGACATTAGTCGATATATAACTTTTTAGTAGCAACGTTTAAATTATATTCAGATATTAAGTACTTAAACCAATCTATTACATCAACCGATAGCTTTTTATAAAAAGATAACTCTGATGCTTTATTTAGTTTTTCTAAATAAACAGAAGACCAAGTTAATAAGTGACCCTCAAGTAATTCACCGGCTGAATTAATATTATTATTTTCTAACAAATACGCATGAGCGAATAACATTAAACCAAATTGATCTTCCGGCTCTCTTAACCCAGTGTCTAATTCAATCTGATTCAATTCTAAAAACTGGCGATACTCAACCGTAGAAGCACCAAACACAACGCGGTCTTTATCTAGGTACACAGAACCCCAAGGCGGAGCTGGCATGTCTCCAACGCCTTCAAACAGGCGGCTGAACTCTGCTGCGAGCGCATCTTCGTCTTCGCTTCTTAATGCCTGCAAGCATTCTTCAGAGAGTACTTCGCTCTCAACCAAAGCTTCGACAATGGTGATTAACTGTTCTTTACTTGTCGCTTGATAAAATAGCGAACCCAACAATTTATGCGTATCGATAATCATTATTATTTATACCGTTATAGGTTTAAAGATAATTATATTAATTAACTCATTTCATTCTTTGATCTATTTTATACATTCAATTCATAAACTTTAAATTCCACACTTATTTGATGCCAATCAATCAATAATTCGAAATAAATACATAAAGAACAAACTACCTATAAAGTGCTAGCTATCAATAGCAAAAGGCATCTTAGAATGACGAATAAGAAAGAATCTGGGGTAATGAATCTTACTCGAAGAGGCTTCATGAAAGCTTCCTCTGCAGTAGGTAGTGCAGCTGCACTTGCGGGCGGTATTGCATTACCTTTCAAATCCAAACCAGTAGCGGCTGCAGTTGCTGAAAATGTGGATGAGAAAATCGTATGGAGTGCATGTACAGTAAACTGTGGCTCTCGCTGCCCACTGCGTATGCATGTACAAAACGGTGAAATCAAATACGTAGAAACAGACAACACAGGTACTGACGAATACGGTCATCACCAAGTTCGTGCGTGTCTACGTGGTCGCTCGATGCGCCGCCGTGTTTACAACCCAGATCGCCTAAAGTACCCAATGAAACGTGTGGGTAAACGTGGTGAAGGTAAGTTTAAGCGTATTAGCTGGGAAGAGGCTTATGATGAAGTCGCTGGCACCATGCAACGCCTTATCAAAGACTACGGTAACGACACTATCTACCTAAACTACGGTACAGGTACGCTGGGCGGCACGGTTACTAAATCTTGGCCACCAGCTCAAACGCTGATTGCTCGTCTAATGAACCTAAGTGGTGGTTACTTAAACCATTACGGTGACTACTCAACAGCGCAAATCACGAAAGGCTTGAGCTACACCTACGGCGGTTGGGCAAACAACAACTCTTTCTCTGATTTAGAGAACACTAAACTTAATATTCAGTTTGGTAACAACCCTGCTGAGACGCGTATGTCTGGTGGCGGCCAGATCCACCACTACGTTGAAAGCAAAAACAAATCAAACGCAAGAACGATCATCATCGACCCTCGCTACACCGATACTGCCGGTGGCCGTGAAGATCAATGGATCCCAATTCGTCCTTCTACAGATGCGGCATTGGTAGCGGGTCTTGCACACGTGATGATCACTGAAGACCTTGTCGACCAACCGTTCCTAGACAAATACTGTGTCGGTTACGATGAGAAGACCCTTCCTGCATCAGCGCCTAAAAACAGCGACTACAAATCTTACATCCTAGGTTTAGGTGAAGATGGCGTAGAGAAGACACCAGAATGGGCTTCTAAGATCACGGGTATTCCAGTTGACACCATCGTTAAGCTTGGCCGTGAAATGGGCACAGCGAAACCATGTGCGATTCACCAAGGTTGGGGCTTACAACGCACTGCGAACGGTGAACTAGCGTGTCGTGCAATCGCGATGCTGTCACTGCTCACTGGCTCTGTGGGCGTATCAGGCGGTTCAACAGGCGCTCGTGAAAGCGACATCAACATTCCATTTGTCCGCTTCCCTACTGTGCCAAACCCAGTTGAAACGTCTATTTCAATGTTCATGTGGACAGACGCGATTTACCGTCACCATGAAATGACCGACATCACTGATGGTGTTCGCGGTGCAGAGCGCCTTAAGAACCCAATCAAGATGATCTGGAACTACGCAGGTAACTGCATCATTAACCAACACTCAGACATCAACAAGACTCACGCGATTCTTCAAGATGAAAGTGCGTGTGAAATGATTGTCGTGGTTGATAACCATATGACGTCTTCAGCGAAGTACGCCGATATCATCCTGCCAGACTTAACAACGTCTGAGCAAGACGACTGGTGTATGGACGGTAAAGCGGCGAACATGCCTTACTTCATCTACGCGCAGAAAGCGATTGAGCCTCAGTTTGAAGCAAAATCTATCTACGAGATGTGTACTCAGCTTGCGAAACGAATGGGCGTAGAAAAAGAGTTCACCGAAGGCCGTACTCAAGAGCAATGGATTGAGCACCTTTACGCAGAAACTCGTAAGAACGATCCAACACTGCCAACCTTCGAAGAGATGAAAGAGCTGGGTATCTACAAACGTAGCTACGACCACCACTACATCGCTTATGAAGATTTCCGTAAAGATCCTGAAGCGAACCCACTGACCACACCAAGTGGCAAGATCGAGATCTACTCAGAGCAACTGGCTGATATCGCGAAGACTTGGAAGCTGAAAGAAGACGAAGTGATTCACCCACTTCCGATTTACGCGGACTCTTTCGAAGGTCATAACGACCCACTAGCAGAGAAGTACCCACTTCAGCTAACCGGTTTCCACTACAAGGCACGTACTCACTCGACTTACGGCAACGTTGCAGAAATCAAAGCAGCAGCACCGCAAGAGTTGTGGATCAACCCAATCGATGCAAAAGAACGTGGTATTGATAGCGGCGACATGGTGAGTATTTTCAACGACCGTGGCGAAGTACATATTCCAGCGAAAGTGACACCTAGGATTCTTCCTCGAGTTGTCGCACTAGGCGAAGGTGCATGGTACGCACCAGATGGTCAGAAGATCGACCATGCAGGCTCTATCAACGTGCTGACCACTCAGCGCCCGAGCCCACTTGCTAAGGGTAACCCTCAGCATACAAACCTAGTTCAAATTAAAGCGCTAAAGAAAGCATAAGGTAGGTTGGAATGAAACAATACGGCTTTTACATTGATTCAAGTAAATGCACGGGTTGTAAAACCTGTCAGCTTGCTTGTAAAGATTATAACGATCTAGACATCAAAACGAACTACCGTCGCGTATACGAATATGCCGGTGGTGGCTTCACTCAAGATGGTGATACCTGGGTTCAGAAAGATGTCTTTTCTTACTACCTATCTATCGCTTGTAACCACTGTACTAACCCAGCGTGTGTGAAAGTGTGTCCTTCGGGCGCAATGCACAAACGTGATGAAGACGGTTTGGTTGTGGTTGATGAGAGCGTATGTATTGGTTGTCAGCACTGTAGCAATGCGTGTCCTTACGGCGCACCACAATACAATGCTAAGAAAGGTCATATGACGAAATGCGATGGTTGTTACCAACGTGTTTCTGAAGGCAAACAGCCTATCTGTGTTGAGTCTTGCCCACTTCGTGCATTGGAGTTTGGTGAAATCAATACACTTCGCGAGAAGTACGGCTCTGGTGCGGATGTGGCTCCACTGCCATCTTCAACAGAAACGCTACCAAACATCGTGATTAAGCTGAACAAAAACGCGAAGCCGACTGGCGATACCAGCGGTCACCTAGCAAACCCGAAGGAGGTGTAAGATGATTTTTCATGAGTGGTCTTTAATCTTCTTTACGGTGCTGGCGCAAACTGCGGTTGGTGGTTACTTACTGATTGGCGCACGTGCACTGGTACTTGGTCATGACGAAGAGAAGCTGAACAGCTACAAGGTTCCAATGTTTATCCTATGGGTACTGATGGGTCTTGGCTTCATGTTCTCGACAACGCACCTTGGCTCTCCACTGCGCGCGTTTAACGCTTTTAATCAGCTAGGTTCGGCTTGGTTGTCTAACGAAGTGTTCTTCGGTGCGGCATTCTTCGCTGTCGGTGGCCTGCAATGGTTACTGTCGGTAGTCAAGAAAGGTGGCGTTGCTATCCAGAAAGCACTGATGGTTGGCGCGATGGTACTGGGTGTTATCTTCATGTACGCGATGATCAACGTATACATGATCAACACAGTACCGACGTGGGACAACATCTACACACCACTGAGCTTCATCATGACGATGGTTGTGGGTGGCTTGCTGTTATCTCAGTTCGTGATTGTATTCGCAAACGACAGCCGCTTTACGGTTGACCGTAACATCACCATGTTGGCTGTTATCGCTGTTGCTATCAGCTTGCTTGTGACAGTAGGAAAACTGAACCTAATCGGAGACATCCAAACTTCAGCGGCAAAAGCGTCTGAGTTAGTCGATGGTTTAGGTAGCTATGTGATTCTTCAAGTGGCACTGCTAATGGCAAGCTTGTTGATTTGGATTCTACCTATGCTGAACAAAGCAAAAGTGAACCCAGTTAACCTTGGCTTAGCACTAGTATTGTTCTTGGCTTCAGAGTTAATCGGCCGTGGTTTGTTCTACAGCCTACATATGACAAGCGGTTTGTAATCGAGTTCTTACAGACATGAGTTGCGTGTAAACATCGCTGCTTGTTTGGTTATCTAGAAGGCTAGATAAACAAAAGGCCCAACACCTATTTAGATGTTGGGCCTTTTTATTTCGTTTTTTCTAGCGTTTTTAATACAGACTTAGCGAGTTCGCTTACATCGTTAGCTTACATAGCTACTTAATGATAGCCGCTGGAATAAACATGTCTTTTAATCGCTTAACCGAAGAATAAGTACCAAACATCGGTTTGTTATCTAAATGCCTTCTCAGCATATCGGCGGCAACGGTCTTAATCACGTTGCGTTGGTCTTCACGCGAGTACTGACGATAAAACTCAAGTACCTGCCCCCACTCGCCTGCTTCAGTCGACAATGCAACGCTGAATGTGTTGCCTTCCAGCTTACCAGTCACCAAAGCCAATTCAGTTCCGCACTTATCTCTTGTTGCTCCAGCCAGCGCAAAGGTCGCGGCTAATGGATCGCTCTTTTCAAGTTCGCTCTCTTTTGGCTCAGCCATCACCCATGAGTGTCCGAAGCAATCTTCTATCTGCTCATTCAATTGCAGCCACGCTGACAGTGAACCTTTGGTCGACACTTCAGACACAGATAACGTCTTCTTTTTTTCCGCCATGATGTGTCCAATATGGTCAATCATCGGCTCATCAACACTAACGACATTACTCTCTAGCAGCTTGTAAACCATCTGCAGAAGCTTAACGCGAGTTTCTAAGTCTGCCTTAGGACCAAACAGTTTGACCTCAATGAACGGCAGATAAGAGCGATAACCAAGTTCATAACCTTCTGGCAGCTTTAGTTGATCCAAAACATCAGAGATACCGGACTCAGACAAACCAAACGTAAACAGTCGACTGCATTCAGAGGCAACCACTTGAGGGTAGGTACACGACAAGTCAGGAAGAATCTCAAACGTCACCATGCGCTTGAATTCACTTGGTACACCCGGCGTGAAATAGAAAGTCGCATCGTTAATTTTCAGTTTGAAGCCACAAGCCGTCCCCACAGGGTTATCGACAATCTCTGAACTCGCAGGTAACAAAGCTTGTTTAAGGTTGCTGTCTGGCATTGGCATGCCACGTCCAGAGAACATCTCTTCCATACGAGCAAGCCATTCAGGGAACATGACGAGTTTCTGCTCGGAAGCAGCTGCAGCGGCGGCAGCACTCATATCATCGGTTGTCGGGCCTAAACCACCATTAACGATAACCACATCATAGTTAAAGCTCAGCATCAGCAGTTCTTCAACAAGAGCATTCATTTGATCACCCACAGTTGAGCGCTTAGCAAGCGCAAAACCATGCTGATAAAACTCAGCAGACATCCAAGCTGCGTTTGTATCTACAATGTCTCCATGAAGAACTTCTTCACCTGTGCTTAACATTGCGATTTTCGTCATATTTCTATCCCTTGTTGTCATAAAAAGACACTGCATTATTTACAAACTGGTCTATGGTTGAATTTGGAGCAATTCGCCTTTTCACTAATATTAATAATGTTAAACCTAAGGTTTTCTTAGGAAAAGCTATAAATTATTAGTTCCCTAAATCAGGCATTTAATAGATAATTGTGATCCTGATCAATTCCAAACTTTCTCATGGAGACCCTTGTGGCCAAATCACCGTTACTAGCAAAGGTTACTGCCGCATTTTCAATGCTAATGTCAGTTAACTCGGTTGCAAGCCAATACGACTTCGACCAGCCAATCAACCTTTCTTACTCGGATGAATGTGCTCAAGATTACTGTTTTAATGACAACTTGTACACCTACAAGCCTAGTACCAATTACGCACTGAGCGAATCGAGTGATGAGTACGACTTCTCAATCCAACAACCAAAACACATGTTGGTGAGTCAGGAGAAAGATTGGGATTACCTAATGGGTCAAACCTACACCATTCTTGGCTTGAGTGTCGCGACAGTGGGTCTAATGACTCTGCTCCCTGAAAGTATTACTAAGTGGGATGATGACCAACGTGATATCAGCTCATTAGGTAAAAAGTGGAAAGATAACGTTTCTGCTGGTCCAACATGGGACCGTGACGAACACTTCCTAAACTACGTAATGCACCCATATTTCGGTGGTGTTTACTACACCGCAGCTCGACACGCAGGTTACGACGAGTTTGAGTCATTCTTATACTCTTGGACTATGTCGACGTTCTTCTGGGAATACGGCGTAGAAGCGTTTGCAGAAGTACCTTCATGGCAAGATCTCTTCATCACACCTTTCTTCGGTGCGGTTGTCGGTGAAATGATGCTAGAAGCAGAGCAGGATATCATTGCTTCAGGTGGCGAAGTGATGGGCTCTCAAACCATAGGTGATGTGTCGCTATTTTTCCTTAACCCTGTTGGACACATTCACTACTGGGTAAGTGACGCATGGGGCGGTGATGCAGAAGTTAACCTGAATACTAACCCTTGGTGGGATAACCAAGACGCTGCACGTTTTGCTTACGATGCTGGCGCACCATACGACTCTCAGTTTGTTGGTATGAACTTCAAAGTAACGTTCTAATTCGTCTCTAGTACTACTCAATATAAGTTATTGAATATAAGTTGCTGAATCATCAATCACAGTGACAACTCTTCTAAAAAGCGGCTCTCTAGCCGCTTTTTTTGTGCCCTACTCTTCATTCTCTTTTTTTGCATCGAAGCTTAGTTTCAAAAATTGACCTAGGTCAAACATTGTTCGATGTAACCTTCTACACTGAAATTAAAGAACTTTATCGCGTGATATCAAACATTTAATTAGCAAAGAATAATTGAAACCTTGGGGGCTGATATGAACAGTACATTTATCGTAAACTTTATCGGAAAAGCATCACCAGCAACAATCAAACAGCTTGCTGCGGTTACTCACGAAAACGACGGCAAATGGCTCATCAGTAAAGTGAACTTTATTGAAGACCAAGTCGCAGGCGTACTAAAGGTTCAACTTCCAGCCATCAACGAATCGATTGTAAAAGAAGCGTTCAGCGCCAATCCAGATCTCATCGTGCAGTTTGTCGATTCCGATCATACACACAATGTTCAAGACACGGTCCATCACTTGAGACTCGACTCTAACGACCGAGCAGGTATCGTCAACGAAGTGACTCATGTATTGGATAGACAAGGAATCAGTATTCTCGATATGGATTGTCACCGCGTCTTTATCGCTGGTGGCGGCGGTGTTAGCTCAAGTCTATTCACATCAAAAATCGCCGTTAAGCTGCCAATCGAAGTACAGATCGACGACGTAGTTAATGAACTCGAAACGCTCAGTGAAGATACTCGTGTGATGATTGAAAGCTAAATAAACAAAATTAAAGAACAAAAAAGAGCAGCTCATTAGCTGCTCTTTGTATTGCTCTGAACTTGTGATTCAGTTACTTAACTGACCATTGTGATAATGAGCGTTTGAAGTCTTCATAGCCGAATTCATTTAGCTTCTGAACTTCACCACTGCTACGTTCACAGTAGATTGAAGGCATTTTAAGGCCATTGAACCAGTTCAATTTCACCATTGTGTAACCCGCGCTGTCTAACAGATGCAGCTTTTGACCAATCTTAAGTGGCTCATCAAAGCTCGCTTCGCAGAACTGATCGCCCGCAAGACATGAACACGAACCAATCACGTAGTCATGGCTGCCTGTTTCTGATGCTTCCAATACTGATGCGGGCTCATTGTAGATAAGCGTGTCAAGGCGGTGCGCCTCAGTCGCTGAATCCACAATCGCTGTTTTCTTCACGTTCTCAACAATATCGACCACTGTCACAACTAGGTCGGTTGTTTTAGTGATGATCGCTTCACCCGGCTCAAGATACATCTGCACACCGTGCTTTTCAGAGAAGGCTTTCAGCGCAAGACCGAGTTTTTCGATGTCATAGCCAGGCCATGTGAAGAACACACCTCCGCCCATGCTCACCCAGTCCAACTTATCTAAGTGCTCACCAAACTGTTCTGAGATTGAATCAAGCAGGCCGATAAACGCATCGACGTCTTTGTTCTCACAGTTCATGTGGAACATCACACCATTAATCTCATCGAAAATTTCTGGTTTGATGTGGTCAGCTTGCACGCCCAAACGCGAGAATTGACGTGCTGGATTCGCCAAGTCTTGCCCTGCGTAGCTCACGCCCGGATTCAGACGTAAACCCAGTGAAGCTTTACCTTCAACAATATGACGGTAAGCAGCAAGTTGGCTTTGAGAGTTGAAGATCATCTTGTCGCAGATGTCAGCAACCTCTCTCACGTCATCTTCACTGTAGCCCACACTGTAAGCATGAGTTTCACCGCCAAAAGTTTCGTGACCTAATTTCACTTCATAAGGGCCAGAACTAGTAGTACCGTCTAGGTACGGTTTGATGATGTCAAACACGCCCCAAGTCGAGAAGCACTTAAGCGCAAGTACCAATTTCACACCTGAAATCTCTTTCAGTTGCTTGGCTTTTTCTAAGTTCGCAATCAACTTGTCTTCGTTGATCATGAAATATGGGGTTTTTAGTTCTTCTTTCTTAAACGTCATTTTTGTAAACACTCAAGCAGCATCTATAGATGGAAAGGTAAATTAACAATTTTGGTGTGATTTATTTTGATTTTGTCCTGTCCGAGCGCAGTGAGTTACAAAATCAAAATAAATGATACCAAAGCTTCAAGGCTATCATCATCGAAAAGGGAACAATCCATGTCCCCTTTAATTAGCAATCAAAACAAGAAATCAGTTCTTATTTTTTCAGCTCATGAATCACTGGAAGACCTTGGCCTGCTTCAAGCTCTTGAACATGCCAATCTAGACCAATTTCCGGCATAGTTGCTAGGAACGGATCTGGATTTAGCTGTTCCATGTTGAACACGCCTTTATCAGCCCATTCGCCACGGAAGAACTGAAGTGCAGCGGTAATCGCTGGAACACCAGTTGTGTAAGAGATCGCTTGGTGCTCTACGTCTTCGTAAGCCACTTCGTGGTCTGCGTTATTGTAGATGAATACGCTACGCTCTTTACCATCTTTCTTACCTTGAACCCAAGTACCGATACACGTTAAACCAGTGTAACCCGGAGCTAGAGATGTTGGATCCGGTAGTAGTGCTTTAAGAACATGCAGAGGCTGAACCACAGTACCATCGTGCAGTGTTAGCGGATCTGGGCTAAGAAGACCGATATCACGCATGCAGTTGAAGTAGTTCAAGTATGCATCACCAAAGCCCATCCAAAATTCGATACGCTTAGCTGGGATGAACTCTTTCATTGAACGAACTTCATCGTGCGCCATTGAGTAAACTTTGTGAGAACCACAGTTCGGGAATTCAAACTCAAGCATACGAGAGTGACAAGGTACTTGTTTCCACTCTTCATTTTCCCAGTAGAAAGAATCGCCTTGGATCTCAAGCATGTTGGTTTCTGGGTCAAAGTTTGTCGCAAACTTCTTGCCGTGGTCACCAGCATTCACATCCATTACATCAATTGAGTCAATCTCATCGAACAAGTGCTTAACCGCGTATGCAGCAAAGATTGATACCACACCAGGATCGAAACCAGCACCAAGAATACCTGTGATGCCTGCTTCAGCGAACTTCTCACGGTAGCCCCACTGCCAGTCGTAAGCTTGTGGTACTTGTTGACCTTCAGAACATAGGTCAACCGCAACCGATGTATCTAGGTAAGAGACTTTAGTTTGGTAACACGCTTCCATGATCGCCATGTTTACCCAAGGAGGACCAGCGTTGATCACTAGATCCGGCTGAACTTCTTTAATCAAAGCAACAAGCGCATCAACATCATCAGCGTCTACTGAACGTGCTTCTAGTTTCTTAGTTGAATCTTTAAGGTTGTTTTTACCTTTAATCGATTCGATGATTTTTTCACACTTCGCGATTGTGCGAGAAGCGATTGTGATATCACCCAGTACTTCGTTATTTTGTGCTGCTTTATGTGCAACAACCCAACCAACGCCGCCTGCACCAATTTGTAGAATAGCCATAGTATTAATTACCCTTGTTGTTCTGCTAGCTCAGTGGCTAGAGTTTGAATTTTGTTAATTAGAGATTTGAAATCTGATGTCTTTAGGCACGGATTCAAGATAGTGAATTTAAGCGCACTCTTACCATCCACGACCGTTTCACCGAGTACTGCAACACCACGAGTCAGCGCTTCCAGTCTTAGCGTTTGATTCAATTTGTCTAAATCTAGCTCGCCGTTTGCTGACGGCTTAGATCGGAACAGCACTGTTGATAGTGACGGCTCTGCGAGTAGCTCTAAGTCAGCTTGGTTTTGAATCAGGTCTGCCACTTCTAGCGTTTGCTCAAGAAGATGGTCGTACATATCACCCAACTGCTTTGGTCCAACGCTTTGCATCGTCATGAAGACTTTCAATGCATCGAAACGCTTGGTGGTCGCAATAGACTTATCGACAAGATTTGGCAGCTCATCGTGCTCGCGATTCAAGTAGTCTGCGTGATGCAGTAGGAACTTAAAGTTCGCTTTGTCTTTCAGCAACACAGCACCACAGCTGATTGTTTGGAAGAACAACTTGTGGAAATCAACGCTCACTGAATCCGCTTTCTCGATGCCTTTCAGGCGAGCTTTATGGCTACTCAAGATAAGCGCGCCACCGTAAGCACTGTCGACATGGAACCAAAGGCCTTGTTGGCTTGCGAGGTCTGCAATCGCATCAAGGTCGTCGATAGCACCGTGATCGGTTGTACCCGCCGTACCGACAACAGCAAAAGGAATCAACCCTTGTGCTTTAAGCGCTTTCACTTCTGCATCTAACAAATCAGGCTTGATAGTGCCGTTTGCATTGGTGTCAACACAGCACACTGCCGCTTCGCCTAGCCCTAGTAGAGAGGCTGACTTTTGAACCGTGAAGTGAGATTTCTTTGAACATAAGATACGCAGCTTGCTCGCGTATTCTGGTAAGCCAAGCTTTTGGATTGAGTGACCATTGTGCTTATCCGCAACCCAGTCTCTCGCAAGCAATAAACCCATTAGGTTACTTTGCGTGCCACCGCTAGTGAAAACACCGTCAGCTTGTGCGCCAAGTTGGTATTTGTCACACATCCAATCCACGACGCGCTGCTCAACATAAGTCGCAGCCGATGCTTGGTCCCATGAATCCATTGATTGATTCAATGCCGCGATAATCGATTCCGCTGCTACCGAAGCCATAAGAGGAGGAGTGTGAAGGTGTGCAATGCAATCTGGGTGTTGCACGAAGATGGAGTTTGCAGCGACAAGGTCTGCAGTACTATCTACAACATCAACCAAAGCGTGTTGATTGTTATCAAGGTCGACAGCATTGATAGCTGCTTCTAGCACTTTTGGATCTAAACCCGAATAAGGGGTTTCAACCTGTTCAAAAACCGCTTTCATCGCTTGAGTGGTTTGGTTCATCACGTTAGCAAATTCGTCGCTACCGCCTAAACCTGTATGGATGAAATGCTTGTTCCATTCTTGGTTTGCTTGTTCGCTTGAAGCTGGGTCTTGTTGTAAGCCACCACCAGCTGCGATGATCGCTTCTTCCATTACGCGGAGTGCAAAGTCAATCTGCTCAAAAGAGATAATCATTGGCGGAAGGAAACGAATTACCGAGCCATCACGACCACCCTTTTCAACCATCAAGCCACGCTCTAACGCTGCTCGTTGAATCGCTAGGGTTAGTTCGCCGTCTGATTGTGGTTCGCCAAACTTGTTAAGCTCACCATTTGGTTGTTTGATCTCAGCACCGAGCATCAGGCCTTTACCACGAACTTCAGCAATACAGCTAACGCGTGATTGAATCTTCTCAAGCCCGTGACGTAAATATTGGCCTGCGATGTTCGCGTGCTCAACTAAGCCATCTCGTTCGATGATCTCCAACGCCTTAGCGCCAGAGACCATTGCTAATTGGTTACCACGGAATGTACCGGTGTGCTCACCCGCTTTCCATGTATCAATGCTCTTATCGAACACAAGCAGCGACATAGGCAGTCCGCCACCAATCGCTTTAGATAAACATAAGATATCTGGATTAACACCAGACTCTTCAAACGCAAATCGATGGCCAGTTTTGCCCACACCACACTGAATCTCATCAAAAATCAGTAGGATGCCGTGCTCATCACAGATGCGACGTAGGCCTTGTAACCAAGATGCTGGAGCAGGAATCACACCGCCCTCACCTTGCACAGGCTCAACGATCATCGCCGCCGGTTTCATGATGCCAGACTCGTCATCATTCAACATACGTTCGATGTAACGAATGCTCGCGTTAGCACCCGCTTCACCACCAATACCAAACGGGCAGCGTAGGTTGTATGGGAAAGGCATGAAGTGCACATCAGACATCAAGCCGCTACGACGCTCTTTAGTGCCGAGGTTACCCATCATACCCATGGTGCCGTTCGTCATACCATGGTAAGCACCACGGAAAGCAAACATGGTGTTGCGACCTGTGGTTTGCTTGGCTAGCTTGATCGCCGCTTCCACAGCGTCAGCGCCAGATGGGCCACAGAATTGAAGAACCGAGTTATTTGAAAAGTCTTGAGGAAGAAAAGCTTTAACTCGCTTGATAAACGTCTCTTTTGCTTGAGTCGTGATATCAAGTGTTTGGTATGGCAAACCAGAATCGAGTTGGTCTTTAAGTGCTTGGTTAATCTCAGGGTGGTTGTAACCCAGAGAAAGTGTACCTGCACCGGCTAAGCAATCGAGAAAGAGTTGGCCACGAGTATCTTCAACTAAAGTGCCACATGCTCGTTTAATAGCAATAGGCAGGCGTCTTGGGTAAGAGCGAACATCCGACTCATGCTGTTCTTGCTCTAGCAAAATAGCGTCAGGTGTTAGGTCGTACGTTCCCTCTAAGATAGGAACCATAGTTGAAAATGAATTTGCGATAGTATTGATATCGACTTCAAAGGCGGTAGTCATAAAAGTCCCCTTGAATGTGTTCATACTCACCTCCATCAGACGCAATTACCCACCAACTCTCGTTAAATTTGGAGAGAGTTCATAGTGAAGTACACGTATTGTCTAGAAATGAGATATAGCTGTACGCTCGCATAAGTCAAATGACGAATACGAAATTAAGCCGTCTTAAGACAGCGATAAATTGTTAGCGTGAGCTCAAGGTTCAGTAATGCTACTGTTTTGAAGAATTGGACATTTTTGCAGGATCGGGCAGCTATGAGGGGCTGGTCCCTTTGGAAATGCAGAGCTGATTAGCAATGTTGTAATTAGTGTGTTCAATGTTGGGTTTCCCATTAACATGACGAACTGCGCCATAAGTATCCCGTCTATCAGCTAAAGGACTAGCCAATACCTACCCTACGTAATGTCCCAATCAGCAAGAATGGTCACTACGCGTATCCCCCAGAAGCAATCGTTGCTCTTCTTGAACATTTTCATTCCGAGATTGCGCGGGAAAGTAACATAAAGTGAAATGAACGATCAATAGTTTTTAGTAATAGCTTGATAAATAGCAGCGGTGGCTAAGCAATTGCTGTAAATATCGTCACACTATCGTTTGGAAAAGAGATCCCCGGTTCATTCGTTCCTCATACCCGAGGATGACGACGTGGGGTTATAAACGTTGCTAGAGAAGCTTTTAGGTCATGGCGTCACTCCCTAGAGAGAGGTATGAATTCATAGAGAACCCCTTACAACATGTCATTGTATTGCTTTATTCAAGAAACTATCTGATGCAATAGATTAAACTGAAGTTAATCAGCAAGCGGCAAGAGATCCCCGGTTCATTCGTTCCTCACACCCGAGGATGACGACGTGGGTGTACAGGCGGTGTTAGTGATGGCTTTGAGGCTGTGGCGCCTTTCCGTCATTCCTTAGCCTGAAGAATGAGTTCATTGGGAGTCCCTTACAACATGTCGATGTATTGTTTTATTCAGAAACTATCTGATGCAATAGATTAAACTGAAGTTAATCAGCAAGCGGCAAGAGCTCCCCGGTTCGCTCGTTCCTCACGCCCGAGGATGACGACGTGGATTTATAAACGTTACTAGAGAGACTTTGAGGTCATACCGTCTTTCCGTCATTCCCTAGCACGAGGAACGAGTTCATAGGGAATCTCGCTTTTAAAAACTAACTTGATTGCAAAATTTGAAACAGAGATAGAAATGAATGTTGAGTGCGGATTCGAACAAGAAGAGTTCTTAAACGTAAAAGCTAAACGTCAGAAACCAAAAAGCCCGAACATTTCTGTTCGGGCTTCTTAATTTGGAGCGATACATCGGGTTCGAACCGATGACCTCAACCTTGGCAAGGTTGC
>NZ_JBFSUR010000008.1:0-178708 GCF_041467535.1 Vibrio sp. 10N.247.311.47
TGGCTACCGATGTATTGTTGAACGCGAAATGTACAGCAAAGATCAACACGCCCTAATCAATATCGTGATCATCTAGTACTTCTACTAATAATTGATAGCCCTTCAGTGATAAAGATTTATTATTGTAGAACGCGCTATCTATAAAAAATCTCACAGAACCTTTCCCTGTATATCCGAGTTCTATTAATTTATTACTTAATAAATCAGGATAACTTTGTTTGATTTGTTCAGCAATTTCTAAAGGGGCAAGAAGGTTATGATTTTTGATTATATTTCTTACTTGGAGATACAATCCAAGCATCGATCCAAATCTCATTGCCATGTGTAATTTGCGTTAATTTAATTGTCGCTGCGTAATGCTTACCTAACATAGCTGCGGTTGAAAAGGAGAAGCACAGTTGAGGTTCTTCGAGAGAAGCTTCTAAATGGATCTCTTGCGAAGAGTAATCATTTTCATCGAAAATGACTTTCTCATGCGTGATTGATGGGCTTTTTTGGGATACTCCTTCCCCCCAACCTTTGGGGATATTTCCGTCGACTAAAAAGCTATATCCATTTTCAGCTAAATAATCAGAATCACTTCCATCGCTCATCGAACATCCCCATACTATTCATCAATACTGTAAACCTATACATTACTCCTCTTCATATGCATTTCAACACCCAAAGTCACATATCTACCATCACCCCCACTAACCATCCTAAAATCCTAAGTCGCTGGGTCGGTCTCTCTAGACTGGCCCTGTAATCTCTCTCTAACCCTTGCTTTACCTGACTTCTTCAGTAATTACTTTCCCTAAGTTTCGTTGACGGCGTCGTCGGTCCGGTCCTAGTCCGGTCTTTCGATTCAATTCTAGGGTAATTTAGTTTCTGATTTTGCCGTGACGGTGGCGGCGGTTAGATTCATTTCTCTAAGTTTTATCTTTTTCGTGACGGTGTTGACGGTGGTGACAACCTCGACGATGCTGACGGTAGATGTGATTCTAACTAGGTTTCTCTCTGGTTCTAGCCGTGGGGTTCTGGTGCTCTGTTGGTATCGGATTCGCTCTGTAGTTGATTCTCGCGTTGGCATCCCCGATTCCAGTATGAATACCAGTCCTTGCTCTTTCGTCTGATTCTAGTGGCTAGAGTGCTGAGGCCATTACGTTGGTGTTCTTAGCTTACGATGGAAGCGACCAATTACCGTCCATGGCAATTGGTCTTGATTCAATCCTATCTGTTCCCGTAGTGGCTTCTCTGTTGTTCTGGAATCACTGATGGGTACTTCTCTGGCTCTTAGGTCTCTAACTCATCTATATATTATTAACTTGAGCTAAAGGGAACGGATGTTGGTTATATTATTGTTAGGGTAGTCGGTGAGTTTTTCTGGGGTGTTGAGTGGTATGTCATTGCTCAGGGTGTTGGGCGTACAGACTAGAGTGGGTGTTGTTCGCGAGTAACGAATGGGATTGGTAAATGTAAGTGTGGGGGAACAACGTGGAATCTTTCAGTGGAGCTAATGGAATCGTGCTTACAGGAAGTAATCGAAGACCGGATATGGAAAGGACTAGAAAAGATAAAGGCCCATGAATTTCTTCATGAGCCTTATCGGAATTTGGTGGCCCCTCCCAGATTTGAACTGGGGACCGAACGATTATGAGTCGTGCGCTCTAACCACTGAGCTAAGGGGCCGTAGGGCATAGATTATAGGGGAAGCGTTCAATGGTGTCTAGACACTATAAGGGGCAATTCCGCTTACATCTTAGCCACTTAAATCACACAGATAAAAAAAAGGTGAGCCAACGCTCACCTTTTCTTATTTATGCTTAAAAGCTAACCACACTTGAGTGTGCGATTACTCGTCTAGGAAGCTACGCAGAGTTTCTGAGCGGCTTGGGTGACGAAGTTTACGCAGTGCTTTTGCTTCGATCTGACGGATACGTTCACGAGTTACGTCGAACTGCTTGCCCACTTCTTCAAGAGTGTGGTCAGTGTTCATGTCGATACCGAAACGCATACGCAGTACTTTAGCTTCACGAGGTGTTAGGCCTGCAAGAACGTCTTTAGTTGCACCGCGTAGGCTGGTTGCCGTTGCAGAGTCTAGAGGTAGTTCTAGCGTTGTATCCTCGATGAAATCACCTAGGTGCGAATCTTCGTCGTCACCGATTGGTGTCTCCATTGAGATTGGCTCTTTAGCGATTTTCAGTACTTTACGGATCTTGTCTTCAGGCATTTGCATGCGTTCAGCCAGTTCTTCCGGAAGTGGTTCACGACCCATCTCTTGTAGCATTTGACGAGAGATACGGTTTAGTTTGTTGATCGTTTCGATCATGTGAACCGGAATACGGATAGTACGAGCTTGGTCGGCAATCGAACGAGTGATTGCTTGACGGATCCACCAAGTAGCGTAAGTAGAGAACTTGTAACCACGACGGTATTCAAACTTATCTACCGCTTTCATCAGACCGATGTTACCTTCTTGGATTAGATCCAGGAATTGTAGACCACGGTTTGTGTACTTCTTAGCAATCGAGATTACTAGACGTAAGTTCGCTTCAACCATCTCTTTCTTCGCACGACGAGCTTTCGCTTCACCGATAGACATGCGACGGCTGATATCTTTGATGCTTTGAACAGTAAGAGACGTTTCACGTTCGATCATATCCAGCTTTTGGATAGAGCGACGGATGTCGTGCTCGTTACGTTTAATCTTTTCTGCGTATGGCTTGTCTGAAGCAAGAACTTCATCCAACCATGCTTCGCTAGATTCGTTGCCAGTAAATAGAGCAATGAAAGATTTCTTCGGCATTTTGCCGTACTCAACCGTTTGACGCATGATTAGGCGTTCTTGAGTACGTACACGATCCATAGAGTTACGCAGTTCGTTTACTAGGAAATCAAACTGTTTTGGTGTTAGACGGAACTCTTTGAATACGTCTTGCATCATTGTTGTTGCAAGCATTGCTTTCGGGCTTTCATGGCCGTACTCGTTGATCGCTAGCTGACGGTTCTGGTAGCTAGTACGAAGCGCTGTGAACTTCTCAAGAGCAAGCTCAGGATCGATACCTGTATCTTCTTCTTCCTCTTCCTCGTCGTCTTCAGCGTCTTCTTTGTCTTCGTCTTCCAGATCAGTTTCAGCAAGTTCTGAACCGATGTGAGTCGCCGTTGGCGCAGCTGTGCCATCGTCGTCAGGGTCAACAAAGCCATTGATTAGGTCTGTTAAGCGAATCTCTTCTGCTTGTACGCGGTCAAACTGTTCCAAGATGTATGGAATAGTGCCTGGGTACTCAGCAACCGATAGTTGAACTGTATTGATACCATCTTCAATACGTTTCGCAATGTCGATTTCGCCTTCACGAGTCAGTAGTTCAACCGTACCCATTTCACGCATGTACATACGAACTGGGTCAGTAGTACGGCCAATCTCGCTTTCTACGCTTGAAAGCGCAGCAGCTGCAGCTTCGGCTGCATCTTCATCTATATTGGCATCGTCATCATTAAGTGCTAGATCATCAGCATCAGGTGCAGTTTCAACTACCTTGATACCCATGTCGTTGATCATTTGAATGATGTCTTCTACCTGTTCAGAATCCACGATTTCTGCAGGTAGGTGGTCGTTTACTTCGGCGTAGGTCAGATAGCCTTGTTCCTTGCCTTTAATAACAAGTAATTTAAGCTGTGACTGCGGATTTTGATCCATAGATGATATCCAACTTCAGGTCTGGTGAAGGACGTTGCATTCTCAAATGCAAACCAATTATGTTAACAAATTTATTAAATGCTGACTAATCAAACAGGGTTACGCTTTTAGATCTAGCATTAAAGCTAGTAGCTCCCTTTTTTCTTCGGCTGATAAACCGACGCTTCTTGCTTTGGCCTGCAGGTTTTCAATTTGTTTTTCAACGCACTGGGCAAGTATGTTGTCCAATGAGTCTAAAAATATGTCTTCTTGATTGTCTTCGTCGAGGGGGATTTCCCAGCTCGCGAGACGAGACAGAAGAGCCTCATGTTTATTGTGTCGCCAATGCTCTAATAATTGGCCTGTGTTGATATGGGGATGCGCGTGGCATTTATCAAGTACTTCGACGAATAAACTTAGCCCAGGCAACTGTAAGCCTTTGACACTTGATAAATCCGGTACCATATCAGCATAGCTCGGATTTTGGATAAGCAAAGCGATAACTTCACGCATTGGAGTGCGCTTCAGCTCTTTATGCGGTTGAGGTGTCGGGTTCTGTGTATGAACACGCGCACGTCGCAATTGGTTATCAAATCCAGTTCGCTCATCGAGCAGTTTTTCGAGCAATTCTTGGAAGTAACTGTCAGGAATTTTGTTAATCAAGGCGCTGGCGTGTGCACGCAGTGCTGATTTCCCTTCGGTTGTTCCCAAGTTCAACTTGTGTATTTCAATTAGGTTATCGAACAAATAGGTCGAAAGCGGCGTCGCATTGTGGACCAGTTGTTCGAAAGCGGCTTTGCCGTGCTCTCGAATATAGCTGTCTGGGTCTTCACCGTCGGGCAAGAATAGAAACTTGAGTGTGTTACCGGTTTTCAGGTACTCAAGGGCATTTTCTAGTGCGCGCCACGCGGCTTCTTTACCTGCTCGGTCACCATCGTAACAACAAACCACTGTGCTGGTTTGGCGGAACAGCATTTGAACGTGGTCACCGGTTGTCGATGTGCCCAGTGATGCTACTGAGTAATCAACACCATATTGCGCTAATGCCACGACATCCATGTAACCTTCAACCACAAGTATTTGCGGCGGTTCACGGTAGGCTTGCAGCACTTCATAAAGGCCGTAAAGCTCTTTACCTTTATGGAAGATAGGCGTTTCTGGTGAGTTGAGATATTTTGGAGTACCGTCTTCTAATACACGACCACCAAAACCAATCACACGGCCACGACGATCGCGAATCGGGAACATTACGCGTCCACGGAATCGGTCGTATCGGTTACCTTTATCGTTCTCAATTAACATGCCGCCAGTTACGAGCATGTCTTGGGCTTCTTTCTGTTGGCCAAAGTTCTTACGAACTAAGTCCCACTCATCGGCCACATAACCAATGCCAAACTTCTGGACGATCTCGCCCGAAAGGCCACGATTCTTTAGGTAATCAATCGCAGGTTTGTTGGCTGATATTTTCAGTTGAGAGCGGTAAAAATTACTGATGCCGCCCATCAAATCGTAGAGGTTACGTTTTTGTTCGCTGTTGGCTCTTGGTGCTGTTGATATCTCGCCGCTGCGCTGTTCTCTAGGAACGTCGAGGCCTAAGAAAGAGGCTAGCTCTTCAATAGCTTCAACAAAATCGAGGCGTTCGAACTCCATAATGAAGTCGATAGCATTACCGTGTACGCCACAACCAAAGCAGTGATAAAACTGTTTTTCTTGGCTTACGCTAAAAGAAGGGGTCTTTTCGTTGTGGAATGGGCAACAAGCACCATAGTTTTTGCCTTTTTTCTTAAGTTTCACGCGTGCGTCCACAATGTCGACAATGTCGAGACGCGCTAGGAGATCATCGATGAAACTACGCGGGATGTGTCCTGCCATAAAACCTTAGAAAAATGCACTAACTGAGAGTGTGGATAATAATAGTTTGAATAGGTTACAGATACAAACAAGCCGTGCGTTCCGAAGGATTGCACGGCTTGTTGCAATTTGATTTGGGATTAAGCGAGTTTAGAACGAACTAAACCACTAACTTTCCCCATATCTGCACGCCCTTGAATTTGTGGTTTCAAGATAGCCATTACTTTACCCATGTCTTGCATGCCCGCTGGTTGAGCTTCGGCGATTGCGCTATCAAGTAGTGCAATAACTTCTTCATCAGTTAGCGGTTGAGGCATAAAGCCTTCAAGTACCGTAATTTCTGCTTTTTCCACGTCAGCAAGATCTTGACGATTTGCTGATTCATATTGAGCAACAGAATCGCGACGTTGCTTAACCATTTTAACTAATACAGCAAGAATGTCGTCGTCGTTCAGAGTGATCCGTTCGTCAACTTCACGTTGCTTAATTGCTGAAAGAGCTAAGCGGATAGTGCCAAGGCGCGGTTTGTCCTTGGCTTTCATCGCTAATTTTTGCTCTTCTTTGAGTTGTTCAATAAGAGCCATAACTCAGTCCTTATGGATTAAGTTATTAGTACAGGCGAACGCGACGTGCGTTTTCGCGAGCTAGCTTCTTAGCGTGACGCTTTTGAGCTGCTGCTTTAGCGCGTTTGCGAACTGTAGTTGGCTTTTCGTAATGCTCGCGACGGCGAACTTCAGAAAGGATACCTGCTTTTTCACAAGAGCGCTTGAAACGACGTAGTGCAACGTCGAACGGTTCGTTTTCACGTACTTTAACTATTGGCATATGCCTTTCACCTCAGGGGTTATTCATTATCGCTGGCCACTCAGTACCAAATCAGAGAAGTTACCCATCGAGCTAACTCTCTATTCGCGTTTGGCCATTAACCAGCTTGATCAAAAATGGTGCGGAATTTTAATCCGATCACAGTGGCTTTGTAAAGCACTTTGTCGATTATAGTCTGTACAATATTTGTTTGAAGAGCTTAGGCAGGGTAATATTGCGCTAATTTCCCATTTTAGACGAAAGCGTGCCGAGAAAATTATGCGCATTATTGGTATTGAAACCTCTTGTGATGAAACAGGAATCGCGATTTATGATGATGAGCAAGGGCTGCTTTCTCATCAATTATATAGCCAAGTAAAGCTGCACGCCGATTACGGTGGTGTGGTACCTGAGCTAGCTTCACGTGACCACGTGAAAAAAACAATTCCTCTTATTAAAGCGGCATTAGCAGAAGCGAACCTAACGTCGAAAGACATTGATGGTGTGGCTTACACGGCTGGCCCTGGTTTAGTGGGTGCACTGCTGGTTGGTGCAACGATTGGTCGCAGTATTGCTTATGCGTGGGGAGTGCCTGCAGTGCCTGTTCACCATATGGAAGGTCACCTTCTTGCGCCAATGCTAGAAGATAACCCACCACCATTCCCATTTGTGGCTCTGCTGGTTTCTGGCGGCCATACCATGATGGTAGAAGTGAAAGGTATTGGTGAATACCGAATCCTTGGTGAATCGATTGATGATGCAGCGGGTGAAGCGTTTGATAAAACCGCGAAACTGATGGGCTTAGATTACCCTGGTGGTCCACTGTTATCTCGTTTGGCGGAAAAAGGCACTCCGGGTCGTTTTAAGTTCCCGCGTCCAATGACCGATCGTCCGGGTTTAGATATGAGCTTTTCTGGTCTGAAGACGTTCGCAGCGAATACCATTCGTGATAACGATAATGATGACCAAACTCGTGCTGATATTGCTTACGCGTTTCAAGAAGCCGTTTGTGCAACCTTAGTAATCAAGTGCAAGCGTGCCTTGGTTGAAACGGGCATGAAACGTATAGTTATTGCTGGCGGTGTAAGTGCCAACAAACAACTGCGCGTTGAGCTTGAGGCGCTTGCTAAGAAAGTCGGTGGTGAGGTGTACTACCCACGCACTGAGTTCTGTACAGATAACGGTGCGATGATCGCTTATGCGGGCATGCAGCGCCTAAAGAATGGCGAAACGGCTGATTTGTCTGTTCATGCCACACCGCGTTGGCCTATTGACCAGCTAGAGCCAATTGCGTAATTGACTATAGTGTTTCGATAAACGGTCGCCTTGTGCGGCCGTTTTTATATCCTAGCTTACCGACTGTATGTCGATAAATAATTGCTGATAGAGATTAGGGAAGAAAATGAACAAGTTCACAGTAGACAATCAATCGATGGCGTACCTAGATGAAGGTCAAGGCCCTGTTGTTGTACTCGGCCACAGCTACCTTTGGGATAGTGCAATGTGGAAGCCGCAGATCGAAGCGTTAAAAACTCAGTATCGCTGTATTGTTCCAGAGCTTTGGTCTCATGGTGAATCTCAAGCTGCACCCGCTTCGATGCGTAACTTGAAAGATTACGCTCAGCACGTTTTGGCTCTGCTTGATCATTTAGAGATCGAAGAATTCTCAGTGGTTGGCTTATCGGTTGGCGGTATGTGGGGAACAGAGTTAGCGGAACTTGCACCTGCACGTATTAAGTCTTTGGTTCTAATGGATACTTTTGTGGGTTTAGAACCAGAGGTTGCTCACGCTAAGTACTTCAGCATGTTAGATACCATCACTCAAACCAAGACGGTTCCTCAGCCAATTGTTGAAGCGGTTGTTCCACTGTTCTTCGCTAATGATGCTCAAACCAACACGCCAACTTTAGTGGAAGGGTTTACTCAGCAGTTATCAGCTCTTGAGGGTGACAACGCTGAAGAAGTGGCACGAATTGGTCGAATGGTGTTTGGACGTCGTGACATGATTGAATCGGTAGAGAACTTTGCTCTGCCTGTTTTGATTGCTGTAGGACAAGAAGATAAACCACGTCCGGTACTTGAGTCATACCTAATGCACGATTGCATTACGGGCAGTGAATTAGTGGTGATTCCTGGCGCTGGTCATATTAGCTCGTTAGAGCAACCAGAGTTTGTGAACACAATGCTGAAGACGTTTTTAGATAAACATCTGCTGTAAGTTCTTAAATACTGAATAGTGTTGTTCGACTTATACTTACGTCGGTTTAAACGCATCTCGGTTTAAAAATAGTTCGGCTTAGACGTGACAGTTTAAGCCGATTTTTTTTGTCCGAGTTTTGGTTCGCTGCCATCGAGTAGGCGGCGGATATTCTGATGGTGACGCAACACGATCAAACAACACAACATGGCTACAGGCAGTGTGTATTGAGGTTTGACTAACCAAGCGTAGAAAGGGGCAAGTAGCACAGTAACCAGTGCCGCTAAAGAAGAGTAACGAAACAAAAACGCGACCACTAACCAAGTCGCCATGATCATTCCGGTTAGATCGAATCCTATTGGGGCGATAGCGCCAAGTGCGGTTGCCACGCCTTTACCACCTTTGAAGTGGAAGAAGATCGGATACATATGGCCAAGACACGCCGCAATTGCCACAACCCCAAGAATGATTGGGTCGATCTTGAGGTAGTAGCCAAGCCAGACAGGGATAGTGCCTTTCAGCATGTCACACAAAAGGACGGCAGCTGCTGCGCCTTTACCGCCAACACGCAGGACATTGGTTGCTCCTGGGTTGTTAGAACCTACTGTTCGAGGATCTGGGAGCCTCAAAACTCGGCATATCAAGACCGCACTAGAGATTGAACCTAGTAAGTAGGCAGCAATGATCATGATAAGTGCCAATGGGGTCATGTCTGTCCTTTAACGGTTATACGCCTAACGATGGGAAAATAATGCTCAATCCAAGAGTAATTGATATCATATCTCGAATTACGCAAATAATACGTTTTTTTCCCCAATTTGGGTATCCGACCTCTAAAAGGACAAGTCATGGCACTGGATAAAGTTTTCATTGAGCAGCTAGAAGTAATTACAACGATCGGTGTTTACGATTGGGAGCAAGAGATCAAACAGAAACTGGTGCTTGATATTGAAATGGCTCATGACAACCGCCCAGCAGGCAAGAGTGATGATGTGGTTGATGCTTTGGATTATTCGAAAGTGAGCACTGCAGTACTTGAGCACATTGCAAATGGCCGTTTTCTACTCGTAGAACGTGTTGCTGAAGAAGTCGCAGAGCTTATTATGACTCAGTTCTCTGTGCCGTGGATTAAAATCCGATTGGCTAAACCTGGCGCAGTGCCACAAGCAAAAGCCGTTGGTGTGATCATCGAACGAGGTCAAGCATGACAGTAGCCTATGTTGGTGTTGGCACGAACATAGACCGCGACAAGCATGCAAGGGTGGCATGGACAGAGCTTCAATCGTTAGGGACTAACCTTAAATGCTCTAAAATCTATCACTGTGAGCCCGTCGGTTTTAATAGCCATCCGTTTTATAACTTTGTGATAGAGCTCGACACGTCACTCTCATTGACTGAATTTTCACAGCAGCTGCGTAAAATTGAGTTTAAATGGGGTCGCTCTCAAGATGCGCACAAACTACAAGATCGAAAACTCGATCTTGATATTGTGCTGTTTGGAGAGGAGGTTTCTGAGTGTGAACCAGAATTACCACGCAGTGATATCTACAAATATCCTTTTGTAACACAGCCGCTTTATGATCTTTGTCCTGCGCGAGTGATCCCGCAAGACGGAAGAACCGTCAGTGAAATATGGCAGAAGATGCAGCAATTAGACTCGCTCTCTGTCGTAGATATAAAACTATAATTTTTAAGGTAAGTAATGAGTTATTTTGAAGCGTTTATATTGGCGTTGGTGCAAGGCTTTACAGAGTTTTTACCTATTTCCAGTTCTGCACACCTAATCCTTCCTTCAGCTGTTTTAGGCTGGGAAGATCAAGGTTTGGCTTTTGATGTCGCTGTCCACGTTGGTACTTTGGCAGCTGTTGTTATCTATTTCCGTAAAGAAGTGGTCTCTCTGTTGAGCGCATTCTTTGGTTCAGTGTTTAAAGGTGATCGTAGTAAAGAAGCGAAGTTAGCGTGGATGATCATTCTCGCGACGATTCCTGCGTGTATCTTTGGCTTGTTGATGAAAGATATTGTTGAGCTTTACTTACGCAGTGCGTGGGTGATCGCGACGACAACGATTATCTTTGGTCTATTGCTATGGTGGGTGGACAAGAACTCAAGCCTGCGCGATGACGAATACCAAGCGGGTTGGAAAAAGGCGCTGTTTATTGGTCTTGCTCAAGCAATGGCGATCATTCCGGGCACGTCTCGTTCTGGCGCAACCATTACCGCGGCGCTTTACCTTGGTTTCACACGTGAAGCGGCGGCTCGATTCTCTTTCTTGATGTCTATCCCAATCATCACTCTGGCTGGTGGTTATTTAGGTCTTAAGTTGGTGACAAGCGGTGATCCAATCCATGTTGGCACTTTGCTAACGGGCGTGGCGGTGTCTTTCATCAGTGCTTACATCTGTATCCACTTCTTCTTGAAGCTTATCTCTCGTATGGGCATGACACCGTTCGTTATCTACCGCCTGATTCTAGGTTGTGGTCTGTTTGCTTTCTTAATGATGCAGTAACAGACACAGGCAACGGTCTCGCTGTAAGAATTGAAACAAAAGGCCCGCTTAACTGCGGGCTTTTTATACGTTTTAGGTAGAGCGGCGACGATTAACTGCTAGCGAGTTCTGATAGGGCGTTTTCAATTGCGATGGCTCTGCGTTTCTCTTGTTCTTCTCGAATATCTTTGCCTTTAAAACCATCGGTAATGATCGCTTTTACTTCGACTTGAAGCGCCGCTTGGTAGGCGACTTCAAAGCGCGCTTTTTGAGGATAAGGCTGATCTTCTAATCCTTTTCGGCCTGCGTGGTCGGCCTGGCAGCAAAGTAGTATATCGTCGAACCTATCTGGCTTACGCCAAACATCGAACTTGTTGAGAACCTTGAGAAAGGTGGTTGGTTTGAGCTCGCCTGCGCGGTGGATATTAGAATGTTGCTCGCACACTAACAACGCAAGGTCTCTGAACTCATTGGGCACTCTCACTCGCTCACACAGTTTCTTGATTATCTTAACACCTGTGTGGCAGTGCATTTTATGGCTTGGCCATTCAGCTTGTGGTGTGACGCCTTTACCTAAGTCATGCACTTGAGCTGCAAAGCGTACCGGTAGCGATGGGCTTAATAGTGCGGCTTGCTGAGCAACCATCAGAGTGTGAATACCCGTGTCGATTTCAGGGTGCCATTTTTCAGGTTGAGGGACGCCAAATAGAGCGTCAATCTCAGGTAATACGACTGCCAATGCACCACACTCTTTCAATACAGAGAGGAACACTTCAGGGTGCGGTGTACTAAGAGACTTATGCCACTCTTGCCAAACTCGCTCTGCAGTAAGGTGTGCCAGTTCACCAGATTGGACGATCTCACTCATCATATCCATGGTTTCAGGTGCAACCGTGAAGTTAAGATGGTGAAGCTTGGCGGCGAAGCGAGCCACACGCAGTACACGAAGAGGGTCTTCAACAAAAGCGTCTGAAACGTGTCTTAAGATACGATCCGAGAGATCTTTCTGGCCATGATAAGGATCGTGAAGTTGGCCTTTATCATCTTGAGCTATAGCGTTGATGGTCAGATCTCGACGCATCAGGTCTTCTTCCAAACTCACGTCTGGCGCGAAGTAACATTCGAAGCCTGTGTAACCAGAGCCTGATTTTCTCTCAGTGCGAGCCAGTGCGTGCTCTTCTTTGGTTTTTGGGTGCAAGAATACCGGGAAATCTTTTCCCACAGCAGTAAAGCCAAGGTTTTCCATCTCTTGAGGGGTACTCCCTACCACGACCCAATCTCTATCATAACTATCAATATTGAGCAGCTTATCGCGCACTGCTCCACCGACTAGATAGCGTTGTAGCCCGTTGTCTTTTGGTAGGCTATCGTAAATTTGCAACTTATCACCTCGAAATGTTTTATCACTGCTGGACTTTACTGCAAGCAATGGTACTTTCCATTAATCGTAATTATAGGGCAGCACATGTATAAGGAATATTTTGGCTTCGTTGAGATGCCATTTTCGATTGTACCAAATTCTCGCTACTTGTTTTTGAGTCAGCGCCATCAAGAAGCGATGCAGAACCTACAAGCCGGTTTAGGCGAGGGTGGGGGCTTTGCGATGCTTACTGGTGAGGTTGGTACAGGGAAAACAACGGTCGCTAAGGCGATGTTGTCTTCATTGGATAGTCATACTCAGGCTGGCCTTATACTTAACCCTACGTTTTCAAATACGGATTTACTAGAAGCTATCTGCGATGAGTTTGAGGTCGAGTACCCAGAACAAGCATCGTTGAAACAGCTCAGTCAGGCTATTCATTATTTTCTACTTGATAGCCATGCCGAAGGCATTCAAACCCTATTGGTGATCGATGAAGCCCAACACCTCGCTGCCGATGTGTTGGAGCAGTTACGCCTTCTAACAAACTTGGAAACCGACAATCGTAAGCTGTTAAAAGTACTGTTGGTCGGCCAGCCGGAATTACAACAGCACTTACAAACCACGCAGCTACGTCAGCTAGCACAGCGCATTACTGGTCGTTATCACTTACTGCCTCTTAATACCGAAGAAACGGGCAAGTACATCGCGTTTCGTTTGGAGACGGCGGGTGGCGAGCAGATGTTGTTTTCGAACCGTTCTATCAAGCTGATTGCTCAATATACGCATGGTATTCCAAGGCTCATTAACTTGGTGTGTGATAAAGCACTGCAGTTGGCTTTTCATGACGGTGAGCAGCTACCGAGCAATGAAACGGTTAACCGAGCGTGTCAGCAGGTTATGTCCTTTCAGGCCGATGTGTATCACGTCGAGAAAGCTCTAACTTCTCGTGTCGCGCCTAAGTTATTCCAATACGCAGGGATTGCGACGTTAAGCGTTGGTCTTGCAATAGCGACCTTTAACTTCGCTCCAAGCTATATCAATGCTTGGTTGCCTACGGATGCATCAAATGGAGCAAAGACGGAAGTGTTAGCACGTACTCAGCGTTCTTTGGTATCAGATGTTCCTAAGTTGGTTGCTGAGCCAAAACCTGCCAAGTTTGAATTGCCACAACACATTCAACAACATTTGATGCAGGGGACCAATCGTTCTCTCGCTATCAAAGACTTGTATACGCTGTGGGGATATCAATCTTCACTGCGTGATGGATTGTGCTTAAGTGAGCCACAAAGTGTTTTTGTGTGTGAGCAGCAGCAGGCCAGTTTGGATACCTTGTTAGAACTTGGTGTTCCTGTGGTACTTAATCTCGACATAGACCAAAAACCAGTGTTTGCTGTGCTGTATGGCGTGTCTAAGGATTCTGTCGAGTTGCTGGTTAATGAAAAGCTGTTGGTGATGCCGAAGCAATCCTTAGAGCAAATCTGGCAAGGCGATTACGTCGCTATTTGGAAGCAGCCGCTGCGAGAGACCCTTAAAGAGGGCTATCAAGGTGAAGCGGTTGCTTTGCTTGATCTACTGCTTTCTGAAGTATTAGGAGAGGTTGTTTCCGGTAGTGATGTATTTGATTATGAGTTAAAAATGAAAATCGAAGCATTTCAAACGTGGCAAGGTATGTCTGTTGATGGCATTGCAGGTAAGCGCACCTTAGCAAGATTGCAGAGATTAGCTCAACTCGATTCGCCTAAGCTGATGTCACTAGAAGGGGGCGAAAGCTAATGTCACGTATTATGCACGAACTTAAACAGCCGTCTCACAAGCCATCTTCTATTAATCAGCACTCTCTTAGCAAACCAAGCTTCAAAGGCTACCAGAATCATCATGTTCCTAATTCTGCAAAAGGGATGAGCAACAAGCGAGGTTCATCGTTAGCGATGGGGCTACTCTTAATCTTGGTTCCTTCTTTGTTGGTGGGTGGCGTCTTGGCTTATCAATCGTATATCCAACAACAAGAAGCCGTGAACCAAGCTGCCAATGTCGCTCTGCCAGAATTTAAAACTGAATCAGACATTGAGCCTGAAATTGCGGATGCTGATATAGCAAGCATGGATGCCGTGTCTGAGGAAGAAGATGCCTTGTTCACCGTTCGCCCTGCACCGGCGAGCCAACCGTTGAAAGCATTGCCACGCCAAGAGATGTATGCACAGATTGATTCTGGCGCTAATCGTGCAAACACCGCTGGTGGCTCAGCAGTGATCTTCGCTAATGCTGATAACAACACTCAAATGACAGCCAGTTCTGAATCGTCATCCGTTCAGCCAGGCGCGAGTGATGAAACGACTGCTCTGCAATCAAGCACTGATCAGCAATCAAATAGTGACTTACAATCGGACAGTGATCTGCTGCAAGGGCTAGACCTCAGTGAGTTGCCACCTGATTTGGCATTGAAGCTTGAATCCATTATGGGGGAGCAACAAAGCGCTCCTGAGCCGATGGATTCTAGACCCTCAGGGCAAAGGGGTTCTCAGGTCATTGAGTTGGAAACGCACACCAATAGCTTATCAGGCGTCCTTCCTAAGTTAGACCTACAAACCCATATGTACTCGAGCAGCGAAACCAAACGTTGGGTAAAAGTGAACGGCCAAGAAGTGGCGCAAGGAGATTGGATTGGACAAGACATTCAATTGCTGGAGATTAAGCCACAATCGGTGATCATAGAGTTCAATCAGCAGAAGATAGAAATCCCAGCTCTGTACGAGTGGAAAGGCTAGCGAGCTCTAAAGGTATCTAGATAACAGACAAATAAAAAGGAGCACCTCGGTGCTCCTTTTTGATCTTCGATACTGAATTTACTGTACCTAATACAAGCGTTACGTCTACGCCCAACCGTTTGGTGATTTTCTGCGACGAGGCATGATGTGTGGCAGAACAAGGCCTAGAAGTAGACCAATACCCGCAACACCACCACCGTACATGAAGTACTTCAATAGTAGGTCGTCTTTTTGAGTGTCTAGCTTAGCGCGCAGTTCACGGTTCTCTGTTTGAGAACTCGTTAGCTGTTGGCTAATTTCACTGTAGTTCTGTTCTAGTTCAGCAATCTGCTTGTTACGAGAATCTAGAGAGCTTGCTAGGCCAGCTTTTTCGCTGTCAGCACTCTGACGAGCATTCGCTAGCTTGCCTTTAACTTCCGTCAGCTCTTTCTCTAGCTTAGGCATACGCAGTGCCATGCTTTCTTGAGTGCTTACAAACTTGCTTTCAACCCAACCTTTACGGCCACGGTTGTCTTGAATTTGGGTGTAACCCGTACTCTTGTTAGTTTGTAGGAATGTAATCTTTTCACCAGCATCAACACTACCGATGATACGGAATGTGTTGTTTGGGCCAGAATGCATATAAGTAAATAGTTTGTCAGCAATATAACGGTCTTGTGCAAAGGCAGCTGGAGCCGCAAGCATTGCGAACAAAACTAAGCTAATCAGTTTTTTCACAGTAAATCCCTTAACGATTCAAATTGGGTAGGCGTATGAGTCAGCCTCAATCAGCAAATAATATTTAGTTTCTTTATGCGGTGCAACAAAGAAGGGAGGCAAAGCCTCCCTTTCTGTGCGTTTGAGTCAATAATGACATGGCATTTACATATCGTTACTGAAGCTCACACTGTTCTGACGCTAGTATTCACTAACGCAGTCGCGATTACATAGTAAACGCAGCTTGAATTCCGTAGAAGAACACAACAGCAAGTAGAGCACCTGCAGGTAGTGTCACAATCCAAGAAGCCACGATATTACGTACAACGCCTAAGTTTAGTGCTGCGATACCACGAGCAAAACCAACACCTAAAACAGCACCAACGAGTGTTTGTGTAGTAGAGATTGGAAGGCCAGTACCTGAAGCTAGTACAACCGTACATGCAGTTGCAAGTTGTGCAGCAAAGCCACGGCTTGGTGTTAGTTCTGTAATACCAGTACCAACGGTTGCCATTACTTTATGACCCATTGTTGCAAGACCAACAACGATACCGAATCCACCTAGAGGAAGAATCCACCATGCGATAGTACTCTTACCTGTGATTTCACCCATGTGCTCAACGGTTGATACAACAGCAGACAGTGGACCAATCGCGTTCGCAACGTCGTTTGAACCGTGTGCAAATGCCATCGCACAAGCTGTGATAACCATGAGTACAGAGAAGATGCCTTCAACACCTGCAAAGCCGTGGTCTTCTTCGCGGTTAGCGAATTTCTTCTGGATGTATAGGTAACCGCCGATCATTACAAGCGCAGAAACGCCAGCAGCCCAAACCCATGCTTCAGTGTTGCTTAGGTGAAGACCAACGTGCTTAAGGCCTTTCTTGATGGTTACAAGTGCAATTACCATTGTTGTAATGAACATGTATACCGGTACAAAGCGTTTCGCGTTAAATAGCGGGTTCTCTGTATCAAAAATCAGTCGTTGAGCACTTACAAATATGACGTAAGCGAAGAAGCCGGAAATAACGGGTGTGATAATCCAACTACCCACAATACCTTGAACACTGTTCCAGTCTACAGCTTCAGTACCTACAGAAATACACGCAAAACCGATGATTGCACCGATGATTGAGTGAGTCGTAGAAACCGGCCAGCCCATGTAAGAAGCGAGAAGTAGCCATGTACCAGCAGCAAGAAGTGCTGACATCATGCCGTACACAAGTACATCTGGTTGATGAGCGAATAGAGACGTTTCGATAACACCTTTACGGATCGTGTCTGTTACTTCGCCGCCCGCAAGGTAAGCACCTGCGAATTCAAAGATCATTGCGATAATGATCGCTTGTTTAACGGTTAAAGCTTTAGAGCCTACTGAGGTGCCCATTGCGTTCGCAACGTCATTTGCACCAATACCAATAGCCATCAAGAAACCGAAAGCTGCTGCAACAATAATCAGGACAGTGCCGTAGTTAGCAAGGATATCCATCGTAATACCTAGTTGTTTGATAACAAGCGGAACAAATTTAGACGCAAAAAACCGCTCAGCGAGAGGAATACTCAGCGCATAAGTGGTTTGTTCAAAAAATGCTCTTCGTTATATGGTTAACGTATGATTTAAGATCGAGAAAGCATTACTTCAAGACGAGCGCCTACACGCTGTGCTTGATCTGCAATACCACCAACCCATTCAAGAATTTTGTATAAGAACATGATATCAACTGGATTCAGATCGCCTTCAATTGCCATTAGTTGTTGGCGTAGTTCGATCTGCATCGCATCCGTGTCATCTTCAATTACATCTAATTGATGAATCATTTCGGCAACGAGTGTTACTTCACGGCCTTTAAAGCCAGTCTCAAGTAATTCGTCTAATTCATTGATTACGTTTTGTGCTTGGTTCGCTGCATCTAGACAACGTTTAACGTAAGCGATGAAGTTTTCTTGCATAGGAGCAGGAATGACAAGTTGACGACCATATACACGGCCAGCAATGTCTTTCGCTAGGTTTGCGAGTTTGTCTTGTTGAGTTAATAGCTCCAACATATCGGTGCGATCAACTGGCATAAACAAACCACGAGGAAGTTTAAGGCGAATTTCACGTTTTAGTACGTCAGCTTCTTTCTCAAGGTGAGAAATTTGAGCTCGAATTTCTGATGCTTTTTCCCAGTCACCTTTTGAAGAAACTTCAAAGAAATTAACTAGGTGAGAACAACATTCGTTCACGCATACTACGTGACGCTGCAAAGGTTTAATTGGGGACTTTGCAAATAACCCCATAATTGTATTTACTGGCATGGTCATCCAACCTAATAAATAATAACCTTAAAACAACATACACCATATTCATGGTGAAATGTTAAGCGATGGCTACAAAGTCGCGCATGTTAACCTAATCAATCTCTCATTAAAACTGTTTTAGATCATCATAAGGGCGATATTTCTGACTTGCCGACTTTTCAAATTGGCAATATCCTGTCCCTATCTTCACAGAAAGGTATAACTATGGAAACCGAGATAGAACTGAAGTTTTTTGTTTCTCCTGAATTTTCAGAGACTTTACGCAATAAAATTGCTGAAACTAAAGTACTTCAGCACAGTTGTCGTGAGCTAGGTAACATCTACTTTGACACCGCTGACAACTGGCTACGTAAGCACGATACAGGCTTACGCATTCGACGCTTTGATGACGTATTTGTACAAACCGTAAAGACTGCTGGTCGTGTGGTTGCTGGCCTGCATCAAAGGCCTGAATACAATGCAGAACACGACAGCAACGAACCTAAGTTAGCCCTGCACCCAGAGGATATCTGGCCAGCAGGTAAAGACATCGAAACGTTGCAAGCTGAGCTGACTCCTCTGTTCTCTACCAACTTCACGCGTGAGCAGTGGTTGATTGGTATGCCTGATGGTAGCCAAGTCGAGGTCGCATTCGATCAAGGCTTTGTTGAATCAGGCGACCTGCAAGAACCGATTTGCGAAGTCGAATTGGAACTTAAATCCGGTCAAACGGATGCGCTATTTACATTGTCTCGCCAATTCTGCGAACAAGGTGGCATGCGTTTGGGTAACCTAAGTAAAGCAGCTAAGGGTTACCGTCTTGCTCAAGGTTATCAAGGAGATGAAGTCACTCCTTTGACCTTAGTTGATACTGACAAAAGTGATACTGTTGAATCATGTTTCATTCAATCTTTAGAGCATGCTCTCGCTCATTGGCACTCTCACGAGCAGATTTTTACTGAGCGTCAATCGATTGAAGCGTTACATGAGATAAGCCATTCGTTAAGTTTTATTCGTCAAACCTTCACTATTTATGGTGACATTGTTCCAAGACGCGCGAGTGCTATTTTACGCCAAGAACTTAAGTGGCTTGAGCAAGAACTTGATTGGCTAAAAAGTTATGACCACTTCGAAGATTTGCTCGAAGATAAAGGCCACGTGCTGCGTAAGCTCGATGCACGTAAGTTCTTGGTCGCTGAGCTTAAAGAGATGCAAGAGCAACTGCCAGATCGTGAAGACCTGCTGACCTTGCTGAGTTCTGCTCGATACACCGGTTTATTATTAGATCTGAGCCGTTGGATCTTGTCTCGTGGCTGGCAACCTTTCTTAGATGAAAAAGCACGTGAGCAAATGGCTCGTGGTATCGAATGGTTTTCCGTGCAGCAACTCGATCGTACATGGGCCGATTTGATGGAAGCTTTCCCGCCAGAGCGAGTGATGACCAGCCAAGCGTATATTGATCAGCAATACCGTTTGATGCGTAATTTGTATTCTGGCGTTGGTTTCGCGAGTTTGTATAATGACGATGAACGAAACAGCTTCCGCTTGCCATGGGCCGATATGGTGCAAGGCATTGATGACTTGCTGGCACTCAAAACATTGGAGCCTTTGACTGAGAAGTTGGAAGGCGATGAGAAAGTTCAGCTAGAGCGTTGGTTGGCTCGCCAAGAAGTGTCTATTCTGCATGCGATGGAGCAGACACGACAAATCAGCGTTGAGGTTGAGCCATACTGGCAAGACTAAACTCAATACCGATATCAGTATAAGTATGAATTTGAAAATAGGGCTTCGGCCCTATTTTTTTGTTTGTTGCTCGAGCTTTTCTAGTCGCTCTAGTATTTTTTGTTGTTGCTCTATGATCTTTTCAAGATGCTTCTCTTTGTTTTCTGCTCGTTGATTCTCATGGTGAGTTGGGGAGGTGATCAGAGAAGTAATCAAGCCTGAAATCATACCAAAAACACCCACACCGCAAATGATCACCAGAGAGGCGACTAATTTCCCTGAGTTCGTCACGGGGTAATGATCGCCGTACCCTACGGTACTGATGGTAACGAAAGCCCACCACAAAGCATCTTGGCCAGTGGTAATGTTGGCATTGGGATCTTTGTGTTCTAACAGCAGGATTGTTCCTGCTCCTATGGTTAGGAGAATAACCAGCAGCAGAATAATTGAGGCGAGTGTGGTTTCTTTGCGATTACGAAACAGCTCTCTAAAAACACGTTTACCCGAGCGGAGCACAAGAATGACACGCAGGATCTGAAAAATGCGAGCGAAACGAAGTGGTTCGATCATTGGGATACTTGCTAAGAAATCGATCCAGTGTACTTTTAGATATTCTTTCTTATTTTGTGATCTCAATAGATCAATCGTGAGCTGAAAAAGAAAAACACTACAGATTATAAAATCGAGGCCGATAAGAACTTGTTTTGATTCTTTATCAATCGGTGCAAACAATAAGCCTGAGATCACAAATAACGCTAAGAAAGAGAGAATCAGTGATAATAAGCTCATCGGCTTGGTTGTGTCTTTGATACTATTTAACATTCATACGAGGCTCAAAATAAATCGCGAACTTTGACTGAAATAGCCACCTCGCGGATATAGAAGCCATCAATATATAAGAATTAATGGAGAACTGACAATGACTAAACTGTCATTCAAGCCGTGGGAAAGGGTAATCTCTGACGTTCGTCTCGTTCCAAAAATGGTCATGTTGATGATATTCAGCACTATCTTGATCATTTCGAAGCAGCTATGGGACGCAAGTACGTTTCACGATTCATTGCTTGCTGTAACGAACAATGCGCAAGTCGCACAACAGCATTACGAGACTTACCTAGTTCAAGTGGCTTGGCAAACAGCCTTGATGATCATTGTGTTTGTGGTTCTTCTGTTAGCAGCGGCGCGCGTTATGCTGCGCCAGACTCAATACCTTAATGACGCCATTAAAACCATGGCAGATAAGAACTTATCAGTGCCGATTCAAATGGACTGTAAAGATGAATACGGCGATGTGGCACGCGAACTTGAAAAAACTCGCGTCCAACTGAACGACATGATCAAAACTCAGGTGGCCTCTTCTGATGAGCTGTTTGCTCTGACGGAAGTGATGACCATCAGCATGTCTGAAACCAAAGAGTCAGCTCAAGAAGAGTTCAACGAGATCGATCAACTGGCAACAGCAATGAGTGAGATGACGTCGACGGTGCAAACTGTCGCTGAGCATGCACAAAGCGCTTCGTCATTGACTGAACAGGCATCAGGCCAAGCTCTTACTGGTCAGAAGTTCGTTCAAGGATCAGTGTCTAAGATGAGTGAGCTATCTTCAGATATCGCAGCATCTGCAGCAGCGGTAAACCAAGTAGAAGAACGCGTTGACTCAATTGGCAGTGTGGTTGGTACTATCCAAGGCATTTCAGAACAGACAAACCTACTAGCATTGAACGCTGCAATTGAAGCGGCACGTGCCGGTGAAGCGGGTCGTGGTTTTGCGGTTGTTGCTGATGAGGTTCGTAACCTTGCACAGCGCACTCAGCAAGCGACGGTAGAGATTCAAGACATGATCAGTCATCTACAAAGCAGCGCTAACTCTGCGGTAGAACTGATGGAGAAGAGTGTTGTTGAAGCGGCTGAAGGTGTTGATCTGGTGACTAACGCGGGAAGTGAGCTTGACGGCATTGTAAGCCAAGTCAATCAAATCAATGATATGAACTTCCAGATCGCGACCGCTGCAGGCCAACAGAGCAGTGTTGCTGAAGAGATGAGCGTCAACCTGACCAATGTACGCGAGCTTGTTGAAGCTTCAGTTGTGGTGGTTGGTGAACTGCTCGAGACCTCTCAGCTTATGGAAAGTAACGCGCAAGAACTCGACGGTAAGATTAAGCAATTTAAGGTTTAGTCCTCAGCACCCAATCTTCATCCGTCAAAGGCTAATTCCCAGAGACTGTTTCTCGGTTGTAAGCTCAACCAGATAAGTTAATCGATAAAACGCCCACATTGCTAATGTGGGCGTTTTTTATTGGCGTAACTTTGGTATAACTTATCTTTAGTTATGAAAACTCGTTATTGAAGAACTGAATCGATAAACCGATTGTTCGGCGCGCAGCTTATACAAGGAAGAAACATGCCATTGCCTTCTCAACTCATCACTCACTCCCAGTCTGCTTTTGAGCAATTATTAGAGCATCAAAGTGAAGCCATCAATACTTGGTCTGAGCCACTGACTGAAGATCTTAAACGTGTACTCGGTTTAAGCTGTTTTATTGGTGATTGCCTGCAGCGTGATACGGTTTTATGTGGTGACTTACCTAATATGTTGGCATGCGAAGAACGCGCTGAAGGATACCGAGAACGCTTGGCTGAATTACTTTCTAGTTGCACCGATGAAATGAGCGGTCAGCGCGTGCTGCGTCAATTCCGAAATCGAGAAATGACCTACATTGCTTGGCGTGATTTTATGGGTTCGTGGGAGCTAGAGCAGAGCCTAAATCATCTATCGATGTTGGCTGAGGCGATGATCTTCGAAACCTACCAATGGCAGTACGATATTTGTTGTAAAGAGTGGGGCACACCTTGTAATGAACAAGGCGAAGCACAGCCGATGTTGATCATTGGTATGGGCAAGCTAGGGGGCGGTGAGCTTAACTTCTCTTCCGATATCGATCTGATCTTCACCTACCCAGAGAATGGTGAAACCCAAGGTGCAAGACGCAGCATTGCCAATGCGCAGTTCTTTACACGTCTCGGGCAACGTATTATTAAGGCGCTTGATCAGCAAACCTTCGATGGATTCTGTTATCGAGTAGACATGCGCCTGCGTCCATTCGGTGAGAGTGGTCCACTGGTCATGAGTTACGCTGCGCTAGAAGATTACTATCAAGAACAAGGTCGCGATTGGGAACGCTACGCTATGGTCAAAGCGCGTGTGATGGGCAGTGAGATGTACCCTGAGTATCAAGAGCTTCGCCAAATGCTACGCCCGTTTGTGTTCCGCCGTTATATTGATTTTAGTGCGATTCAATCTCTGCGCCGAATGAAGTCTATGATCAGCAGCGAAGTGCGTCGTCGTGGTCTCTCGAACAACATCAAGCTTGGCTCTGGTGGTATTCGTGAAGTTGAGTTTATCGCACAAGTCTTCCAATTGATTCGTGGTGGACGCGAGCCTAGCTTACGCGGTCGAGGGTTACTCGAAACCTTAAGTGCGATTGAATCCCTTCATCTGCTAGAGTCTGAAGAGGTGGGGCACCTACGTGAAGCTTATCTGTTTTTGCGTCGCCTTGAGAACCTGTTACAAGCCATGGCTGATAAGCAAACTCAAACCTTACCTGACGGTGAATTCGAACAACTGCAGCTTGCGGTTGCCATGCAATTTTCCGATTGGGATAGCTTGATTGTGGCAACTCGCGCCCATATGGCGAATGTACATACCGTGTTCGAAGACCTAATTGGCGTTGATGAAGATGACGCTAATCCGATCGCGAGCCACTTTAGCGAGTTGTGGGATATGGCCCATAAACCCGATGTAATTGAGCACGTGTTGGAACACGACATTGCGGTCGCGAGCCCGCCTGATGCGGCGAAAACGATCATTCAGTTTAAAGCCGATTTGGCTAAAAAGACTCTTGGCCCTCGTGGGCGGGAAGTCCTCAATCGACTGATGCCGAAAGTGTTTCAAGCGCTGTACACCGCTAAGGATGCCGAGTTTGGTTTGTCGCGAGTACTGCATCTGCTGCATAAAATCGTTACGCGTACCACTTACCTTGAACTACTAGATGAACACCCTGCCGCGTTGACTCAGCTAGTTCGCCTGTGTACGGCAAGCCCGATGATTTCGGAGCAGTTGGGTCGTTATCCAATTCTGTTAGATGAACTTATCGACCCTCAGCAACTCTACAATCCCGTGCCTTTAGAGTCTTACAAGACCGAGTTGCGTGATTATCTAGCCCGTATCCCTGAAGATGATATGGAGCAACAGATGGAAGGTCTGCGTCAGTTTAAGCAGACCTGTATATTGAGAATTGCAGCCGCGGATATTGCGGGTGCTCTACCTGTCATGAAGGTCAGTGATCACCTGACCTACTTAGCAGAAGCCATTGTGGAGGCGGGGGTCAATCAAGCTTGGTTACAAGTATCCGCCAAGTTTGGTGAACCGACCCATGTTAAAGATCGCGAAGGTCGCGGTTTTGCTGTCGTTGGTTATGGCAAAGTCGGTGGTTGGGAGCTTGGTTATAACTCCGATCTCGATATCGTGTTCATGCACGACTGCCCGGTACACATCTATACTGATGGAAAGAAAGAGATCGATGGACGCCAATTCTACTTAAGATTAGCGCAGCGTATTATTCATATTTTCTCGACCAGAACTGCTTCTGGCATTTTGTACGAAGTCGACACTCGTCTACGCCCCTCAGGTGCATCTGGCCTGTTAGTGAGTCCAACCGATGCCTTTGACGAGTATCAGCACAATGACGCGTGGACATGGGAGCACCAGGCCCTCACTCGTGCTCGTATGATTTACGGTGATGACTTATTGGTATCTGCGTTTAACAAAACTAGGCATGAGGTTTTGTGCTTGCCACGAGATGAGGCAACACTCAAAAAGTCAGTTGTGGATATGCGTGAAAAAATGCGTGGCCATTTAGGCGGTAAAAAAGCCGATCGATTCATGCTTAAACAAGATGCGGGCGGTATTACTGATATTGAGTTCTTGGCGCAATACTTAGTGCTTAGATACAGCAATGAGAAGCCAAAGCTTACTCGTTGGTGTGACAATGTACGAATCTTCGAAAGCTTGTTGTCACAAGGGATTATGGACGAGCAGCAAGGTATGGCATTAACCCATGCTTATACAACATTAAGAGATGAAATCCACCACCGTAATCTACTTAATCTTGATGCGGATGTGGCGATTGAAAAGTTCGAAATGGAAAGAGAACATGTTGTTCAGGCATGGAAGCAGTGGATGGAAGCATAATTCAGTCATAGCGTAGCGAGTGCTATGTTTATCTTGATAGGCTTTTACTCATTTATCTGTAGTTTAGCCACTGTAATCAGTGTGCTAGACTCTAGCCAGATTCGATTTTTGGAGCTCAACAATGAAACCAATTCTACCTGACTACAGCCAATCAGGTGTTCTTATTGTCGGTGACGTAATGCTTGACCGTTACTGGTATGGCCCAACTGGCCGTATTTCACCAGAAGCACCAGTCCCCGTTGTGAAAGTAGAAAATAACGAAGAGCGTCCTGGTGGTGCTGCCAACGTAGCAATGAACATTGCCTCTCTTGGTGGGCATGCTCATGTTGTTGGTTTGACTGGTAAAGATGAGCCTGCTGAGGTGTTGAAAAGCACTTTAGGTGCTCTGAAGGTTAAGTGTGATTTCGTTGAGTTAGAAGACTATCCAACCATCACCAAACTACGAGTGATGAGCCGTGGTCAGCAGTTGATTCGCTTGGATTTTGAAGACAAATTCGAAAACACCAACCCAGAGCTTATTCTGTCTCGCATGGAGCAAGCCCTACCAAATGTACGTTCGGTTATCTTGTCAGATTACGCGAAAGGTGCATTAGAGCATGTACAGAGCTTCATTCAAAAAGCACGCGCAGCCAATGTTCCTGTATTCATCGATCCCAAAGGCGCGGATTTAGAGCGCTACCGTGGTGCGACATTACTTACACCAAACATGGCAGAGTTTGAGCTGGTTGCAGGTAAAGTGAAATCAGAAGAAGATCTTATCGAGAAGGGTATTGCCTTGATCGAGAAGTATGACTTTGAAGCTCTATTGGTGACTCGCAGTGAAAATGGTATGACTTTATTACGTAAAGGTCAGGCACCATTCCACTTGCCAACCCAAGCGAAAGAAGTGTACGACGTAACTGGTGCTGGTGATACGGTTATCTCAGTACTGGCTGCGTCTGTTGCAGCTGGTAAGCCATTGGATGAGGCGTGTGCATTAGCGAACGCTGCAGCTGGTGTCGTTGTTGGTAAGCTAGGTACGTCAACGTTATCCACGATAGAGCTAGCTGAAGCGATTCACGGCAGTCAAGACACAGACTACGGTGTGATCTCAGAAGCGGCACTGGTTGAAGCGGTGAAGCGTGCTCGTGCGAAAGGCGAGAAGGTAGTTATGACCAATGGCTGCTTTGATATTCTACATGCTGGTCATGTTTCTTACATGAATCACGCGGCTGAGCTGGGCGATCGTTTGATCGTTGCGGTAAATACCGATGAATCAGTGAAACGCTTGAAAGGCCCTGGTCGCCCTGTGAACCCAACTGATCGTCGTATGGCGGTATTGGCTGGCTTAGGTGCAGTTGATTGGGTTGTCCCATTCTCTGAAGATACCCCTCAACGTTTAATCTCTGAGGTACTGCCAAGCATTCTTGTGAAAGGTGGTGATTACAAGCCTGAAGAGATTGCTGGTGGTGCGGAAGTGATTGCTGCTGGTGGTGAAGTTAAAGTACTTAACTTTGAAGATGGTTGCTCTACCACTGAAATCATTAAAGCGATTAAAGGTGGTCGAGGCTAGTTTTTAGTTTTTAGTTTTTAGTTTTTGGCGTTAAGCTTTTAGTTAGGCAGTAAATCTCGCTTTAATCGATAATAAAAATGCCGCTCAATGAGCGGCATTTTTGTAACGGTAACTTGAGTAATTAAGAGTTACTTGCTTGCTACTTTTAGACCTGCGTTTACATCAACGATGTCTTGTTCGCTTAGTGTACCAACCGCTTGACGAAGCTGAAGAACACTTAGGATGTAGTTGTAACGAGCATCTGAAAGGTTTTTGTTCGCATCATATAGACGGCGAGTCGAATCTAGTACGTCAACGATAGTACGAGTACCCACATCAAAACCAGCTTCTGTTGCTTCTAGAGCAGACTGAGCTGAAACAACAGACTGTTCGTAAGCGCGTAGAGCACCAATAGAAGCTGTGATGTTGTTGTTGAAGGCACGTACGTCTTTTACAACGCTACGGTAAGTTGCTTCTAGATCTTCACTTGCTGCAACGTAGTTGTATTCAGCCTGTTTAGTCAAAGAAGTTGTGCTACCACCCGTATATAGAGGTACCACTAAGTTCAAGCCTAGGTTTAGGTTATCTTGATCATAATCAGTTGAGCTGTTTGATTGATCTGTAAGAGCGTAACTACCATCAAGAGTTAGGCTAGGTAGATGACCAGAGCTTGCTAGAGAGATGTTATCTTTTGCTACGTCTTGAGAGATACGAGCAGCAAGTAGACTAAGGTTCTTTTGCTCTGCTTGTTCAACCAGTGCAATCGCAGACTCAGAAGATTTGCTTGCTGAGAAACGGTCAGTGTCTAGGATGCTTAGGTTAGAGTGTTCTTGACCTGTAATCTCACGTAGACCTTCGTAGTTATTAATCAGAGTGTTCTCTGCTAAAACTTCATCAGCTAAAACAGCATCGTATTGAGCTTGCGCATCATGTACATCGGTGATTGCTGAAAGACCTACTTCAAAGCGCTGTTTTGTTTGCTCTAGTTGGCGAGCAACCGCTGCTTTTTCTGCACGAACGAACTCTAGGTTATCTTGAGCACGCAGTACTTCGAAGTATGCTGTTGCTACACGCAGGATCAAAGCTTGTTGCTCTGCTGCATACGCTGAATCAGCCTGACGAGCGGTTTTCTCTGCTGTATCTAACGAGATCCATGAAGAGCGTTGATAAAGTTCTTGAGTGAAGCCGATCGCTGCTCCCCAAGTGTTATTATCAATACTTGAGCTACCTGAACCAGAAGTATCTCTGTCACCACGGTTAATGTCGTAGTTCGCTGTTAGGTTAATTTGTGGTAGCAAATCACTACGGCTTGACGTTACTGCTTCAAAAGCGGCATCGCGCTGCGCTGCTGAACGAAGAAGTTGTGGATCGTTCTGTTTTGCTTGGTCGTAAACTTCAGCTAGCGTATCAGCGAAAGCTGACGAACTCAGGCTGCCAATTGCTGCACTGATAAATAGTGGAAGCAGTTTTTTCATTTTCCTATTCCTGCCTTTAATAGAATTTTCTCTGAAAGAGTTTAACCCAGTTTGATGGTAATTTACTCGAAACTTTGCACTTTTTTACATTTAACTGTCCGCTTGTGCAATATTTATTTTTTAAAACTTAACTTTAATTATAAAATTTATACAAAAAGTTGAACCTTATCCTTGGTAGTTAACTCGGACAATGAGTAAACTATAAAGATCACTTAGTGAGGTACCAAATGCAACAGTATGATAATCAACGACACGAGTTTACTCCTCAAGATGTGGAAATAGTCTCAAAAGAGACGCTGTTTCGTGGTTTTTTCAAAATGGTTAAATACACATTTAAACATAAGCTGTTTGAGGGCGGCTGGAGCCAACCTATAGAACGCGAGATGTTTGAACGTGGTCATGCTGCCGCTTTGTTACCTTATGATCCTATTCGTGACGAAGTGGTGATCGTAGAACAGATCCGTGTCGGCGCTCTAGAGCATGAGAACCCTTGGCAATATGAAATTGTGGCCGGGATCATTGATACGAACGAATCATCACAAGATGTTGCTCGTCGTGAAGCGATGGAAGAAGCGGGCGTTGAAGTCGGATCTGTATTGCCTATCACTTCGTATTACCCTTCATCTGGCGGTTGTTCAGAAAAGCTCGACGTCTTTGTTGGCTGTGTTGATGCAACCACAGCAAAAGGGGTACACGGTTTAGATTACGAAGGTGAAGATATTCGCGTACAAGTGATGAGTCGCGAAGCGGCTTATCAGTTAGTAAAAGAGGGTGTGTTTGAAAATGGGGCCACAATTATTGCGCTGCAGTGGCTACAATTGAACTACCAAGAATTACAGTCAGAGTGGATAGATTAACGTTATGCCAAATATAGCAGTCAAGAAACCGTATCATGTTGATCTTGCTGAACTGATGCGAGTTTACGAGACTAACTATGCCAAGCTTAACGCTCTGTTGCCGGTAGGGCATGAGGTTGGTGATGTTCGCTGTTACCAAGCCGTTAATATGGTGTATCAATTGACAGTGAATGAGGTCACAAAATACACCACATTAATAGACATATGTCAGAGTGACGAGACGCCAGTGTTTCCTTTGCCAAAAATGTCTGTCAGGCTATATCACGACGCTCGAGTTGCAGAAGTGTGCGCTAGCGGGGATTTTTCACGAGTCAAAGCGAAATATGACTATCCCAACACTAAGCTTCTGCAAAAGGATGAGAAATTTCAGTTGAACAAATTTCTTGGAGAATGGTTAACGTTTTGTTTAAAAACGGGTATCAGCCGTTCGCCAATTCCTTTTTAATTGAGCCCCATTGTAAAAACACTTTAAAGTTTAAACAGTAACGTATCTGGATTTGGTATTTTGGAATTATCACACACTTCAAAATTTGATGAGAGCAGTATTAAGCTTGTACAGCTAACGGACACGCATTTGTTTGCGCCGAGCAATGGCAGCTTATTAAGCATCAATACTCAAGATAGCTTTCGTGCTGTAGTTGATGGCATTGTTAACCAAGGCTTCGATTATGAGGCGATCTTGGCGACGGGTGATATCTCTCAAGATCACAGTGCTGAGTCGTATCAAAAATTTGAATCAGGTATTCAACCTCTGGAAAAGCCATGTTATTGGTTGCCAGGAAATCATGATTTCAAGCCTAATATGGGCAGTGTCTTACCATCACCTCAAATAAAGTGCGTTGACCATGTCTTACTGGGTGATAACTGGCAGATGGTGATGCTGGACTCGCAAGTGGTTGGTGTGCCTCATGGTCGCCTCAGCGATCAACAACTTGATCTGTTAGAACAAAAATTGATCGAATTCCCTGAGCGTAATACCTTGGTTTTACTGCACCACCACCCGTTATTAGTGGGCAGCGCATGGCTGGATCAACATAACCTAAAAGATGCGGATCAATTTTGGGATGTGGTTCAGCAGCATACCAATGTCAAAGCGGTACTGTGTGGCCACGTTCATCAAGACATGAATCGAGATCATCATGGTGTGCAAGTCATGGCAACCCCGTCGACTTGTGTGCAATTCAAACCTAATTCAGATGACTTTGCCGTTGATACATTGTCTCCGGGTTGGAGAGAGATTGAATTACATCAAGATGGCACAGTAAGCACTCAAGTGCGCCGCTTGCCTAATGGGCAGTTCTTACCTGATTTTGAAGCGGGTGGTTATTGATGTTAGTGATTATTGTTGTAGGAGGCTATTAATGTCCGGTTCTAATCAGCAAGTCGCTAAGCCATCATTGCTTCTCTATATTCATGGGTTTAACAGTTCATCTCGTTCTCATAAAGCGAATGTGATGGCTAATTACTGTGCGGAGCATCGGGCTGATATTAAAGTCGTCACTCCTCAACTGCCGAGTTTCCCTCAGCAAGCGGCACTTCATCTGCAACATCTGGTGGAACAATATAAAGAGCAATATCAGATTGCATTGGTCGGTAGCTCATTGGGTGGCTATCTTTCAACATGGCTGAATAGTCATTATGGTTTTAAAGCGGTGGTTGTAAATCCAGCAGTGAAGCCGTATGAGCTTCTTGCCGACTATTTGGGTGAACAAGTAAACCCATACACACATGAGCGATATGTACTGGAAACAAAGCATATTGATGAACTGAAGGCGTTAGAGGTTCCGGCTATCGCTAAGCCGAGCGACTTCTGGTTACTTCAGCAAACGGAAGACGAAGTTCTGGATTACCGACAAGCGGTAGAGAAGTACCAAGGTGCAACACAGACAGTAGAAGAGGGCGGGGATCATAGCTTTGTTGATTTTGAACGCTACCCACAACAAATCATCACCTTTCTAAATCTTTAATCTGTTCCACCAACCAAGTGATTTTCTCTTGTTTGCCTGTTATTTCATCTATCAATGGTGAAATATCATAGTTTGATGTCTTAGTTTTTGAACTAGCTTGACATCATTACTCAGCTTCCAGACTATATTCCCCAATACTTCGCTCGTTCGCTCTACTATGACGGTTCATAGTAATGATTCTGCTTTAGTGAAACTGGAGCCAGCGAACTGACGCAAACTTTTTGAGTAAACTCCGTATTATGACTGAACAATATAATGCAAAAGACCTCGAGGTACTTGAAGGTCTCGACCCTGTGCGACACCGCCCGGGAATGTATACCGAGACAGAAAGACCTAACCACCTTGCCCAAGAAGTCATTGATAACTCGGTCGATGAAGCACTAGCGGGACACGCTAAGAAGATCAAAGTGGTACTTCATGCAGACCAATCGTTAGAAGTTACCGATGACGGCCGTGGTATGCCTGTCGATATCCATCCTGAAAAAGGGATCTCAGGTGTTGAGCTGATTTTAACTAAGCTCCACTCTGGCGGTAAATTCTCGAATAACAACTATAAGTTCTCTGGTGGTCTGCACGGTGTAGGTATCTCGGTTGTAAACGCGCTGTCAAAACGTGTTGAAGTGACCGTACGCCGAGAAGGTCAGGTTCACGAGATCGCACTTGAAGGTGGTCATGCAGTAACAGAGCTTACTGTGACGGGCACTTGTGGTCATCGTAACAGTGGTACATCAGTACATTTCTGGCCTGATCCTAAGTACTTCGATAGCCCTAAATTCTCGACACTTCGTCTGATTAACAACCTACGTGCAAAAGCAGTGCTTTGCCCAGGTTTAGAAATTACCTTTATCGACAAAGTCGGTGGTGAAGAGCATAAATGGTTCTATGAAGATGGTCTAAAAGACTACCTTGCCGAAGGCGTGAAAGGTTACACCTTGCTGCCTGAAGAACCGTATGTTGGCGAATTCGTTGCTGAAACAGAAATGGCAAACTGGGCGATCATCTGGCAGCCAGAAGGCGGCGACATGATCACCGAAAGTTACGTGAACTTAGTACCGACTAAACAAGGTGGTACACACGTAAACGGTCTTCGCCAAGGTCTTCTTGATGCAATGCGTGAGTTCTGTGAATTCCGTAATTTGCTGCCGCGTGGCGTTAAGCTAACGGGCGACGATATCTTCGATCGCTGTTCGTACGTACTGTCGGTGAAGATGCAAGATCCGCAGTTTGCTGGTCAAACAAAAGAGCGCTTGTCTTCACGTCAAACTGCTGCGTTTGTGTCTGGTGTGGTAAAAGATGCGTTTAGCCTGTGGTTGAACGAAAAGCCACAACTGGCAGAACAGCTAGCAGAAGCTTGTATTGCGAATGCCCACCGCCGTATGCGCGCAAGCAAAAAGGTTGTGCGTAAGAAAATCGCTTCAGGCCCAGCACTGCCGGGTAAGCTAACTGACTGTTCAGTTCAAGACTTAAGCCGTACCGAAATCTTCTTCGTGGAAGGGGACTCGGCGGGTGGTTCTGCTAAACAAGCACGTGATCGTGAGTTCCAAGCAGTTATGCCACTTCGCGGTAAGATCCTAAATACATGGGAAGTGTCAGCAGACCAAGTATTGGCTTCGCAAGAAGTGCACGACATCTCGGTGGCTCTAGGCATCGACCCGGACAACGATGATTTATCCGGCCTGCGTTACGGTAAGATCTGTATCCTTGCCGATGCGGACTCGGATGGTCTTCATATCGCGACACTGCTGTGTGCTTTGTTTACTCGCCATTTCCATGCATTAGTTGAAGCGGGTCATATCTATGTGGCAATGCCTCCTCTGTATCGTATCGATTGCGGTAAAGAAGTGTTCTACGCACTTGATGACGCAGAGAAAGACGGTGTGCTTGAGCGACTATCGCAGAAGAAAGCCAAGATCAACGTGCAACGATTCAAAGGTCTGGGTGAAATGAACCCACTTCAGTTGCGTGAAACCACCATGGATCCAAACACTCGTCGCCTTGTGCAGTTAACGATTGATGACAGCGAAGCAACCAACGAGATGATGGACATGCTGCTTGGTAAGAAACGTGCAGATGATCGCCGTACATGGCTACAGACTAACGGTGATATGGCCGAGGTATAATGGATGTCTAACGAAATTACATATGATGGCGTTGAACAGCTGCCAATGCGCAAGTTCACCGAAGATGCCTACTTAAATTACTCAATGTACGTGATCATGGATCGTGCATTGCCGTATATCGGTGATGGCTTGAAGCCAGTACAGCGTCGTATTATCTACGCGATGTCTGAGCTAGGCTTATCGGCTGCATCGAAATACAAAAAATCAGCACGTACCGTTGGTGACGTATTAGGTAAGTATCACCCACATGGTGACTCTGCTTGTTACGAAGCGATGGTATTGATGGCGCAGCCTTTCTCTTACCGCTACCCATTGGTAGATGGTCAAGGTAACTGGGGTGCTCCTGATGATCCGAAATCGTTCGCTGCGATGCGTTATACCGAAGCCAAATTATCTAAGTTTGCTGAGGTTCTTCTAGGTGAACTAGGTCAAGGCACTGTTGACTGGCAACCAAACTTTGATGGCACGATGAAAGAGCCTCAAATGTTGCCTGCTCGCCTACCTCACATCCTACTTAACGGTATTACAGGTATCGCGGTAGGTATGGCGACCGATATTCCACCACACAACGTGCGTGAAGTCGCTAATGCAGCCATTCACCTAATTGATACGCCTAAGTCTGAGCTTTCAGACGTGATGGGTTTCATTCAAGGTCCAGATTACCCGACTGAAGCTGAGATTATCTCCCCGAAATCGGACATCGAAAAGATCTACCGTACTGGACGTGGCAGCATCAAGATGCGCGCGGTTTGGCACAAGGAAGGCTCTGATATTGTTATCACGGCTTTACCTCATCAAGTGTCAGGTGCGAAGTTACTTGAGCAAATCGCTAACCAGATGCGCGCTAAGAAGCTGCCAATGGTTGACGACTTGCGAGATGAATCGGATCACGAGAACCCAACGCGTATCGTTGTCGTTCCTCGTTCGAATCGTATCGACTGTGACCAATTGATGAGTCACCTGTTCGCGTCGACGGATCTAGAGAAAAACTTCCGCGTTAACTTGAACATGATTGGTTTAGATAATCGTCCTCAAGTTAAAGGCTTAGTTCAAATCCTGAAAGAGTGGATCGAGTTCCGTCGCACAACGGTTCGCCGTCGTTTGCAGTACCGTTTAGATAAAGTACTGGCACGCTTGCACATCTTAGAAGGTTTGCTTGCTGCTTATCTTAATATCGATGAAGTGATTGAGATCATTCGTACAGAAGACGAACCATGTCCTGTCCTAATGAGCCGTTTCAACATTTCTGAAATTCAAGCCAATGCGATTCTTGATATTAAACTTCGTAACTTAGCTAAGTTAGAAGAGTTTAAAATCCGAGCGGAACAAGAAGAGCTTGAAGCTGAACGTGAGAAGCTTGAAAAGCTACTCGGTTCAGAGCGTCGCTTGAATACGCTGATCAAGAAAGAAATCCAAGCAGATGCGGATAAATACGGCGATGATCGTCGTTCACCTCTGATTGAGCGCGCTGAAGCGAAAGCGCTAACAGAGCGCGACTTAGTACCAAGCGAACCAATCACGGTTGTGTTGTCTGAGAAAGGTTGGATTCGTCATGCCAAGGGGCATGAAGTTGACGCTGAAGGTTTGAACTACAAATCGGGTGATAAATTCTTAGCGAGTGCTAAGGGTAAGAGTAACCAGCAAGCGGTGTTCCTCGGCAGTGATGGTCGAAGCTACTCCCTTGAGTCACATTCATTACCGTCGGCGCGAAGCCAAGGTGAGCCAATTACAGGCCGCTTGAACGTCAGCCCAGGTACTTCTATTCGCCAAGTGGTGATGGGAGAGAATGAACAATTATGGTTAGTCGGTTCTGATGCAGGTTATGGTTTTGTTTGTAAGGGTAGCGATCTGCTGTCCAAGAACAAGAGCGGTAAAGCCTTGGTTAACTTGCCACAAGCTTCTGAAGTGATGATGCCAAGCCCTATTGCTGACTTGGACAGTAATCAGATTCTGGCGATTACTAACCAAGGTCGTATGTTGTTGTTCCCGATTAAAGATCTCCCTCAGCTGAGCAAAGGTAAAGGCAACAAGATCATCAACATCCCTTCTGCGAAAGCAAAAGAGCGTGAAGAGTTTGTCTCACATCTTATGGCTATCCCAGAGAATGCGACGCTGACTATCTACGCCGGTAAACGTAAGCTTGGTTTGAAACCTGCGGATCTTGAAAACTTCCGTGGTGAACGTGGTCGTCGTGGTGGTCTACTGCCTAGAGGACTACAGCGAGTGACTCGCATCGATATCGAAGAGCAAAGTGAATCGTAGAGATACTTGAAACAATCTTTAGATAAAAGAAAACCCAGCCTATGAGCTGGGTTTTTTGTACTTGTGTATTAGCAGCTTGAATCATTGCTTACAGAGTTTGCTCTACAGGCGAGTATCTTCGGCGATGGTCACCTTTAAGGTTTTGCTTTCACCTTGGCGCAATATACCCACATCGATAACTGTACCAGGTCGCAGGTCGGTAACGATGTCCATTACACTCTGGCGACCATTTACTTGGTTATCGTTGATACTGACAATAATGTCTTGAGCTTCAAAACCCGCATCGGCAGCCGGACCATTAGGGTCTATCCCCAACACAACGATCCCGCCGATATTCTTAGTACCCAACATGCGTGAGGTGACTGAGTTGATGTCTTGTCCATCGATACCAATATAGCCACGAATCACACGACCATCGGCGATGATCTTTTCCATGATTTTATTAGCAAGCGGATAGGGGATAGCGAATGAGATCCCATAGGTTTCCATGTCGGTAGCTTGCTGGAAAGAGGCGGTATTGATACCGACTAGCTCACCTTGTGAGTTCACCAGTGCGCCACCTGAGTTACCTTCATTGATTGCCGCATCGGTCTGGATAAAGGCTTGATGGCCATCGGCACTGATCGAAGAACGGCCGGTTGCAGAGATGATACCAAAGGTTGTTGTTTGACCTAGGTTGTATGGGTTACCGATAGCCAGTACAACATCACCGACATTGGCTTTGTAATTAGGATTGAGTGGGATCACCGGTAGATTATCACCGCTGACTCTAAGTATCGCGATATCGGTGCGTTTGTCTGAACCGACAAGTTGCGCAGCTGCTACTCGGCCATCTTGAAGTGCCACAACTATTTGGTCTGCTTGAGCCACCACATGGAAGTTGGTAATGATGTAGCCTTTCTCGCTAACAATCACCCCAGAGCCCAAACCTTGTGTGAGCAGTTTGTTTCGATCGCTTTCAGCGTATTTACGGCTATAAATGTTAACCACTGCAGGCGCCGCGCGGCGAACTGCTTGGTTAAATGAAATCTGAAGAGAGCCAATATTATCGACTTTAGGGCTAGTGACGTCAGCGACAATCGCTGGTCTTAAGCTCGGGAAGGCGAGAAGAATAAGCGCCGCTGAAACGAGTCCAAGGGAAATAGAACGAAATAGAAAGGACAGCATGTTTCCCTCTTCAACAAGTAAGGTGTGAAGCCTCCATCAATGGATGACTGATTTGATTACAAGTGAAGCATAGCATTTTGATTGATCTAAAGAAAAGGGAGACTGAGTAAGTTTAAAGCAAACTTACTGAGCCTCCCTGTAATTGCGCTGACGTAAGACTATCGAATCACAAGATAGATAGTTCGGTCGCCTCGCTGGATATTAAGCGCCAGTACACCAGGTTGTTTTTCAAGAATCTCTCTAAACTCAGCAAGGTTCTTAACGGGCTGGCGGTTTACTCCGATGATGATGTCATCTTTCAGGAGTTGATAGGCTTCGGCTGGTGAACCTTGAGCAACATTCGATACCTTGACGCCCGTTGCAGAGTCACTCTCTGTTGTGTTGGTTAACTCAGCACCAGCTAGTCCTTCATGGAGCTTCTCAGCTTGTGTTTTATTATTGGTGGATTCACCAAGCGTCACATCAAAGGTTTTGCTCTTACCGTCACGAACCACACCCAGTTCAATCTGCTTACCAGCGCCGAGTGTTGCGACCTTAGCTCTTAACTCGCTGAAGGTATCAATGCGTTTGCCATTAATAGAGACAATAATATCGCCCGCTTTCAGTCCTGCTTTATCGGCTGCGCTGTCAGGGACGATTTGGCTAACAAAGGCGCCCTTGCTTGATTCATAACCGAGTGCTTCTGCCAATTCAGAGGTCACTTCTCCGCCTTGAACGCCAAGCATGCCGCGTTTTACTTCACCGAAGTCGAGAATTTGTTCTGTCAGGTTTGTCATCATATTAGAAGGGATTGCAAAGCCGATACCGACATTACCTCCGTTAGGGCCAAGAATGGCGGTGTTGATACCAATTAGCTCACCGTTAAGGTTCACTAGCGCACCACCAGAGTTGCCGCTGTTGATTGCTGCATCGGTTTGAATGAAGTTTTCAAAGTTTTCTAGATTCAGGCCGCTACGGCCGAGTGCAGAAACAATACCGGATGTCACGGTTTGCCCAAGTCCGAATGGGTTACCGATCGCGACACTAAAATCACCAACTCTTAGTTTGTCTGAGTCTGCGACTTTTATCTGGGTCAGGTTTTTGGCTTCTTCTAATTTTAGCAGTGCGATATCAGACATCTGGTCGCCGCCGATTAGCTCAGCATCGTACTCTCGACCATCATGCAGTTTTACTTTGATATCGTCCGCACCATTAATGACATGGTAATTGGTCACGATATGACCTTTCTCGGCGTCAATGATGACACCAGAGCCTAATCCGCGGAAGGGACGCTCTCGTGTTTGTTCTGGACCAAAAAAGAATTGAAATTGTTCAGGGATTTGCTGACGTTGTACCTGTTTGCCTTCTACGGCAATACTAACCACAGCGGGGGTCACTTGTTCAAGCATAGGAGCAAGGCTCGGTAATTGTTCATTACCCACACTTAATGGCAGTGCGGCTGTTGCTTTAATGGGGGTGATGATTGAACTTAAGCTTAAAGTTAGCACTGATAAAGCAAGCAAAGGTTTTTTCATCATAAACTCCTCTCTAGTTAAGGTCTTAACCCTCTTATACGTTTAATAAGTATGATAAGTTTCAAATGACCTGAGTGAAAGTTATGACTCAAAAACCTTTGTAAAGTTCACAGAAGTGTTAAATGTTTACGATGCTTTTGCTGTAACAACATCGGGAGCATTCATGATTTCTTTCTTCTGCTCTGTAAATAAACCGGTTGCGCCATTAGCGTAATCTTTCGGTTGTTCCTCAAGTGTCGCCTCTTTTACTGAAGGCTTCTCTTGTGGCTTGTCCGAATGGGCAGCGGCTGTTTTCACAAACGGGTTATCTTGCTCTGGCAGGTTAGGAATCAGCTCTGAGCTTGTTTTTTCCATGTGTTGGTACAGTTTTGTGTAGTCTTTACCTAATGTGTCCAACATTTCTGCTGATTTCGCAAAGTGATCAGCCAGCTCTTGTCGCTGCTGCTCAAGGGCAAACTTTGCGCTATCCAATTCTTTCTGTACGTTCTTTTGTTTTTTGTATTCAGGTGTCATGAGACGAGAAATAGCGACCCCTAAAATAACTCCGACTAGTAAACCGGCAACGGCATACATCCAAGGCATAACAGCTCCTTATTATTGTTTTTTAACATGTTTGTTACTGCTTAGTTACACGTGACACGGCTCCATGGTACTATGAGAAAGCCGCAGTATAAAGAGAAATGCGTGTGCGCTAGTTAGCAGTTTGATGCTGCATTATTCACCACATCACGTTATTCCTCGTACTGTTTGGGCTCATTTTTAGTTGTTGTCTGATATTGCTTTCATTGTGGAAATGTCGTCATGAATCCCATTAAAAAATACGAACAAGATATAAAAGAACATGGATTTCAAAGAGATCCAGCACAAGAGCAAGCCGTAAAATCTTTAGATGAACTCTTTCATCAATTTCAAGATTACATGAATACGCCCATTCCTCAACTGACTCGCTTCCAGAAATTACTAGGCAAAAAGCCAGAACTGCCACAACCACCGAAAGGTCTCTATTTTTGGGGTGGCGTAGGGCGAGGAAAAACGTACCTAATGGATACGTTCTATGATGCCTTACCGACCACTAAAAAAATGCGTGTTCACTTTCACCGCTTTATGTATCGAGTTCATGATGAGCTAAAGGCGCTAGGTAATGTGAGTGATCCATTGCCTTTAGTCGCAGACAAGTTGAAGGAAGAAGCGGACATTATCTGTTTCGACGAATTCTTTGTTTCAGACATCACCGATGCGATGATCCTAGGAACCTTGTTCCAAGAGTTATTCGCTCGAAACGCTATCTTGGTTGCGACCTCTAATATTCCACCTGCGGATCTGTATCGCAACGGGTTACAGCGAGCGCGTTTCTTACCTGCCATCAAGCTCATTCAAGACAACTGTCATATCCTTAATGTCGATAGTGGTATTGACTATCGTCTACGTACCTTAGAACAGGCTGAGATTTACCATTACCCGCTAGATAGCCAAGCGAATATTAATCTCGAAAAGTATTACGCTCAGCTCGTTGGTGAAGATAAAGAGAAGCTTAAGCAGATAGAGGTTAACCACCGTCAATTAGATGTAGTCGAAGCGAGTGATGGCGTACTGCATGGTACCTTTGCTCAGCTTTGTCAGTCGGCTCGTAGCCAGAACGACTATATTGAGTTGTCTCGGGTTTATCACACAGTTCTATTGGCGGATGTATTGCAAATGGGCGCGACTTCAGATGACGCTGCGAGGCGCTTCATTGCATTAGTTGATGAGTTCTACGAGCGCAATGTGAAGCTGATTATTTCAGCGGAAGTGGAGCTAGAAAAGCTATACACCCATGGTCAGCTAGAGTTTGAATTTAAACGTTGTCAGTCGCGTTTAATTGAAATGCAGAGCCATGAATATTTGGCAAAAGAACACTTAAGTTAGCTTTGATTATCTCGAATAAGAAATAGAATTAAAAAAATCGTGATTTTGTTCAAAAAGAGGTGATTTTTTCTTCGCTCTTCTCTATAATCCTGCGACCTACCGTTACTGCGGGCCTCTAGCGATGAGTAAAATCACGTTATGCCAAGAGTTTTCCAACACTCGAAGGGGTGATGAATGGTAACTCTTAGACAGTGGGAATACGCGAGTATTCCTTAAGTGTAAATTTTTTAAATAGGTAATTATTAGCATGAAAACTTTCGTTGCTAAACCAGAAACTGTAAAACGCGACTGGTATGTTGTAGACGCTGAAGGCAAAACTCTTGGCCGTCTAGCAAGTGAAATCGCTTCTCGCCTACGCGGCAAGCACAAAGCAGAATACACTCCTCACGTAGACACTGGTGATTACATCATCGTTGTTAACGCTGAGAAAGTTGCTGTAACTGGTAACAAAGCTAAGGGTAAGGTTTACTACCGTCACTCAGAGTTCCCAGGTGGTCTTAAAACTATCACTTTTGAAAAGCTAATTGCTAAGAAACCAGAAATGGTTCTAGAACTAGCAGTTAAAGGTATGCTTCCACGTGGTCCTCTAGGCCGCGCGATGTACCGTAAGCTTAAAGTGTACGCTGGTACTGAGCACAACCATGTTGCTCAACAGCCACAAGTACTAGACATCTAAGGGGATTATGAAAATGGCAGAGAATCAATACTACGGCACTGGTCGTCGCAAAAGCTCAGCAGCTCGTGTTTTCATCAAACCAGGCTCTGGTGAGATCGTAATCAACAAGCGTAGCCTTGATGTTTACTTCGGTCGTCCAACTTCTCGTATGGTTGTTAAGCAACCTCTTGAGCTAGTTGAACTAACTGAGAAACTTGACCTTTACATCACTGTTTCTGGTGGTGGTATTTCTGGTCAAGCTGGCGCAATCCGCCACGGTATCACTCGCGCTCTTATGGAGTACGATGAAACTCTACGTCCTGCTCTACGTGCAGCTGGCTACGTTACTCGTGACGCTCGTTGCGTTGAACGTAAGAAAGTTGGTCTACGTAAAGCACGTCGTAAACCTCAATTCTCTAAGCGTTAATTTTTCTTTACGAAAAAGTACACGCCCCCAGTTTTACGACTGGAATTGTGGTTCAAAGCTCGGCTATATGCCGGGCTTTTTGTTTTTATACCCCCTCTAAACGCTTTCCCTTCCTCGTTTTATTTCCAAATTCTTATATTTTGAAAGCTTTTGTAACCCAATGTGCGCTTTGCCTCATGATTGTTACAAAAAGGTAGCTTTATCTTGTCAAAAAGTAGGGTTTTATTTATCATTTGCCGTCAATAAATAGAACTAAATACATATTTTGTTAGCCATGCTCTTTAATCGGAATTATTTCAATCCACAAGGAGCAAATGGGAGAATGTTTGGATGAGCAACGCGCCTTTAAATAACGGTCGCAGGCGTTTCTTAACCGCAACAACAGCCGTTGTTGGTGGTTTAGGAGCAGCTGCTGTAGCCGTGCCTTTTATTAAATCATGGAATCCGAGTGCCAAGGCGAAAGCTGCGGGCGCGCCGGTGGAAGTGGAAGTCAGTAAGTTAGAACCGGGACAAATGGTTCGTGTCGAGTGGCAAGGTAAACCTGTATGGGTTGTACGCCGTGCTGAGTCGGTACTAGAAAACCTAAAATCGATCGGTGGTCAACTTCGTGACCCTCAATCTGAAGCTGAACAACAACCAGAATACGCACAGAACGAGTTCCGTTCAATTAAGCCGGAATTCTTCGTTGCTGTTGGTTTCTGTACGCACTTAGGTTGTTCTCCAACTTACCTGCCGGATTCTTTTGCAGAACAAGTTCAGGGTGTTAAGTCTGGTTTCTTCTGTCCTTGTCATGGTTCAAAGTTTGATATGGCAGGTCGAGTATTCCAAGGCGTACCAGCTCCATTGAATCTTGTTGTACCAAAGCATATGTATTTGAGTGACACTAAGATCATGATCGGTGTGGACGAGGGAGACGCGTAATGCAAGGATTGCTTGATTGGGTAGAGAAACGTCTACCCGCGATGAATGCGTATAAAAAGCATTTATCTGAATACCCAATGCCTAAGAACTTTAACTTTTGGTACCTTTTCGGTTCTTTGGCAATGTTGGTATTGGTTAACCAAATCCTTACGGGTATTTGGCTAACAATGAACTACGTACCGTCAGGTGAGGGTGCATTTGCTTCTGTTGAATACATCATGCGTGATGTGGAATACGGTTGGCTACTACGTTACATGCACTCAACAGGTGCTTCGGCATTCTTCGTTGTTATCTACCTGCACATGTTCCGTGGCCTAATCTATGGTTCTTACCAAAAGCCTCGTGAGCTACTTTGGATCTTCGGTATGTTGATCTTCTTAGTGCTTATGGCTGAGGCTTTCATGGGTTACCTACTACCATGGGGTCAAATGTCTTACTGGGGTGCTCAGGTAATCATTTCTCTGTTTGGTGCGATCCCTGTTATCGGTGATGACCTAACGCTTTGGATCCGTGGTGACTACATCATCTCTGGTGCAACGCTGAACCGTTTCTTCGCACTGCACGTTATCGCTCTACCAATTGTACTTCTGCTGCTTATCGTACTTCACGTACTAGCACTGCACGAAGTGGGTTCGAACAACCCAGACGGTATTGAGACGAAACTTCCTAAAGGCACAATGGGCGACGACTACAAAACGCAGTTCCCATTCCACAAGGATTACACTAAGAAATACGACATCATTGACTCTATTCCTTTCCACCCATACGGGACCGTGAAAGATATGGTTGGTGTGGCCGGTTTCCTATTCTTCTTCTGTTATGTGCTGTTCTTTAACCCAGAGATGGGTGGATTCTTCCTTGAGCCGCCAAACTTTGAAGCTGCTAACCCACTGAAAACACCAGAGCACATCGCTCCGGTATGGTACTTCACGCCGTTTTACGCAATTCTGCGTGCTGTTCCTGATAAGTTGCTAGGTGTTGTAGCAATGGGCGCATCTATTGTTGTGCTATTCCTACTACCATGGTTCGACCGTTGTAAAGTGCGTTCTTACCGTTACCGTAGCAAACTGCATTTGATTAACATCATCCAATTCACAATAAGCTTTATTGCGCTTGGTGTACTTGGTGCGCTTCCAGCAACGCCAACATACACGCTACTGGCTCAAATCTTTAGCTTAGGTTACTTCATGTTCTTCGTTCTACTGTGGTTCTACAGTAAAAATGAAGCGACGAAACCATTACCAGAAAGGGTGACATTCAAATGAAAAAGTGGATTGTAATTTTATTTGCTATGTTGCCCTCACTGGTGATGGCAGCGGGTGCAAACGTACCATTAGACAAAGCGAACAATGATTTAACAGACAAAGCTTCATTGCAAAATGGCGCTAAGATGTTCATGAACTACTGTTTCGCTTGTCACTCAACGCAGTACCAGCGCTATGAACGTGTTGCGAATGATTTAGAGATCCCCGTTGATCTTATGAAGGAAAATCTGATTTTCGACCCTGAAGCGAAAATCGGTGACTTGATGGTTAATGCTATGCCTTCTGATCAAGCGGCAAGTTGGTTTGGTGCTCCGCCACCAGACCTAACATTGGTTGCTCGTGTTCGTGGCGCAGACTGGCTGTACACTTACCTTCGTACTTTCTATGAAGATCCGTCTCGTCCATTTGGCGTGAACAACATTGTTTTCCCAAGCGTTGGTATGCCGCACGTTCTTGAAGAACTGCAAGGTATCCCAACACCAATCTACGATACTCATATGGTAGATGGCGAGGAAGTGACGGTTGTTGTTGGCACTGAGACTGACGGCTCTGGCGAATTAAGTGCTGGTGAATACGACGAAGCAGTTCGTGACCTTGTTAACTTTTTGGTTTACTCGGGCGACCCAGTTCAACTTGAGCGTCACGCTATGGGTTGGTGGGTAATGGCCTTCTTAGTAATCTTCACTATCATCGTGATTTTGCTGAAGAAAGAGTATTGGCGTGATGTGCACTAATTGTGCTATAATACCGTGCTAATTCCCAAATTATGTTAATGTTCAATGGAGGCTTTAGGCCTCCATTGTTTTTATTTAAAGTGTACTGGAGGGCTCCATGGCTGTAGCTGCCAATAAACGTTCTGTAATGACTCTTTTCTCAAGTGCTTCTGATATGTATAGCCATCAGGTGCGCATCGTTCTTGCTGAAAAAGGCGTAAGTGTTGAAGTTGAGTTGGTTGATGAAAAAAATCTACCAGCAGAGCTTGTTGAACTGAACCCGTACAAATCAGTACCTACTCTTGTTGATCGTGAGCTTGCTCTATATGACTCGAAGATCATCATGGAATACCTAGATGAGCGTTTCCCTCACCCACCGTTGATGCCTGTATACCCGGTTGCTCGTGGTAACAGCCGTCTAATGATGTACCGCATTGAGCGTAACTGGTATTCAGTTGCAGAGAAGATCGTTAAAGGCAACGCTGAAGAATCTGAAGCAGCTCGCGTTAAACTGCGCAACGACCTACTGACTCTTGCTCCTATCTTCGCTGAGTATGAATACTTCATGAGCGAAGAGTTTAGCCTAATTGATTGTTACCTAGCTCCGCTATTATGGCGTTTACCTGAGCTTGGTATCGAACTAACTGGTCCTGGTTCTAAAGAGCTTAAGATTTACATGAACCGCGTATTCGAACGTGATTCATTCCTAGCTTCTCTAACTGAAGCTGAGCGTGAGATGCGACTCGTTCGCTAAGCGTTTATGGATATTTCTAATATGACTCCACGCCGACCATACATGCTTCGTGCATTTTATGAATGGCTGGTTGATAACGAACTAACTCCACACCTTGTTGTTGAAGCAACATTACCGGGTGTGCGAGTTCCAGAAGAGTTTGTTCAAGATGGTCAGATCATTCTGAACATCGCGCCTCGTGCGGTTGGACAACTTGAACTGGGTAACGAAGCTGTGACGTTTAGTGCTCGCTTTAGTGGTCGTCCACACTCTGTGATCGTTCCGCTTTACGCAGTACAAGCGATTTATGCTCGTGAAAATGGTGCTGGTACCATGTTTGAACCTGAAGAGGCTTACATGGAAGCGTTTGAAGAAGGGATTGAAGAAAGTCCTTTTGAAGAACCAGAAAAAGGCCCATCTTTGAGCGTTGCAACGGCAGACGTAGATGCTGAAGAGCCTGACTCAGATCCTGAGCCACCTCGTCCAGCGAAAGGTCGCCCAAGCCTTCGTGTTATCAAATAACGTTAGTTAAATAACGAACCAAATAAAAAAGCAGCGACTCGTCGCTGCTTTTTCTTTTCTGCTATATAGCATTCAATTGACTGGCTTAAGGCTAGTTAACAGCCGTCTCTTCTTCACCATATTCAAACGCTCGAATGACCTGTTTTACGCCAGAGATGTTACGAGCAACTTCTGTTGCGATATCGGCATGCTCTCGAGTCACGAGTCCAAGCAGGAATACTTCTGAATCCTCAGTAATCACTTTTACTTTGATGCCGTTAAGCTCAGCATTCGCAAGCAGAGCTGATTTCACTTTAGTGGTAATCCAGCTGTCTTTACTAATAGCACTTACAGACAAAGGTTCTTTCACTCGAACCTGATTGTGGATGCTCTCAACGCCAGCCACTTCTTTGGCTTGGTTTTCAAAAGCGCGACGTTCTGAATCTGTGGTTGCTTGTCCCATCAATACCACCGAACCTCGGTACGAGCTTGCGGTGACACGTACGTTGCCACGGAATGGTTGTTTATTGGTAATCGCTGCGACTTCAAATTCGATGTTGTTGTCGTTCCAAATCTCTTTGGTTGTTCGCGTATCCGTGACTAGGTTTGCAGTGGTTGCAGCACCAGCAATGAAAATGCCAGCACAACCAGACAGAGACAGTGTAAGTAGCGAAACACTAATCAGCTTAAACAGCCTCATAGAGGTTAATGATTTCATTGTGATGCTCCGTATATCACTCTTCGTGAGCAGGGAAGAGTACTTGATCGATTAGGTCACATAGGCAGTGTAGTGTCACCATGTGTACTTCATGAATGCGCGCTGTACGGTGTGAAGGGATACGAATCTCTACATCGTGTTCACCAAGCAAACCTGCCATCTCACCACCATCTTTACCGGTAAAGGCGATAATTGTCATGTCGCGAGTTACCGCCGCTTCCATTGCCTTGATGATGTTCTTGCTGTTACCACTAGTCGAGATAGCCAACAGGATATCGCCAGTTTGACCAAACGCACGTACCTGCTTAGAGAAGATCTCTTCATAGTGGTAGTCGTTAGCCACAGCCGTTAGCGTGGTGTTATCTGCTGTGAGTGCCATCGCTGGAAGGCTAGGGCGCTCTGTTTCAAATCGGTTGAGTAGGCACGATACAAATTGCTGAGCATTCGACGCCGAACCACCATTACCACAACAAAGAATTTTGTTTCCGTTAAGCAAGGTCGCAACCATTGCTTGAGCGGCATGCGTGATTGCGTCAGGCAGAGCTTCTGCAGCCGCAATTTGGATTTGAATACTTTCTGTGAAACTTTCTTTAATGCTGTCTAGCATGTTTATCCTTGGGTAATCGCGTTTTGAATCCAGTCGATAGTGTCATTCGGCCCTTCAATGGCAACAATATCAAACCTGAAATCTGTAGAGTGCACCGACAAGCCTTGCTGCATAAGCCAAACATTGGCTGTTTTGAGCAGTTTCTGTGACTTCTTGGCAGTCACCATTTCAGCGGCATGTCCGTAGCGGGTTTGCTTGCGGTATTTTACCTCAGCAAACACAACCGTATTGTTATGGCGCATTATAAGATCAATCTCGCCACATTTTGCTATGAAGTTTTCTTCTATTAACGATAAACCGTGGTTAATCAGATAAGATTTTGCCACGGCCTCGTATTTATCACCCACTTGTTTGTGGGTGATGGTTGGTTTGGATAGGAACTTTCGGCTAAAAAGCCCCATGCTCTGCCCAGCTGATTTCACGTTGAACCACACAGTTGTTATCGATGGTTAGCACACCCGTTTCACCTGGAATGCTGTAACCTTGCACGGCTTTCATCTGTGGCAGTGCATCCATTAGATAGTATGCATCCATTCCTAGTGCTTGCAGACGCTTTTGGCCGTTTGAGTGCGCAGGCCATAGGTCGTTGAGCTCTTTATTAAGCTCGTTTTTATTCTCAACTAATAGTGGGATATCGCTGTAGAACACACCGGTTAGGTCTTCATACTGCTTATCACCGCTGTTGCTGCGTGAGTTTGAGAAAAGAGCGGGCTGGCTAGCATCAGGGTTAATTGCAACTTCAATGAAGGGTTTGATTAGCGTTAGCTCTGAGTTCTTAGCCACAATGTAAACAGAATCGATATCACGACGGCTGCGTGGCTCTGTTTCTAGGTCTAGGTTCAGTAACCCGTCCATTTGAGCGATACGCTGTTGGCTCTCTTGCAGGCCGAATACCTGATTCACATTACGTTGCAGTTGGCGTTTGTCAGAGAATAAGCTGATAGCAACATCGTTGCTGCTGTATTTTTTCCACTCTTCTTTAAACGCTTGCTCAACACGCTCACCTAAACGTCCTCTTGGCGCAAGGATAAGCGGATACTTGTAGCCTTGAGCAAATAGGTGTTTCGCTGCCTGAGCAACTTCTTGTTCTGGCGATAGAGCGAGATAACAAATGTTAGTATCAGGTTCTAGTTGTGTTGGAATGTTCAGAGCTAATGCTGGAATCGAGTTTTCGTGGTTTTTCTGTGCTTGCTGAAGCTTAGTGATGTTACTCTTGATCAGCGGGCCAACGATGAAATCAACATTGTTCTCTTCCAGTGTCGCTTTAATCTCAGCGGCACTTTGCACGTTGGTATCCATTACCGTCAGCGTTGCATCTTCTTCGCGCTCTTTGTCATTCATCATCGCAAAGATGAAACCGTCACGCACAAGTTGTGCCTGCTTGCCGTACTTACCGGTTAGAGGCAGTAATAGTGCAGTGCTGGTTGGCTTGCTGATCTCTAGCGCCAAGATGTCAGTGATCGCCTGAGGTGTATATGTTGCTGCTGGGTGCTGAGAGTTCTCTGCTAGCCAATCAGACAGGGTTTCCTGCAGGTTTGGAAGGTTTGAATTCAGCGTCTTCATGTAAATCGCCAGCTGTAACCAACCTGCAAGAACGTCTTCTGTAGGCGACGTCTTAAGCTCTAGAATCTCATATTGAGAGTAGCTATTTAGGTTCTGCCAAATACGGTCAGCAGCTTGCTGTTGGAGCTCGTCGTCAGCGTCTAGATATTCTGAATAAAGAACTAACTCACGGCTTGCTTCAAAATACTCGCTTTGCATTTCAGAAATGTTCGCGCGTAGCTCGTGATAATCTTTCCACTGCTCGTTCGGAAGTTTCCACCAAGGCTGGAAGTTCAGTTGGCTATAAGCTTGTTCAGGCTGCGAGTTATTCACCAGCAGTTGAGCGCGCGCTAATTGCCATTCCGCTTGTTGCGTTTCGCTCAGCTCTTGTTTTGCTAAGCGTTTAATCAGCAGAGTTGCTTGATCGGTTTTTCCGGCTTGCACAGAAGCCTTAAGTGCCATGATTAACCAGTCGTTTTGTAGACTTCCTTTGCTACTATCCGCCTGCATCATGTAACTTTCAGTTGATTGCGCTGGATCTAGTGTAATATCAACACGCGTTGGTGCTTGAGGACCTGAAGAACAAGCCGCCAATGTAATTGCTAATGCAATTGGAGTTAGTAAGCGTGGTACACTGAGTCTCTTATGGTTCATCGTTGCCATGAGTTCTTTAAATTCCGTATAAATTTGTATCTATATTAATCGTTGAAGTGATGGTAAACAAATGACAGATAACAAAACCTTGCTCACAGAGAGCCCAACTCTCTACATTGTGCCAACCCCAATCGGAAATTTGGGAGATATCACTCAAAGAGCAATTGAAATTTTATCAAGTGTCGATGTTATTGCAGCCGAAGACACACGCCACACGGGTAAGCTGCTTGCTCACTTCAATATATCAACCAGAACGTTCGCTTTACATGATCATAATGAACAAACTAAAGCACAAGTTCTAGTCGAAAGGTTATTAGAAGGTCAGTCTATCGCATTAGTCTCTGATGCGGGTACTCCTTTAATCAGTGATCCAGGTTACCATCTTGTCTCACAATGTCGTCAAGCGGGTGTGAGAGTTGTGCCACTTCCTGGTGCTTGTGCTGTGATTACCGCACTCAGTGCGTCAGGTCTGCCGTCGGATCGTTTCAGCTTTGAAGGCTTCTTACCGCCAAAGAGCAAGGGTCGTAAAGACAAGTTCTTAGAGATTGCAAAAGCAGAGCGCACATGTATTTTCTACGAATCACCGCACCGTATTACGGATTCTCTGCAGGACATGCTAGAGATCTTAGGACCCGACCGTGAGGTCGTGTTGGCTCGTGAGCTAACCAAGACATTCGAAACCATTCAAGGATTACCATTAGGTGAGTTGATTGAATGGATAGAAGAAGACTCGAACCGCAAGCGTGGTGAGATGGTGTTGCTGATCCATGGTCACCGTGAAGAAGCGAGCACAGAACTGCCAGACGAAGCGACTCGCACACTAGGCATTCTAACCAAAGAGCTGCCTCTTAAAAAAGCGGCGGCGATGACGGCAGAAATCTACAATCTGAAAAAGAACGCGTTGTACAAGTGGGGCCTTGAGCACCTAGATGGTTAACGCTGAATAGATAAATAGCTGCTCAGTGTATAAGTCGCTAGAGTGCTATTTTAAAGCTTGTGAGGAATGAAGGTCGTCCCTTCATTCCTCTTTTTTTGTCTGGATTGTGTGAAATTCATGCGTTTACTTAGCGGTTTGCAGCATATTTGTGATCTCGCTAGACACTGCACTCTAATCTCTATACAATCCGCCCTCGGAGTTGAACGGGTAATCGCTGCTTTGCTGATGTCCTTCGGGAGACTGACGTTGAGGTCCTTCGGGAAACTGACGTTGAAGTCCTTCGGGAGACTGGCAGAGGGGAGGAACGTCCGGGCTCCATAGAGCAGGGTGCCAGATAACGTCTGGGGGGCGCGAGCCCACGACAAGTGCAGCAGAGAGAAGACCGCCGATGGCCTCATTTCTTCGGAAGGGGCACAGGTAAGGCTGAAAGGGTGCGGTAAGAGCGCACCGTGCGACTGGCAACAGTTCGTAGCAAGGTAAACTCCACCCGGAGCAAGATCAAATAGGCCCTCACATTGCGTTGCTCGCGTATGGGGGCGGGTAGATTGCTTGAGCCTGTGAGCGATTGCAGGCCTAGACGAATGGTTACCGCCGCGCAAGCGGAACAGAACCCGGCGTATGTGTCAACTCCACCTATATAAAGAACCCATCATTACTTAACGGTAGTGATGGGTTTTTTGCTTTATATTGACGTAAATTATTTAGATTTCCTTAGAATCCTTCATCCTGATATGAGCTTGGGTCAAAAATTCCCAAAGCCTATACACAATATGGTGGAGATACGGCGTGAAATCAGTACACTAAAACGTTAATAGAACAAATTATTGCCGAACTAATGGCTCAATCCACTCACTGAGAAGACTATGACAGAAGCATTCAAACATATTTCAGTATTGCTTAACGAATCTATTGACGGACTTGCGATCAAACCTGACGGTACCTACATCGATGGTACTTTTGGCCGTGGTGGTCACAGCCGTACAATCCTGTCTAAACTGGGCGAGAATGGACGACTCTTTAGTATTGACCGCGATCCACAAGCGATTGCAGAAGCGCAAAAGATTGATGACCCTCGTTTTACGATTATTCACGGCCCGTTCTCAGGTATGGCTGAATATGCAGAGCGTTATGACTTAGTCGGTCAAGTGGATGGTGTGTTACTGGATCTAGGTGTTTCTTCACCACAGCTAGATGACGCTGAGCGTGGCTTTAGCTTCATGAAAGACGGTCCACTTGATATGCGTATGGACCCAACAACCGGTATTCCTGTCTCTCAGTGGTTAGTTGAAGCCGATCTTGATGACATCACATGGGTTATTCGTGAGTTCGGTGAAGACAAACACGCTCGTCGTATCGCGAAAGGCATCATTGCTTATCAAGAGAATGAAGAGAACGAACCACTAACGCGTACCGGTCAGTTGGCTAAGCTTATCTCGGATGTAGCTCCAAAAAGCTTCAAAGAGAAAAAGCACCCAGCAACACGTGCTTTCCAAGCCTTCCGAATCTACATCAACAGTGAACTTGAAGAGATCGATACAGCCCTGAAAGGCGCAGCAAGCATTCTTGCTCCTCAAGGCCGTTTGTCTGTTATTAGCTTTCACTCTCTTGAAGACCGCATGGTGAAGCGCTTTATCCGTAAAGAGAGCCAAGGTCCGCAAGTACCACATGGCCTGCCACTAACAGAAGAGCAGATCAAAGCGCTAGGCAGTGCTGATCTTAAGCCTGTTGGTAAAGCGATCAAGCCTTCTAAAGATGAAGTGGATGAGAATACTCGTTCGCGTAGCTCAGTATTACGAATCGCAGAAAAGCTATAGTCAATGAAGACCTCCAAACCGAACTTAGCCAAGATAATATTTTTTGATTTGATCTCCGTGGGCAAGGTCCCATTGATGCTTCTTATCTGTATCTTCGCGAGTGCGATGGGGGTCGTTCTTACGACACATATGTCACGTCAGGCGATCACGCAAAAAGACACGGCGTTGGTGGAGCGAGAACAGCTTGATGATGAGTGGCGAAATTTAATGCTTGAAGAAACGGCTCTGGCTGAACATAGTCGCGTTCAAGCATCGGCAAAACGAGAGTTAGACATGAAACGTCCAGACTCTGATAAAGAAGTTGTGATCACACTGAAATGACCGGTAAAAAGGAAAAATCACCCGCGAAAACCGTTAATAAATCAACGAAAAAGCGTGTGAAGAGCGAAAAGGATTCGGATCCAGTTCTGATAAAATGGCGTTTTAACGTCGTTATTGCTTTCGTGTTTCTTGCCTTTGCTGCACTTGTTGGTCGTGTGGCTTATATACAAATCATTGAACCAGATAACTTAATTCGTCAGGGCGACCTTCGTTCGGTGCGTGTTAAGGCTATTCCTTCTGCTCGTGGCATTATTTCTGATCGCAATGGTGAGCCACTTGCTGTCAGTGTTCCTGTTGAAGCGGTATGGGCTGACCCGAAAACCATTTTCGATAAAAATGGTATGGCTCAAATTGATCGTTGGTATGCGTTAGCTGATGTACTTGGCCTAGAACGACAACCGATGATCGATAAGATCTCTAGTAACAAATCCCGCCGATTTATTTATCTTCAGAGACAAGTTAGCCCTGCGATGGCTAAATATATCCGCGATCTTAAACTCGTGGGTGTGGGGCTTAAAGCTGAATCTCGTCGTTACTACCCTGCAGGTGAAATCAGTGCTCATCTTATTGGTGTAACCGGTATCGATGGTCATGGTCTTGAAGGTGTAGAACGCAGTTATGATCAGTGGCTCACTGGTGAAGCGGGTAAACGTACCATTCGTAAAGATCGCTATGGACGCGTTGTCGAAAATATTGCCTTAGAAGAGCGTGAAGAAGGCAAGCCATTAGAATTAACCATCGACCAACGATTACAGGCCATTGCTTATCGAGCGATCAAGCAAGCGGTGGCCGATCATAAGGCGACTTCAGGCTCTGCGGTACTGCTCGATGTAAAAACAGGTGCCGTGTTAGCCATGGTCAATGCGCCATCTTACAACCCGAATAACCGTGCTGACCTACAAAGCTTTAAGATGCGAAACCGCGTATTAACCGACGCCATGGAACCTGGCTCTACCGTGAAACCTTTTGTGGTTTTAGCGGCGCTAGAGAACGGCACCGCAGACCCAGATGTCGTTATTGATACTGGCAACGGTATTATGCAGATCGGTGGTAGTCGTGTGCGAGATTCGTCTAAAGTGGGTAAGGCTGACTTAGCGTTGATCCTCAAAAAGTCGAGTAACATAGGTGTTGCGAAATTAGCGCTTAATATGCCACTCGAAGCCTTGCTTGGTATGTACAGCTCGGTTGGTCTAGGTGAGATGTCTGGGCTGAATTTGGTTGGTGAAACGAGCGGTATTTTCCCGAATCGCCGTCGCTGGTCAAAGTTTGAGATTGCGACCTTAGCGTTTGGTTATGGTTTGTCTGTTACACCGATGCAGTTAGCACATGCTTATGCGACGCTAGCCAACAAAGGCTTATATGAGCCAATTCATATTATTAAGAGCAACGACCAAGATTTTTCTAAGCAGATTATCAAGCGAGAAAACGCTGAACTGGTTTTGAACATGCTCGAAGGGGTGACTCAAAAAGGTGGAACGGCGACAAGAGCCGCCGTTCCGGGTTACCGCGTTGCAGCCAAAACGGGTACATCTCGTAAGGCAGAGGCTGGCGGATACAGTGATGAATACATTGCGATCACTGCAGGCTTTGCTCCAGTCAGTGACCCAAGAGTTGCGTTGGTTGTTGTAGTCAATGAGCCTCAAGGTGACCTTTACTATGGTGGCTCAGTCGCAGCCCCTGTATTTTCTGAGATCATGAAGGGTGCACTACAAATCATGAATGTCCCGGCTGATGAAAATAAGTTTCAAGAATAGAGTTAATCAGGATTCAATATGAGTAATAGCCTCACGCTGTCATCTTTACTTTCTCCTTGGGGGGACTTTGATTCAACAGAACTAGAGTCGATTGCTGTTGAGCAATTGGAGTTGGATAGTCGTGCCATCAAGAAAGGTGATATTTTCGTCGCCATTGTTGGACATGCCGTTGATGGTCGCCGTTTTATCGACAAAGCGGTCGCTCAAGGAGCTAAAGCCGTCATTGCACAGGCTGGTGATGACAAAGCTCATGGCTTGGTTGAGTGGTTAAATGCAGTTCCTGTTGTTTATGTAGCGGAGCTAAATTCAATTCTCTCTGAACTGGCTGGTCGAGTTTATTCTTCTCAAGCGACCAAACTGATTGGTGTTACTGGCACCAATGGCAAAACCACCATCACCCAATTGATTGCTCAATGGCTTGATCTTGTTGGTCAGCGTTCGGCGGTAATGGGCACCACAGGTAATGGTTTCCTAGATAATCTAAAAACAGCGGCTAACACCACAGGCAGCGCGATTGAAATACAGCGCACGCTGAGTGAGTTGGCTGAAGAAAAAGCCGTTTATACTGCGATGGAGATCTCTTCTCATGGTTTGGTGCAAGGTCGAGTAAAGGCTTTGGACTTTGAAGTTGGTGTCTTTACTAACTTGAGTCGTGATCATCTTGATTACCATGGCACCATGGAAGAGTACGCTCTGGCGAAGAAGAGCTTGTTTACTCAACACAAATGCAAGCATGCCGTCATTAATGTGGATGACGAAGTGGGTAAGGCTTGGATGACAGATTTATCCAAGGCCATTGCTGTTTCACTATCACCGCTAACGGGTTATCAACAATCGGTATGGGCGTCTGATGTCGCTTATGCAGAAACTGGTATTCAGATGTCTTTCGATGGTAACTGGGGACAAGGCGATCTTTCGGTTCCTTTAATTGGTCAGTTTAACGCATCAAATGTATTGGTTGCTTTCGCGACTCTGCTTTCATTGGGCATCGATAAGCAAATATTAGTCGATACTGCACCTCAGCTTCAGCCTGTTATTGGTCGTATGGAACTGTTCCAAGTGCCGAGCAAAGCTAAAGTAGTTGTTGATTACGCTCATACACCAGACGCGTTAGAGAAAGCTCTGGCAGCATTGCGCGTGCACTGCTCGGGAAAATTGTGGGCTATCTTTGGTTGCGGTGGAGAACGTGACACAGGGAAACGCCCGATGATGGCAGCGACCGCAGAGCAGTTCGCCGATAAAATCATTATTTCAGATGACAATCCTCGTAGCGAAGATCCTGCCTTGATTGTCAAAGACATGCTGGCAGGCTTAAACAAACCTGAATCTGCATTTGTGGAACACGATCGCTACCAAGCGGTTAAGTTCGCGCTTGAGCAGGCAGGCAGCAATGACATTATTCTTTTGGCTGGTAAAGGCCATGAGGATTACCAAGTATTAAAAGACGAAACGATCCATTACTCAGATCGAGAATCTGCGCTTCAACTTTTAGGTATTTCATAATGATTGATGTATCACTCGAACAGATTTGTTCAGCGGTCAGCGGTGAGTTGATTGAGGCTGGTAACTCAAACAATGCCGTAATTAATGCCGTTTCTACCGACACTCGCACCGTTGAAGAAGGTGCATTGTTTGTTGCTATCGTCGGAGAACGTTTCGATGCGCATGACTTTTGTCATCAAGCGGTTGAGGCAAATGCGAGTGCGTTGTTAGTCGAACGAAAACTTGACCTAAATATTACTCAAGTTGTTGTTGAAGACACTAAACTTGCTTTAGGTCAGCTAAGTGCTTGGATCCACAAACAATGTGATGTGCCAACCATGGCGATAACAGGAAGCTGTGGCAAAACAACCGTCAAAGAGATGGTCGCGAGCATTCTGCAACAACGTGGCAAGGTGTTGTTTACTGCGGGTAACTTCAATAATGATATTGGTGTACCACTAACCTTACTGCGCAGTGAGCCCAATGACGACTATGCCGTGATAGAACTGGGCGCGAACCATATTGGTGAAATCGCCTATACCACGCAACTTGTGAAACCGCAGGTGGCGTTGGTGAATAACGTAGCTGCCGCGCATCTAGAAGGCTTTGGCTCAATTGATGGTGTTAAACAAGCGAAAGGCGAAATTTTTCAGGGGCTTGCTGCTGGTGATACTGCTATTGTTAACCTAGAGAGCAATGGTGGTGACTTCTGGAAAGATGTGCTTGCAGACAAAAACGTACTGACATTTTCAGAAAGCGACAGTACGGCAGATTACTTTGCTAAGAATATTCGCATTAATGAGCAGGGCGAAGCTTGCTTTGAGATGCAAACGCCGCAAGGCGCTATACCGGTTGAGCTTGGCATTATTGGTCAGCATAACGTAGCGAATGCGTTGGCTGCAGCAGCGTTGAGTATCCAGTTTAGTGCCACGCTTGAAGAAGTAAAAAATGGTTTAGCGAATCTTATCTCTGTCAAAGGACGAGTTGAGGTTCAACAATTAAGTCAGAATATCAAGCTGATAGATGACAGTTATAACGCTAGCGTACCTGCGATGAAGGCGGCAGCCAAACTGCTGTCGAGCTTCAAAGGTCAGCGTTGGTTGATTTTAGGCAATATGGCTGAATTAGGCGACGAAAGCCTTGCACTTCACCGTCAAGTCGGTGAATATGCTGCCCCATTCGCTTTTGAGCATGTACTCACTTACGGTGATGATACCAAGGTGATTAGTGAAGTGTGTAACGGCACTCACTTTGCAACGCATGAAGCGATGATCGCGCACATAGAGCAGCACTTGAGCTTGCCAGAAAACGCGCCACATACCTTGTTGGTAAAAGGCGCCAATAGTGCAGGAATGAGTAAAATAGCCGCTGCTTTAAAGGAGAACTTTTCATGATAATTTGGCTTGCAGAGCTACTACAGCCACACTTTTCTTTTTTCCGTTTGTTCGAATACTTATCGTTTCGTGCAATCGCGAGCATTTTGACGGCTTTATGTCTGTCGCTGTGGATGGGACCTCGTTTAATTGAGCGTCTGCAAATGCTGCAAATTGGCCAAGTTGTTCGTAATGACGGCCCAGAATCTCACTTCAGTAAGCGTGGTACACCAACCATGGGTGGTGTGATGATCCTTGCTGCGATCATCATTACGGTCTTACTTTGGGCTGACTTATCAAACCCTTACGTTTGGGCCGTACTTGTCGTGCTAGGCGGTTACGGTGCAGTTGGTTTTGTTGATGATTATCGTAAAGTCGTTCGTAAGAACACTGATGGCTTGATTGCGCGTTGGAAGTACTTCTGGCAATCGGCTATTGCATTGGTTGTGGCGTTTGCTCTGTATGCTCATGGGCAAGACACTGCTGCGACACAATTAGTGGTGCCTTTCTTTAAAGATGTGATGCCACAACTTGGCCTGCTGTACATCGTGCTGACTTACTTTGTTATTGTGGGTACTAGTAACGCGGTAAACCTAACTGATGGCCTAGACGGCTTGGCGATTATGCCAACGGTTATGGTTGCAGCTGGTTTTGCTGTTATCGCTTGGGCGACAGGTAACGTTAACTTTGCAGCATACCTACACATTCCATACATCCCATACACCTCTGAACTGGTTGTGGTATGTACTGCTATCGTTGGTGCAGGCCTTGGCTTCCTATGGTTTAACACTTACCCAGCACAAGTATTCATGGGCGATGTTGGCTCTCTAGCACTGGGTGGTGCGTTAGGTGTGATTGCGGTACTCGTTCGTCAAGAGTTGGTACTAGTGATCATGGGTGGTGTGTTTGTAATGGAGACCTTGTCAGTAATCCTGCAGGTGGGCTCTTACAAATTACGTGGTCAGCGTATTTTCCGTATGGCACCGATTCACCACCACTATGAGTTGAAAGGCTGGCCAGAACCGCGTGTTATCGTACGCTTTTGGATCATCTCAATGGTATTGGTACTGATTGGTCTAGCGACACTGAAAGTTCGTTAATCCTATGCGAGCCTCTGTATTAGAGGCTCTTTGAACTATTAAGAGCATCTTGTTTGAATGGAACGTTGGCAAAATATTCAAAATGTAGTGGTTGTGGGGCTCGGTATTACCGGGCTCTCTGTCGTTAAACATCTCGTAAAATATCAGCCCCATACTTGCGTAAAGGTAATTGATACGCGAGAGCTACCACCAGGAAAGGAATCTTTGCCTGAGTCGGTAGAGCTGCATTCTGGAAGCTGGAATAGCCAATGGCTAGCTGAGGCTGATCTGGTGGTTGCTAACCCAGGCATTGCTTTAGCGACACCTGAAATTCAAGATGTGCTTCAAGCGGGTACGCCTGTCGTTGGCGACATCGAGCTGTTTGGTTGGGCTGTAGATAAGCCTGTTGTGGCGATTACTGGTTCAAACGGTAAGAGTACCGTGACGGATTTGACTGGTGTGCTTGCTAAGGCTGCTGGGCTTAATGTTGGCGTTGGCGGCAATATTGGCATTCCTGCCCTAGACCTTCTAGAACTTGATGCGGATTTATATGTCCTTGAACTTTCAAGTTTTCAGCTAGAAACCACATCGAATTTAAAACTTGCCGCTGCGGCATTCTTAAATCTGTCTGAAGATCATATGGATCGCTATCAAGGCATGGCTGATTACCGTGAGGCCAAGTTAAGAATCTTTAATAACGCGCAGTGTGCGATTGTTAATCGTGAAGACAAAGAGACTTACCCTGACCAGACAATGCCATTGTTGACTTTTGGCCTAGATAACCAAGAGTTTGGTGTATCAACGATTGATAGTACTGAGTGGTTGGTCGATCACGGTAAACCTGTCCTTGCTACCCAAGATTTAACATTGGTTGGACGTCACAATGTGGCGAATGCGTTAGTCTCACTTGCACTATTGAAGCAAGTTGGTATCGACTACAGCAAAAGTCTTGATGCTTTGAAGGCCTATAACGGTTTGACGCATCGTTGCCAAGTCGTGGCTGACAAGCGCGAAATCAAATGGGTTAATGACTCCAAAGCAACGAATGTAGCCAGCACATTGGCAGCCCTGTCTGGGTTGGAGTATCAAGGTACGTTATATCTTTTGGTTGGCGGCGTTGGTAAAGGTGCTGACTTTAGTGAGCTTGAACCAGTATTGGCGCAACTTGAGCGTGTTCAGCTGTGTTGTTTCGGTGAAGATGCAGATCAATTCATGCCTCTGCACCCATCGGCACAAAAGTTCGATACCATGCAGCAGATAATCGAATCTATCTCGCCACAGCTGGTGGCTGGAGATATGGTGATGCTGTCTCCGGCGTGCGCAAGCTTCGATCAATTTAATAATTTCATGGCAAGAGGTGATGCGTTCACTGAGCTTGCTCATGAGTATGCTTAACGTGTTGAAGGACTAACATTCAGTGCAAAGAGTCAAAGAGATTAATCAATCCATCTGGCAGTGGCTAAACCGTGCTACTCCCGAGGCGCTTTACGATCGTCAATTGGTGTGGATTGCTCTTGGGCTAATGCTGACAGGTTTGGTGATGGTGACGTCTGCTTCGTTCCCCATCAGTGCTCGTTTAACCGATCAGCCGTTTCACTTTATGTTCCGTCATGCCATCTTCCTTGTATTGGCGTTAGGTGTCTCTAGCGTCATATTGCAAATCCCGATGCAACGCTGGTTTCAATACAGTATGTATCTACTGGGCTTGTCCTTCTTCTTGCTGATTGTGGTATTAGCCGTCGGTAAGTCGGTTAACGGCGCATCGCGTTGGATCCCATTAGGGCTATTTAACTTACAACCCGCTGAAGTCGCCAAGTTATCGCTGTTTATCTTTATGGCGGGCTACTTGGTTCGGAAGCAAGATGAAGTGAGAAAAACCTTCTTCGGTGGTTTTGGTAAACCGATCATGGTATTCGGCGCTTTTGCCGTGCTGCTGCTAGGCCAGCCCGATTTAGGTACTGTGGTCGTAATGCTAGTGACCCTGTTCGGCATGCTATTCATTGCTGGTGCCAAGCTTTCACAGTTTATCGCCTTGATGGTGGCAGGTATTGCCGCGGTCGTCGGTTTGATTGTTATAGAACCTTATCGTGTTCGACGTGTTACCTCATTCTGGGAACCTTGGAACGACCCGTTCGGCAGTGGTTACCAGTTAACTCAGTCATTGATGGCGTTTGGCCGTGGTGATTGGATGGGGCAAGGGCTTGGTAACTCGATTCAAAAACTCGAATACTTACCAGAAGCGCATACCGATTTTGTATTTGCTGTGTTGGCTGAAGAGCTTGGCTTTGTCGGTGTTACCTTAGTATTAATGTTGATCTTCAGCTTGGTGTTAAAAGCCATTCTGATAGGTAAAAAAGCCTTTGAACACGATCAAGTGTTCAGCGGCTATCTGGCTTTTGGTATTGGTATTTGGTTTGCGTTTCAGACGCTTGTTAACGTAGGTGCTGCATCTGGCATCGTTCCGACCAAAGGTCTAACCCTACCGCTAATCAGTTATGGTGGTTCGAGTTTAATTGTTATGTCTGTGGCGGTATCAATGCTGCTGCGCATTGACCACGAATGCCGAATGCAACAAAAAGAACAAGCTGATAGTCAAAACGAATTAGTAGAATAAGAATCTAACGTGATGAAACAAAACAAAAAACTTTTAGTGATGGCTGGTGGTACTGGCGGTCACGTTTTCCCAGGGTTAGCAGTAGCGAAAAAGCTTCAGCAACAAGGTTGGGAAATTCGCTGGTTAGGCACAGCAGACAGAATGGAAGCGGATTTAGTGCCAAAGCATGGCATTGAAATCGACTTCATCAAAGTGAAAGGCCTGCGTGGTCAAGGCATTAGCAAGTTAATTAAAGCGCCGTTCCAGATTATTAGTGCCATACTTCAAGCAAGACAACACATTAAAGCATGGCAGCCTGATGTGGTACTTGGCATGGGTGGTTACGTGAGTGGCCCGGGTGGTATCGCGGCATGGTTGTCTGGCATTCCAGTGGTTCTCCATGAACAAAATGCAGTGGCAGGTTTAACCAACCAATGGCTGTCTAAGATTGCTAAAAAGGTTTTCCAAGCTTTCCCTGGTGCTTTCCCTACCGCAGAAGTGGTGGGTAACCCAGTACGCGAAGATGTGGTTGCCTTAGCTGAACCCGAGCAACGCATGGCTGAGCGTGATGGTGACATCCGCATCTTGGTTATGGGCGGCAGTCAGGGCGCAAAAATCCTAAACGATACCTTGCCAGTAACGATGGCGCAGCTTGGTGAAGGCTTCACTGTGATGCACCAAGCGGGTAAGAACAATCAACAACAAGTTATTGAGCAATACAAATCACATTCTGTTGGTAATGTTCAAGTGACTGAATTTATTGATGATGTGGCGCAAGCTTATGAGTGGGCAGATCTATTAGTGTGTCGCTCAGGTGCATTAACCGTATCAGAAGTGTCTGCGGCAGGTGTCGGTTCTATCTTCGTTCCGTTTATGCACAAAGACAGACAACAAGCGTTGAATGCCGACCATTTAGTTGAATGTGGCGCAGCGTTAATGATTGAACAGCCTCAACTAACGGCTGATAAGCTAGCGAACACTATCGCGCAGCTTGATAGAAATGAATTAAAAATGATGGCAACAAAAGCTCGTCAAGCCGCCAAGCTTGATGCTGATGTGACCGTCGCTGAAGCGATTAAAGCTTTAGCAAAATAATGAGATTGAATTGATGACGATTGAACATACCCAAGACTTAGCGCAAATCCGTGCAATGGTGCCAGAGATGCGCCGTGTTAAATCTATCCACTTCATTGGTATTGGTGGTGCCGGAATGAGCGGGATTGCTGAAGTCTTGCTAAATGAAGGCTACCAGATCACGGGTTCTGATATTGCTCAAAACCCAGTGACTGATCGTTTAGTTAGCAAGGGTGCGACCGTTTATATCGGTCACCAAGCGAGTAACGTTGCCGACGCAAGTGTGGTGGTTGTTTCAACCGCTATCAACGAAGAAAACCCAGAAATTATTGCAGCTCGTGAAGCGCGCACACCGATCGTTCGTCGTGCAGAAATGCTGGCTGAGCTGATGCGTTTTCGTCACGGTATTGCTGTGGCAGGTACGCACGGTAAAACAACCACGACTGCGCTAGTGACACAGATTTACTCGGAAGCCGGCCTAGATCCAACCTTCGTAAACGGTGGTTTGGTTAAAAGTGCTGGCACTAACGCACGTTTAGGTTCAAGCCGTATTCTTATCGCTGAAGCCGATGAGAGTGATGCTTCATTTTTACATCTGCAACCTATGGTTAGTATCGTAACTAACATTGAAGCGGATCATATGGATACCTACGGCGGCGATTTTGAAACGCTAAAGCAGACGTTTATTGATTTTTTACACAACCTACCATTCTACGGTCAGGCTGTGATGTGTGTTGATGATCCAGTAGTGCGTGAGCTTATTCCTCAGGTAAGTCGCCAGGTGATTACTTACGGTTTCTCTGAAGATGCGGATATTCGTATTGAGAACTACGTACAAGAAGGCCAGCAAGGCAAATTCACAGTGGTACGTGAAGGTAAAGCTAACCTTGATATCACGTTAAACATTCCAGGTCGTCACAATGCATTGAATGCATCCGCGGCGATTGCTGTTGCAACAGAAGATGACATCAGCGATGAAGCGATTCTCAAAGCGATGGCGGGAACGGAAGGCACGGGTCGCCGTTTCGATCACCTAGGTGAGTATGAAACAGGTAAAGGCGTTGCAATGCTGGTCGATGATTACGGTCATCACCCAACCGAAGTTGATGTGACGATTCAAGCTGCTCGTAGTGGCTGGACTGATAAACGTCTTGTTATGATCTTCCAACCGCACCGTTATAGCCGTACTCGCGATCTGTATGATGATTTCGCGAACGTTCTTGAGCAGGTTGATGTCCTAATTCTGTTAGATGTTTATTCTGCAGGTGAGAAACCGATTGCAGGGGCTGACGGACGTTCATTAAGTCGAACTATTCGTGGGCGTGGTAAGATAGACCCAATCTTTGTTGCCGATATCAACGCACTGCCATCGGCTTTAGCCAACGTAATTCAAGGCGGTGACCTTGTTTTAACGCAGGGTGCAGGCGATGTTGGTCGTGTAGCGAAGCAACTTGAATCGCTACAATTAGACATTAATAAGATGCAAAACGCGTAACAGAATACTGTATACAGACTGTGGTTGATCGCTCACTTCTTGCGATTGACCTAAAATTGACCAAAAATCTTATTATCAACGTTTGATAGTTTGATTTTGCTCAGTATAATTCATAGGTTAAAGTAAGTGCTTTTACCTCTATTACGAAGATAGGGAATAGAATTGCGAACCAACGACAGGGAATGCGGGCTTTGGTAGAAAGTACTTTTAGCGAAAACCGCCACCTATTCAGTTTACCGTCGCTCAAGAAACACGCCTTAGGCGGGTCTTTTTTTGTCATGGTATTGCTATTCATTGGGTTTCTTTTCTATACCACACTAACTTGGATGTGGGACGATCAGCGATTGCCTCTCTCCAAAATAGTACTTCAAGGCGACTTAACTTACGTAACCGCTGGTGATGTTCAACATGCCTTTAGCGAGCTAGAGCACATTGGAACCTTCATGTCGCAAGACATCGGTGTGTTGCAAGACAGTTTAGAAGCGTTACCTTGGGTTTCAGTGGTCTCCATTCGTAAGCAGTGGCCAGACACAATAAAAGTATTTTTGACTGAGTACCATGCGGCAGCAATCTGGAACGGTAACATGCTGCTGAATGACGATGGTCAGGTGTTTAATGGTGATATCGGCCTGTTGAAGGGCGATAGAGTTAAGCTTTACGGCCCAGACGGCACCAGCCAAGAAGTGATAGAAAAGTGGCGACAGATAACCCCTTTGATTAACAGTCTAGGGTTAACCGTTACCTCTCTCGTTCTCAATGAGCGTCGCGCTTGGCAAATAATCCTAGATAACGGTATCCGTTTAGAACTAGGTAAAGATTCTTTAGATGAGCGTGTTGAACGCTTCATTTCGCTTTACAACGAACTTGGTAGTAAAGCGAATCAAGTGAGCTACATCGACCTCAGGTATGATACGGGAGCCGCTGTAGGCTGGTTTCCAGAGCAAGAGTTAGAAGAGAGCACAGATGACTAAGACCGCAGATGACAACATAATCGTTGGTCTTGATATAGGCACTGCGACCATATCAGCTCTGGTTGGTGAAATATTGCCTGATGGTCAAATCAATATCATTGGTTCTGGGCAAAGCCCATCCAGAGGTATGGATAAAGGTGGTGTAAACGACCTAGAGTCGGTAGTTAAGTCGGTTCAGCGAGCTATTGATCAAGCAGAGTTGATGGCGGAATGCCAAATCAGCAATGTATTTATCTCGCTATCGGGTAAACATATCGCAAGCCGAATTGAAAAAGGCATGGGCACTATCTCTGATGAAGAGGTGTCTCAAGACGATATGGATCGAGCGATCCATACCGCGAAATCAATTAAAATAGGTGATGAGCAGAGAATTCTGCACGTGATCCCACAAGAATTTACCATTGATTATCAAGAAGGGATTAAGAACCCACTTGGCTTATCTGGTGTTCGAATGGAAGTCAGTGTTCACCTAATTTCTTGCCATAGCGACATGGCGAGAAACATTATTAAAGCTGTTGAACGATGTGGTCTCACAGTAGAACAAATCGTGTTTTCAGGACTTGCCTCAAGCAATGCGGTAATTACTGAAGACGAGAGAGAGCTTGGAGTATGTGTTGTCGATATCGGTGCGGGTACAATGGATATTTCCATTTGGACTGGCGGCGCACTTCGACACACAGAAGTCTTTTCCTACGCAGGAAATGCAGTAACCAGTGATATTGCCTTCGCTTTCGGCACGCCAGTGAGCGATGCTGAAGAGATAAAAGTAAACCATGGTTGCGCTCTGAGTGAACTCGTAAGCAAGGATGACTCTGTTAACGTCCCAAGTGTTGGTGGTCGCCCATCGAGAAGTTTGCAACGACAAACTTTGTCGGAAGTGATTGAACCACGTTACACTGAACTTATGGGTCTCGTTAACCAAACTATTGATACGGTTCAATTACAGCTACGAGATGAAGGTATTAAACACCACCTTGCAGCTGGCGTCGTTCTCACTGGTGGAGCGGCACAAATTGACGGATTGGTAGAGTGTGCGGAACGTGTTTTCCGCAATCAAGTTCGAGTTGGTAAGCCGTTAGAAGTTAGTGGCTTAACTGACTATGTTAAAGAGCCGTATCATTCTACGGCGGTTGGTTTACTTCATTACGCAAGAGATTGTCAGATCAGTGATGAAGGTGATTACAGCGAACCTAAGCGTTCAGCACCTTCTATGTCTGGTTTATTTGGCAAATTGCGTAATTGGATACAAAAAGAGTTTTAACCTGAGTTGCAGGAAAAAACGGAGATAACACATGTTTGAACCGATGATGGAAATGTCTGACGATGCAGTAATTAAAGTCGTTGGAGTTGGTGGCGGTGGCGGTAACGCTGTTGAGCACATGGTACGTGAATCAATCGAAGGCGTAGAATTCATCAGTGTTAACACTGATGCACAAGCACTTCGTAAAACAAGCGTGAGCAGCGTGATCCAAATTGGTGGTGATATCACTAAAGGTTTGGGCGCTGGTGCAAACCCACAAGTAGGCCGTGATGCAGCTCTCGAAGATCGAGAAAGAATTAAAGAAGTTCTAACTGGCGCCGATATGGTATTTATCGCAGCTGGTATGGGCGGTGGTACTGGTACAGGTGCTGCTCCAGTTATTGCTGAAGTTGCGAAAGAGTTGGGTGTGCTAACGGTTGCTGTTGTAACTAAGCCATTTAGCTTTGAAGGCAAAAAACGTTTAGCGTTTGCTGAGCAAGGTATTGAAGAGCTTTCTAAACATGTGGATTCTTTAATTACGATTCCAAATGAGAAGCTACTTAAAGTACTTGGCCGCGGCGTAACTCTGCTAGAAGCTTTCGCAAGTGCCAATGATGTACTTAAAAACGCTGTACAAGGTATCGCTGAGCTAATTACTCGCCCTGGTATGATTAACGTCGATTTCGCGGATGTTCGCACCGTAATGTCTGAGATGGGTCATGCAATGATGGGTAGCGGTATCGCAAAAGGTGAAGACCGTGCTGAAGAAGCTGCTGAAACGGCAATTTCTAGCCCACTACTAGAAGACATCGACCTAGCTGGCGCACGTGGCGTTCTTGTGAACATCACAGCAGGCCTAGATATGCGTCTAGATGAATTCGAAACAGTAGGTAATACAGTTAAGGCATTCGCATCTGATAACGCAACAGTTGTGATTGGTACTTCTCTAGACCCTGATATGACGGATGAAATCCGTGTAACTGTTGTAGCAACAGGTATCGGCACAGAGAAAAAACCAGACATTACATTAGTTGCTGGTGGTAAAGCTAAGGTTGCACCAACTCCTCAACCACAGGTAGCGGCTCAAACTGCACCAAAAGTGGAAGAGAAAGTGGCACAACCATTGCAAGAAAAAACTGAGGTTAAACCTCAAGTTAAGCCGCAGCCAACAACGTCACCTGTTTCTTCAGGTACAGGCGCTAGCCAAAGTGCAGCACCTAAGGCTGAGAAAGAGAGTGGATACTTAGATATTCCAGCATTCTTACGACGTCAGGCTGATTAACAAATACCCAAAATTTGACTATCGTCGAATTAATGGTAAAATTCTCGGTCGGTAAATACTGACCGTGATTTGTAGCACTGATAACGAGGCAAGCAGATGATCAGACAACGTACTCTGAAAGAAATTGTGAAAACAACTGGTGTGGGTCTCCACTCTGGTCGTAAAGTCACACTTACTCTTCGCCCGGCAGCTGCAAATACAGGTATTGTTTATCGTCGTACAGATGTAAATCCACCTGTAGATTTCCCAGCTGATCCAGCGTCAGTTCGTGACACTATGCTATGTACAGCTCTTGTTAATGACGAAGGCGTACGTATCTCTACAGTGGAACACCTTAACGCAGCTTTAGCGGGTATGGGCATCGACAACATTATTGTTGAAGTAGATGCACCTGAGATCCCAATTATGGATGGTAGCGCAAGCCCATTCGTATACTTGCTACAGCAAGCGGGTGTAGAAACACTGAATGCAGCGAAGCGTTTTATTCGTATCAAAAAGCCTATCCGTTTTGAAGATGGCGATAAGTGGGCAGAATTTGTTCCATTTAACGGCTTCCGTATGGACTTTGAGATCGACTTTAACCACCCAGCTATTGAATCTGATGAGCAACGTTTGTTGTTTGATTTCTCTTCACAAGGTTTTGTGAAAGAAATTTCTCGCGCTCGTACTTTCGGCTTCATGCGCGACATTGAGTATCTACAATCTCAAAACCTAGTACTTGGCGGTAGCTTTGATAATGCTATCGTACTGGACGAATACCGAATTCTTAATGAAGAAGGTCTACGTTTTGACAATGAGTTCGTAACTCATAAAGTACTAGACGCGATTGGTGACTTGTACATGTGTGGACACGCTATTATTGGTGAGTTCCGTGCATACAAATCAGGTCACGGCCTAAACAACCAACTACTACGTGCAGTACTTGCTGACGCAGAAGCTTGGGAGTGGGCAACATTCGAAGAAGAAGTAGGCTCTCCTGTTGCATTTGCTGAGCCAGGAATGGTTCTAGCGTAATTGTTGTTTACAGCAATATAAGATTTCGAAAACCAGGTCATTGACCTGGTTTTTTGTATCTATTTTCCAGATACAGTGTCGTCAACATCCGAAAGTTGTCTCCCAATGAGCTGCAGTCTGGCTAATCCATCAGCAATTAGAAAGAAAAGTTCCAAGCACATCAAACAAATGGGGTTATAAATGGTTGTTGGTGTGAAAATTACTTACACTAAAGGGCATTAATTTTAACTCAAGCCTTGAAAACTCTACTCTCAAGTACAATATCAAAGATACTAGATTTATCTCAGTATCCTTGGTTAGTAACTGAAGACTAGTTCATAGCTAGTAGAGACACTGACGGCATTTAAAATAGATCGCGGACGATCTGAGAACGAAGAGATTCCAAGCACATGATTACTAAGCTGCTGACAAAGGTAATTGGCAGTCGCAATGACAGAACACTGCGCCGCCTTAGAAAAATTGTAAAAGAAATTAATAACTACGAACCAACGTTTGAAGCTCTTTCAGACGAAGAGCTAAAAGCAAAAACGGTTGAGTTTCGTGAGCGCTTAGATAAAGGTGAATCGCTAGACCAACTTCTACCTGAAGCATTTGCTACGGTACGTGAAGCGTCTAAGCGTGTTTACGGCATGCGTCACTTTGACGTGCAAATGATTGGTGGCATGGTTCTAAATGCTGGCCAAATTGCAGAAATGCGTACTGGTGAAGGTAAGACTCTTACAGCAACCCTACCAGCTTATCTTAACGCCCTACCTAGCAAAGGTGTTCACGTAGTAACGGTGAACGACTACCTAGCGAAGCGTGATGCGGAAACAAACCGCCCATTATTTGAATTCCTTGGTATGACTGTTGGCGTAAACGTGCCAAACATGGCTCCACCAGAGAAGAAAGAAGCGTACCAAGCGGATATCCTATACGGAACAAACAACGAGTTTGGCTTCGATTACCTACGTGACAACATGGCTTTCCGTGCTGAAGATCGTGTTCAACGTGAGCGCTTCTTTGCTGTTGTCGATGAGGTTGACTCAATCTTAATCGATGAAGCTCGTACTCCACTTATTATCTCTGGCCCAGCTGAAGATAGTTCAGATCTTTACACGCGTATTAACACGTTGATCCCTAACCTTGAGCGCCAAGATAAAGAAGATTCTGAAGAGTACCGTGGTGAAGGTCACTACACCTTGGACGAGAAATCGAAACAGGTTCACCTGACTGAAAACGGTCAAGAATTTGTAGAAGAGCTAATGGTCAAAAACGGCCTGATGGAAGAGGGTGACACGCTTTACTCTCCAACTAATATCAGCCTATTGCACCATGTTAATGCAGCGCTGCGTGCACACGTACTGTTTGAGAAAGACGTCGACTACATCGTTACTGAAGAAGGCGAAGTGGTTATCGTTGATGAACATACTGGTCGTACTATGCCAGGTCGTCGTTGGTCTGAAGGTTTACACCAAGCTGTTGAAGCTAAAGAAGGTGTGAAGATTCAGAATGAAAACCAGACGCTAGCATCGATTACATTCCAGAACTTCTTCCGTCTATACGAAAAACTGTCAGGTATGACAGGTACAGCCGATACAGAAGCTTTCGAATTTCAGTCTATCTACGGCCTAGAAACAGTGGTTATCCCAACCAACAAGCCTATGGTTCGTAACGATATGCCAGATGTGGTTTATCGTACCGAAGAAGACAAGTTCAATGCGATCATTGAAGACATCAAAGACCGTGTAGCTGCTGGTCAGCCATCATTGGTTGGTACGGTTTCTATCGAGAAGTCTGAACTACTGTCTAACGCACTGAAAAAAGCAAAAATTAAGCACAGCGTTCTAAATGCTAAATTCCACGAAATGGAAGCAGAGATCGTTGCACAAGCTGGTATGCCGAGTGCGGTAACTATCGCAACTAACATGGCTGGTCGTGGTACCGATATCGTATTAGGTGGTAGCTGGCAGGCACAAGTTGAGAAGCTAGAGAATCCAACCAAAGAGCAGATCGAGAAGATCAAAGCTGACTGGAGAGTAATCCACGATAAAGTGCTTGAGTCAGGTGGTCTGCACATCATTGGTACTGAGCGTCATGAATCTCGCCGTATCGACAACCAGCTACGTGGTCGTTCTGGTCGTCAAGGTGATGCGGGTTCTTCTCGTTTCTACCTATCAATGGAAGATTCTCTGCTACGTATCTTCACATCGGATCGTATGGCTGGTCTTATCCAAAGTGGTATGGACGAAGGCGAAGCGATCGAATCTAAGATGCTTTCTCGCTCAATTGAAAAAGCACAACGTAAAGTTGAAGGTCGTAACTTCGATATTCGTAAGCAGCTTCTTGAGTACGATGATGTAGCCAATGACCAACGTAAAGTGGTTTATGAGCTTCGTGATGAACTGATGAGCTCTGACGATATCAGCGAGATGATCGAACACAACCGTGAAGATGTATTGGCATCAGTGATTGATGAATACATCGCACCTCAGTCTCTTGAAGATATGTGGGATATCGCGGGTCTGCAAGATCGTCTGAAGAATGACTTCGATCTAGACTTTGATATTCAAGGTTGGTTAGACGAAGACGACAAGCTTTATGAAGAAGCATTGCGTGAGCGTATTCTTGCTATGGCGGTTGATTCGTACAAACAGAAAGAAGAAGTGGTTGGTGCTCAAGTACTGCGTAACTTCGAGAAATCTGTGATGCTACAAACGCTAGACGGCCTTTGGAAAGAGCACTTGGCTGCGATGGATCACCTTCGTCAAGGTATCCACTTACGTGGTTATGCTCAGAAGAACCCGAAACAAGAGTACAAGCGCGAGTCGTTTGAACTGTTTGAAGGCCTACTAGATGTACTGAAAACAGACGTTGTTACCATCCTTTCTAAAGTGCGCGTTCAGCAACAAGAAGAAGTTGAAAAGATGGAAGCTCAACGTCAAGCTCAAGCTGAAGAAGCGGCGCGTCGTGCACAAGCGCAACATGCAACAGCTGAAAACCAGCTAGCTGACGATGAAGCTGAAGCGGCATCTCCACAAACGGTAGTGCGTGACGAGCGTAAAGTTGGCCGTAACGAGCCATGCCCATGTGGTAGCGGTAAGAAGTACAAGCAGTGTCACGGTAAAATCGCGTAAGTTTAATGAATCGTTGCTGTAGCGCATGATAGCTGCGTTGGTGGTACTCACTTACAGTCGTAAGCTCCGTGCCACCGCCTTGCTCTCATACACTACAACTTAGCTTCATAAAACTGACAAATAGAATATAAAGAGTCGCTTAGGCGGCTCTTTTTGTATGTAAATTTCATGGCTTACTTTGTTACGCAAGGAAGTTGTCATTCCCTATAGCGAGGAGTGAGCGTAGTAGGGAATCTTGTTTAGTTAGGCTCGCGTAGTTTTAGATCCCCAACTCAGTCGTTCCTCTTTCTTGAGGATGACGTATTTAGGGACTATGTGAGTTCAGCGTTTTATTAAGGAACACCATCAATGAAAAGAATCCATATCGTAGCGGGTATTATCTTCAATCAAGATAAGTCACAGGTCTTTATCACTAAGCGTCCAGATGACAAGCACAAAGGTGGCTTCTGGGAATTTCCAGGTGGCAAGGTTGAAGAGGGCGAAACTATTGAGCAAGCGATGACTCGCGAGCTTGATGAAGAGGTCGGTATCAAGGTGACCGAGCAGTCTCTGTTTGAGCATCTTGAATTTGATTACACGGATAAGTCACTTAAGTTCGATTTCATTCTCGTGACTGATTTTGAAGAGCAGCCTTATGGTAAAGAAGGTCAGCAAGGTGAATGGGTAAGCCTAGAATCATTGAATCAATACGCCTTCCCAGAGGCAAATGTGCCAATTTTAGAGCGAGTAATAAAAGAGTTTTCGTAATTGCTAGCCTGAGTTTGAGATTGTTGTTAGTTTAAAGAGATTAATCGATTGAACGTTGCTGCAAGAGATAAGTGGCAACGGTAACCAAAACAATGGAGATATTCGCAGTGGTAAGAATTGCAATTGCAGGAGCAGCGGGCCGCATGGGCCGCAACTTGGTGAAAGCCGCTCATCATAATTCAGAAGCAAGTGTTGGAGCTGGTTCAGAGCGTCCAGAGTCATCTTTGGTCGGCGTAGATGTCGGCGAGTTATGCGGTGAAGGTCGTTTTGATGTTGCTTTAGTCGATGATTTGTCTAAAGCCATCGAAGAGTTTGATGTGATTGTCGATTTTACTGCCCCTGTTAGCACATTAGCGAATATTGAACTTTGTAAACGTCACGGTAAAAAACTGATCATCGGTACAACGGGCTTCTCTGAAGAAGAGAAGCAGGTGATTGATGCTGCTTCAAAAGAGATGGCTATCGTAATGGCACCTAACTACAGCGTTGGTGTGAACCTGGTCTTTAAGCTGCTAGAGAAGGCCGCTAAAGTGATGGGCGATTACTGTGATGTCGAGATCGTTGAGGCTCATCACCGTCATAAAGTCGATGCACCGTCAGGTACTGCGATTGGTATGGGCGAAGCTATTGCGGGTGCTATGGGCAATGAGCTGAACGATGTAGCTGTATGGTCACGCGAGGGTATTACTGGCGAGCGCACTAAAGATGAGATTGGTTTCGCGACGATTCGTGCCGGTGACATTATTGGTGAACACACCGCTATGTTTGCTGATATCGGTGAACGAGTGGAAATTACCCATAAAGCTACTGATCGAATGACCTTTGCTAATGGCGCAATCAAGGCCGCGGTTTGGTTAAATGATAAACCAGCAGGCTTTTATACCATGACGGATGTGCTTGGTTTGAATGACCTATAAATAGATATTTATGCGCTGGCAATTGCCGGCGCTTTCTTGATTTGGTGCATTTTCCTTAGTAATCTCACTTCTCCGATCTTCCTTCTACTTTCTTCTTATCGCCTTTTTGACTCCATTTCTATGCTGTTTATGTGGTCTTTAGTGTGTTTTTTGTTTTAGATCTTTAAATTGTCATGTTTTCTCTTGGTATTTATCGATTGCGTTTTGTTGCTGATATTTTTATCACTCTATGGTTGGCTAAAATGAGGAGTGAAAATTAGAAAATCGTAATATTCGAGCTAAATGCGCATGAAAGTTGAACTTTTGGAGCTTTGAGGGGGTAAATTGAATTAGTCCTTGCAAATGTTTAATTTCTTTTGAGTTAAATGTTGACACGTATCACGCAGATCACTAAAATACCGCCAATTTGTCTAATTTCCATAAACACGCAGTTTTTGGTGTTGCAGGAAGGTAGATTTGCAAATTAAATCAATTTTAATGCATTTTTATTTCTGGAGGTTGTCTTGAAGAAGTCAGCACTACTCGTCCTAGAAGATGGGACAGTATTTCACGGTGAAGCCATTGGCGCTGTAGGTTCTGCAGTTGGTGAAGTCGTTTTTAATACCTCGATGACGGGGTACCAAGAAATCCTCACTGATCCTTCCTATTCTCAACAAATCGTTACCCTTACTTACCCTCACATTGGCAATACCGGAACCAATTCCGAAGACGAAGAATCTTCTTCAATCCACGCTCAAGGCCTTGTGATTCGCGATCTCCCTCTAATCGCTTCTAACTTCCGTAATGAACAATCCCTTTCTGATTACCTTAAGTCGCAAAACGTTGTTGGTATCGCTGATATCGATACTCGTAAGCTGACGCGTATTCTTCGTGAAAAAGGCGCACAGAACGGTTGTATCGTAGCTGGCTCTTCAGTAAACGATGGAAACCTAGACGAAGCTCTAGCTCTTGCTAAAGCAAAAGAATTCCCTGGCCTGAAAGGTATGGACCTTGCGAAAGAAGTTACAACAAAAGAAGCGTATCAATGGAAACAAGGTTCGTGGACGCTTACGGGTGGACTTCCTGAAGCGAAAGCAGACTCAGAATTGCCATACCACGTTGTTGCTTATGACTTCGGTGCAAAACGAAACATCCTACGAATGCTTGTTGACCGCGGCTGCCGCCTAACGGTTGTTCCTGCTGAGACTTCAGCTGAAGAAGTACTTGCTCTGAACCCAGACGGTGTTTTCCTTTCAAATGGCCCTGGTGACCCAGAACCATGTACTTACGCAATTGAAGCGACAAAAGTGTTCCTAGAAAAAGGCTTACCAATCTTCGGTATCTGTCTAGGTCACCAGATTCTTGCTCTTGCGTCAGGCGCTAAGACAGTGAAGATGAAGTTTGGTCACCACGGCGCAAACCACCCGGTTAAAGATTTAGATCGTGATGTTGTGATGATTACTTCGCAAAACCACGGCTTTGCTGCTGACGAAGAAACCCTTCCAGAGACACTACGTGCAACGCACAAATCACTATTTGATGGTTCTCTACAAGGTATTCACCGTACAGACAAACCAGCATTCAGCTTCCAAGGTCACCCTGAAGCAAGCCCAGGTCCAGAAGACGCAGCGCCGTTATTCGACCACTTTATTGAACTAATCAAACAGCACACAGCGTAATTCGGAGTAGTAGACAATGCCAAAACGTACTGACATTAAAAGTATTCTTATTCTAGGTGCTGGCCCGATCGTTATCGGCCAAGCATGTGAGTTCGATTACTCTGGTGCTCAAGCTTGTAAAGCGCTTCGCGAAGAAGGTTACCGAGTTATTCTTGTAAACTCGAACCCAGCGACAATCATGACTGACCCAGACATGGCAGATGCAACTTACATCGAGCCTATCCAATGGGAAGTTGTGCGTAACATCATCGCTAAAGAGAAGCCTGATGCAGTTCTACCTACTATGGGTGGCCAAACTGCATTGAACTGTGCTCTAGACCTAGAAAAGCACGGCGTTCTTGAAGAGTTCGGTGTTGAAATGATTGGTGCAACGGCTGACGCTATCGATAAAGCAGAAGACCGTTCACGCTTCGATAAAGCAATGAAAGCAATTGGCCTTGAGTGTCCAACTGCTGATACAGCGAAAACGATGGAAGAAGCTTACAAAGTTTTAGACATGGTTGGCTTCCCTTGTATCATTCGTCCATCGTTCACGATGGGTGGTACTGGTGGCGGTATCGCTTACAACAAAGAAGAATTTGAAGAAATCTGTCGTCGTGGTTTGGATCTATCTCCAACTAATGAACTTCTTATCGATGAATCACTTATCGGTTGGAAAGAGTACGAGATGGAAGTGGTTCGTGACAAAAACGACAACTGCATCATCGTATGTGCGATTGAAAACTTCGACCCAATGGGTATTCACACAGGTGACTCAATCACCGTGGCTCCAGCTCAAACGCTGACAGACAAAGAATACCAACTAATGCGTAACGCATCTCTAGCAGTACTGCGCGAGATTGGTGTTGAAACAGGTGGTTCAAACGTACAGTTTGGTATCAACCCGAAAGATGGCCGTATGGTTATCATCGAGATGAACCCACGTGTATCTCGCTCTTCTGCACTAGCATCTAAAGCAACAGGTTTCCCAATCGCTAAGATTGCAGCGAAACTGGCTGTTGGTTTCACGCTAGACGAGCTAATGAATGACATCACTGGCGGCGCAACTCCAGCATCATTCGAACCAACAATCGACTACGTAGTAACTAAGATTCCTCGTTTTAACTTCGAGAAGTTTGCAGGTGCTAACGACCGCCTAACGACGCAAATGAAGTCGGTTGGTGAAGTTATGGCCATCGGCCGTAACCAACAAGAATCTCTACAAAAAGCACTTCGCGGCCTAGAAGTTGGCGCGACTGGTTTTGACGAAATGGTAGACCTAGACGCACCAGATGCTCTAACGACGATCCGTCACGAACTTAAAGAAGCTGGCGCAGAGCGTATTTGGTACATCGCTGACGCATTCCGTGCTGGTATGTCGGTAGATGGTGTATTCAACCTAACGCAAATCGACCGTTGGTTCCTAGTTCAAATCGAAGACATCGTTAAGCTAGAGCAAGAACTTAAAGCGAAAGGCTTTGCTGGTCTAAATAAAGACGAGCTAAACAAGCTTAAGCGTAAAGGTTTTGCTGATGCGCGCCTATCTAAGATTCTAGGTGTGGCGGAAAGCGAAATCCGTCGTCTACGTGACCAATACGATATCCACCCGGTATACAAGCGTGTAGATACGTGTGCAGCTGAGTTCTCTTCAGATACGGCTTACATGTACTCATCTTACGATGACGAGTGTGAAGCAAACCCAACAGACAAAGAAAAAATCATGATTCTAGGCGGCGGTCCAAACCGTATCGGCCAAGGCATTGAATTTGACTACTGTTGTGTACACGCATCACTAGCGCTACGTGAAGATGGCTACGAAACTATCATGGTTAACTGTAACCCTGAGACAGTTTCTACAGACTACGATACGTCTGACCGTCTGTACTTCGAACCAGTAACTCTGGAAGACGTACTAGCAATCGCTCGTGTTGAGAAGCCAAAAGGCGTTATCGTTCAGTACGGTGGTCAAACGCCACTTAAACTGGCACGTGCTCTTGAAGCTGCTGGCGTACCAATCATCGGTACTAGCCCAGACGCAATCGACCGTGCAGAAGACCGTGAGCGTTTCCAAGTTGCTGTAGACCGTCTAGGCCTACTTCAACCAGAAAACGCGACAGTAACAACAATGGAGCAAGCGGTAGAGAAATCTCGTGAAATCGGCTTCCCACTTGTTGTACGTCCTTCTTACGTACTTGGTGGTCGTGCGATGGAAATCGTATACGACGAGCAAGACCTACGTCGCTACTTCAACGAAGCAGTTAGCGTATCAAACGAATCTCCAGTACTACTTGATAGCTTCCTAGATGACGCTGTTGAAGTAGACGTAGATGCGATTTGTGACGGTGAGCGCGTTGTAATCGGCGGTATTATGGAGCACATCGAGCAAGCGGGTGTTCACTCTGGTGACTCAGCATGTTCTCTTCCTGCATACACGCTAAGCCAAGAAATCCAAGACGTAATGCGCGAGCAAGTTGAAAAGCTAGCGTTCGAGTTGGGTGTTCGTGGTCTGATGAACACGCAGTTTGCTGTTAAGAACAATGAAGTGTACCTAATCGAGGTTAACCCTCGTGCAGCACGTACGGTTCCATTCGTATCTAAAGCAACTGGTGCGCCAATCGCTAAGATTGCCGCTCGTGTAATGGCGGGTCAATCTCTAGAGTCTCAAGGCTTTACGAAAGAAATCATCCCACCTTACTACTCAGTGAAAGAAGTTGTACTTCCATTCAACAAGTTCCCTGGTGTTGACCCACTGTTAGGCCCAGAAATGCGCTCTACTGGTGAAGTTATGGGTGTTGGTGCGACGTTCGCAGAAGCATACTCTAAAGCTGAATTGGGTTGTGGTAACATCTACCCAGAAGGCGGTCGTGCACTTCTTTCTGTTCGCGAAGGCGACAAAGAGCGTGTTGTTGACCTAGCATCTAAGCTATCTAAGCTTGGTTACCAGCTAGACGCAACTCACGGTACTGCGGTTATCCTTGGCGAAGCGGGCATCAACCCACGTCTAGTAAACAAGGTACACGAAGGTCGTCCTCACATTCTTGACCGTATCAAGAACAACGAGTACACGTACATCGTGAACACTGCAGCTGGCCGTCAAGCGATTGAAGATTCTAAAGTTCTTCGTCGTGGTGCACTTGCTGAGAAAGTTAACTACACGACTACGCTAAATGCTGCATTCGCGACTTGTATGGCGCACACTGCAGACGCGAAAACGTCAGTAACTTCAGTTCAAGAGCTACACGCTCAGGTTAAAGCTTCTCAAGCTTAATCGCCTAAAGTGTATCGCTGATATGCGGATATAAATGCTCAAAGCCCACTCCTCGGAGTGGGCTTTTTTATGTCTGTTATTCCGCGGTAACTTAATGATGAATATTTGGAATAGGTTAGAGTCTTGTGTTTCGTTATTGCTCGTCTGCCGTGAGTGGTAACTTGTCGCTACACAGGACTTTAAGGCGTTGGGTATATGGAAATCACTCTAGAAATATTGGCTATCTTGTTTGTTGTTGCAACGGCAGCAGGCTTTATTGATGCAATGGCTGGCGGCGGTGGGTTACTGACTCTACCTGCATTGCTAGCGGCTGGAGTTCCACCGACGCAGGCATTGGCAACTAACAAACTCCAAAGCTCATTTGGCAGCTTCTCTGCGAGTTGGTATTTCGTGCGCAACGGTATCGTCAGCATCAAAGAGATGCGCCTTGCTATCTTTTGTACCTTTATTGGCTCTGCAATTGGCGCTGAGTTAGTCCAGCACATTGATGCGAGCCTACTGACCAGTGTTATCCCACTGCTGCTTATCGCTATCTCTCTCTATTTCCTGTTGGCCCCCCAAACTAGAGCGTCTGAAGGAAAACAGAAGATCTCTGAGGCCATGTTTGCTCTGTGTATTGGTGGCGGCGTGGGTTTCTATGATGGCTTTTTTGGCCCAGGAACAGGTTCTATCTTCACCGTCTGCTTTGTTGCTATTGGTCACTTCTCGTTAGTCGATGCTACGGCGCGTACTAAAGTACTTAACTTTACCTCGAATATCGCTGCCTTAATTTTCTTTATTTTGGCTGGTTTGCCTATTTGGGAGTTGGGATTAGTGATGGCGGTCGGTGGATTTATGGGCGCTCAGCTTGGCGCTAAAGTGGTGGTGACAAAAGGGCAGAAATGGATTCGCCCCCTTGTGATCGTGATGTCGATGCTAATGGCGTCTAAACTGCTTTGGGAACAGCATCAACAATGGATTCTATCAGTGTTTTAACTCGTGGAGACTGGTAACTATTTGGTCTGACACAGATATGAATCGGCCGAATCAAGCCTGCTAATTCGGTGAAGCTATACAGATATTGAGGCTCAATATTGAGTGTTTTTACGATAGAGAGCGGTATTAACGCTGGCCCAGTCCCGCCCAATGCAAGTTGAGCCGCTGCGGTGTAGGCATCCATCTCCATCAAGGGTTTGATACCAAACTTCTCTAATACAGAAAGTTGATAAGAATTGGCAGGGTTGGTCATGTCGTTAGTGATGACCATTGGAGGAAGCTCCGTTAGCGGTGACTTACTCACTATGTAAAACGGCTCATCAAATAGATGGAAGGTCATCAACCCATGATGCGGTGGCAGTAAGCCAGCACACAACCCCAAGGTCGCCTTACCAGATTGCACTCGCTCTATGATTCTCGGCGTGTGGTTGGTGGTAATGGTGATGTACTTATCTTGCTGGATGAACTGGCCCATCATCTCACCTAAATAACCGGCTATCAGAGACTTAGAGCTGTCTAGGGTGATGAGAGTAGTATCTTCCAACTCTTGCTGTTCATAAATAAGCCCGCGAAGTTCATTGAATGTCGGGCCAATACTCTCTATTAATGCTATCGCATCTGGCGTGAGTTTTATCTGTCGGCCACTCGGTTCAATGATCTTTTTACCTAGCTTCTTTTCTAAATTCGCAATCCGTTTGCTGACCGCTGATTGGCTGATATAAAGCAAACTGCCTGTGCGGCTCATGGTCTTTGCTTTACTCAATACCAGTAGAGTTTCGATTCCTTCGAGTAGCATTGGGTTATATTCATGAAATTTGGGAATGATTTTTTCAACTTACCTCAAACAACATTCATTCTCTAGTCTTGAAACTAAAGCTTTGAACCAAGTTAGGTATTTTTAGCTATGCTCGCACGTGTAGCGCGAGAGCATAATAATTGTGTTGGGGAGCTCAAATTAAGAAAGGCTCCTTTGCGGAGCCTTTCACTTTGTAACGATAGCTTATTTGATGGCGAAGGTCGGCAATGATAAATGCCAACGAATAGCGCCAAGCCTGATCAATAGTGTTGAGAACACGCCGGCCAGAAATGCAGTTTCTGAGTCGTGCCCCATGCTGATCGCCACGGTATGGAAAGCGCCACCAATGATACAAGCGGTCGCGTAGACTTCACTTCTTAGAATCATTGGCACTTCACGGGCAAGCACGTCGCGGATAATACCGCCACCGCAACCGGTGATGACACCCATGATGATGGCCACTAGTGCTGAATCTTGATAGATAAGCGCTTTTTCCACGCCAATGCCAACAAACACCGCTAGGCCAATCGCATCACATACCGGCAATATCCACCAAGCCAGACGTTTCGGGCGTCTTACAATAATCATGGTCAACAAACAGGTGATGATGATGACCCAAAGGTAGGTGGTATCGGTGATCCAAAACACGGGAGTTGCACCCAATGCCATGTCACGAATTGTGCCGCCGCCAATCGCGGTTACACTGCCTAGAACGGCGACGCCAAAGGGATCCATCTTAAGACGGCCAGCGACAAATACGCCTGAGACGGCAAAGATGGCAGTGCCAAATAAATCGATAATATAAAGCAGCATGGAGTCCATGATACTGGTGCTCTTATAGTTAAAATTGTAGGGACAGGTCGGTGGCGAATTGTACGAAAAAACGCAGCAAATAGTTAGTGATTTTGCCTAGCTCTATCGAAGAAATCGCACACTTGTTGGATCGCTTTCAAAGTTCTCGTTGTCGGGCGATTAATCCAGTCTGAATTGAGGGACCAAATCTGATTTTGAGCGACTGCTGGGACTTCATCTTCCCATGTTTGCCACATGGTTCCATTCTCAATCGCGTGCTGAGAAGTGAAAATCACTTGCGGTTTTCTTAATACAACTTGTTCAATACCAACTTGCGGATATGGCGAGGCGCTGTCTTCAAAAATATTGTGTCCACCACAAAACTCAAACACCTCACTTGGCCAGTGTCCTTGAGCAACAGTGATGATCGGCTTTTCACTGAGCTGGTAGAAGTAGTTTACTGGCTCGGCATCTTTGTATTCTAGTCTCAACGCGTTGAGCTGCTCTCTGTATTGCTGAGCGTTATTTTCGCCAATGCTTGGATCGCTAGCGTATTCGCTCAGTTGTTCAATATTGGTTGCGATACTGTCTAGGCTTTTGGTCTTGGAGTAGTAAATATTAAAACCAAATTGCTCTAGTTTCGCGAGCTCTCTGGGCGGGTTTCCCGCTGGCCACGCAAGAATCAAATCAGGCTGAAGTGCGATGATCTTCTCAACCTTGATACCTTGATAGTTTGCCACTTTTTCAAGCTTATCGGCTTGTGGTGGGTAATCACTTCGTTCACTTACGGCAACAAGGTTGTTGCCTAAACCAGCGCTGTACGCGAGTTCAGTGGCATGAGGAGCAAGGCTGACTACGCGTTGAGCCAGCTGTACTTGTTCTTGAGTCCGTGGTGCTTCTTCTGCAAATGATAAAGGCAGCCATAAGCTGGAAGACAAAATAGTAAGGCTTGTAACAAGTGCTGAAGGTTTCACTCTAAATCCCTTGGTGAATAAATAGTAAGGCTAGGCTTTGTAAAAATATCCAGATAGCGATGCGACCAAAGAGTAGTTTCTGAACCTGAGATAGATGCAGAGCTGACGGTGCGATTCTTCCGCCTAATTTTGCGCGAATGGCTTTAGTGTTGTCGTAAATCGCAGGGCCACCTAATGATAACTCCAGCTTGTTGCCAACAGCCGTGATTAACCAGGCTGGGCCGGGTAGTGGCCAAGAGCGACTTTGGACTAGCATCATCTTAAATGTGTGCGTTGCTTTATCACCAAAGACGATCATCAAGGCAAATAAGCGCATTGGTATAAGTTCTAGGATAGCGACGATCTTGATTGCCGTTGAGCCGAAAGGAGAAAACTGCTTGCGACTTGGCGACCAAGCTCGAGCTAACTCGACCACAAGGCGATACATTAACGCAGCGATTCCACCACCAATGGCGTACCAGAACAACACACAAACTACGTTACGAGCGTAACCCATGATTATGGTTTCTGTGGCGGCTTTGCCGAGGCCAAGTGACGAAAGTGATTCGGTTTGACGGTTGACAATCGGAGCCAGTAACTGACGAGCGGCCGCTTTATCTTCTCGGCCAAGTACTTTGATCAGTTGGTTAGCCAGCTTTTCATTATTGCGCCAATCAATCGCGAGTAATAACAGTGCCAATTCAAACAGTTGAGATTGCCAAACCAATGGTTGCAGTGCCAATAGAATAACCAGAGTTGGCAGTACCATTAACCCCCAGGCTAATGTGCCTGAGATTAAACTTTGGGAATAGTTGTGGTTGTTATTAACCTTGCTTGCTAAAAGCTCAGCAAACTTATGCCATAAGGTCGTGGGGTGTGCGGCATGGGGGATAGGTAAAATTAAATGAAAAAGCAGTGCTCCCCACATCACAAGGAGCACGCCATTTGCAAATACCTGATCAAACAGTGTTTGCATGTCTAGTCGCTTACTTTAGTAGGGCAACCATCTTGATAACCATTTCAGAAGAGCTTTGCGCTGCTAGTGGCAGGAACTCTTCGAAGCTCATTGGTGATTCTTTGTCTGCAACATCAGAGATTGCACGAACAACCACGAATGGTACTTGGAATTGGTGACAAGCTTGAGCGATAGCCGATGCTTCCATCTCTACAGCAACAACAGATGGGAAGTGCTTGCGGATGAACTCTTGGCGTTCTGCTGTGCAAACAAATGCGTCGCCAGTACAGATAAGACCGCGAACGGCATGCTTGTCTTCCATTTGTGCTAGTGCTTGTTCAGCAACAGCCATCAGTTTGTCGTCAGCTTTGAACGCTGCAGGTTGACCTGCCATTTGGCCGATTTCGTAACCGAAAGCTGTAACGTCTGCATCGTGGTGTCGAACTTCAGTTGAGATAACCACATCGCCAAGGTACAGTGTTGAATCAAAACCGCCAGCAGAGCCCGTGTTAAGAACGACATCTGGTTGGTATTCGCTTAGTAGGATTGAAGTACCAACAGCCGCTGCTACTTTACCAATGCCAGATTGAAGCAAAACAACGTCAACACCATTTAGCTGACCAGAGAAAAAGGTACAACCGCCTTTATTAACTTCAGTAATGTCTGAAATTGCTGCTTTTAGGATCGCAACTTCTTGCTCCATTGCGCCAATGATGCCGATTTTCATGTGTAGTCTCTTAATAAATAATATTTAAACAGTAGAGCGAAATTGTAGCATGGATAAGAAGTGTCGAGCGACTGCCCAGAGGCACTTCTCATCCGAATAGTAGCGATTTATCTGCGTATTCTTTTATCTATTTGATTAGGCCTTCGCTTTTCAAGCTAGCACGAAGTTGTTCAGCTCGTTTTCGGTTTACGCCAAAATCAGAATGGCCAGTACGAGACTCTGAACGCACGATCAGTTTGCCATCCGTGATTTTAAGTTCTAAGTCATCGACAAAACGCATGATGCGCGAAGTACATTCAACACGCAGATAATCTTCTGTTTTACTCGCGGTTTTTGATCCCGGTAAGGTTAGCGCAACCTGCTCAATCGCATCTAAGCTCGCTGAATCTGACAACTCAAACGCGGCCAATGCATGTTGCTCACGATCATCTTGAGTTGATACGCAGTTTGGTTTGTCTCCACAAGGTGATGAAGTTCTGTCTTTCATGTCCGTGATTCCTTGGCTGCAAGCGGTTAACGTTAAAAGTGATAACGAGAGGAGAGCTGCTTTTTTCATAATGTTTCCTATGGCGTTGTTTTAATTGTAGTTATAGGTATTGGCTTGTTTGCGATTGTTTTACGTATTTTTCGATATGCTTGTGATAAACGTATCTAATTCAAAAAAGGATCCATCATTGGATCCCTTTTTTATAGTAACGGCCTGAGTAATAAAGGAAACCTTATACTAGGGCGTGTTGACCTTTCGTGGTTAAATTTTGTTCGAGATAAAAGCGTTTTAATCGCGGCGAGGGGGAAGTAGCCTAGTCACTCTAAGCAAATCTCCCTCAACAAAGAGTAAAACGCTTTTAGCCGAACCCTTCGGGCAGCGTTTGCTGGTCATTTCTACTACGTTATCGGCTTCTCATGTAGGCTAGCTACACATCGACGCCTCTGCCTTGTATAAATGCCCAGCAACTCGCTGCAAAAATCAGCTCGAAAGATCAACACGCCCTGGTCACACTTCTAGGTAATCCAAGATCCCTTCTGCGGCTTTACGGCCCTCATCGATAGCGGTTACTACCAAGTCAGATCCTCGAACCGCATCGCCACCTGCAAAGATCTTGCTGTTGGTGGTTTGGTATTGAAACTCTTGTTTACCGGGAGCCTTGATACGACCCCACTGATCGAGTTCCACACCGAAGGGTTCTAGCCATTCCATCGCATGAGGTTGGAAACCAAATGCCATGATCACAGCATCGGCTTCAAGAACATGTTCACTGCCTTCGACAGGCTCTGGGCGACGACGGCCTGCTTCATCAGGTTCACCCAAAGCGGTTTTCACGAATTTAACGCCAACCACATGACCAGCGCTGTTAAGCTCTAAGCCAATAGGTTGGAGGTTGAACTTGAACTTCACACCCTCTTCACGCGCATTCTTCACCTCACGGCGAGAGCCCGGCATATTCGCTTCATCTCGGCGATAAGCACAAACAACATTAGCTGCATGCTGACGAATCGAAGTTCGGACACAGTCCATCGCGGTATCACCACCACCAAGCACGACGACTTTCTTACCTTGCATATCGATAAATGGGGTTGGGTTATCCAGTTCCATGACCTTGTAGGTATTGGAAACAAGGAATGGCAGTGCATCATAAACGCCCGGTGCGTCTTCGTTATCTAACCCAGCACGCATGTTTTTATAGGTACCGACACCTAAGAAGACAGCATCGTAGTCATCGACCAGTTGTTGTAGTTGAACGTCTTTACCGACTTCGGTATTCATCTTAAATTCGACACCCATACCACTAAAGATACGGCGACGGTTTTCCATGATGCCTTTCTCTAGTTTGAACGATGGGATACCAAACGTGAGCAGGCCACCGATCTCCGGATAGCGGTCAAATACTACGGCCTTCACACCGTTTCGAACTAAGATATCAGCAGCAGCAAGACCTGCGGGGCCTGCACCGATGATTGCGACCTTTTTATCAGTCCATTCGACATGCGACATGTCTGGCTTCCAACCCATCTCAAACGCTTTGTCATTGATGTATTTTTCAATGTTGCCGATGGTTACTGCGCCGAAATCGTCGTTGAGGGTACAAGAGCCTTCACACAAACGGTCTTGAGGACAAACTCGTCCGCAAACCTCAGGCAAGCTGTTGGTTTGGTGGGACAGTTCAGCCGCTTCGATAATGCGCCCTTCATTGGCAAGCTTGAGCCATTGAGGGATGTAGTTGTGGACTGGGCACTTCCATTCACAGTAAGGATTACCACAGTCTAAACAGCGGTCAGCTTGCGCCTTAGCTTGTTGTTTAGTGAAAGGTTCGTAGATCTCTACAAACTCAATCTTACGAATTTTGATTGGTTTCTTCGCTGGATCTACGCGATTCACATCAATAAATTGGTATACATTCTGGCTCATTATTGGCTCCTTCCAATTATTGCGCTTGAACACGAAGTTCAGCAGAGCTGCGGCTTTGATGACCGAGCAAGGTATTAAGGTCCGCCGTCTTCGGCTTCACTAGGTAGAACTTCGGAATCCATTCATCAAAGTTCGCCAGAATAGCTTCAGCGTGTACTGAGCCAGTCTCTTCTAAGTGCTCTGCAATTAAGCCACGCAGATGTTCTTGGTGGATAAATAAGTCAGACAGAGAAAGTGCCTCGACCGACTCGTTATTTACTCGACCTTGGAAGTCTTCGTTCTTATCCATGACATAAGCAAAACCACCTGTCATACCGGCGCCGAAGTTGACGCCAGTTGCGCCAAGAATGGCAACAATACCGCCGGTCATGTATTCACAGGCGTTGTCACCAGCGCCTTCAATCACAGCAACCGTACCTGAGTTACGTACGCCAAATCGTTCGCCAGCCGTACCAGCTGCAAACAGCTTGCCTCCAGTTGCGCCATACAGACAGGTGTTGCCTATGATGGTCGCTTCGTTACAAGTAAATGCGGTGCCTTGGTGAGGCTTGATAACCACTTTGCCGCCAGCCATGCCTTTGCCAACATAGTCATTGGCATCGCCTGTTAGGTAAAGCTCAACGCCGCCTGCGTTCCAAACCGCAAAAGATTGGCCTGCTGTACCGTCGAGATATAACTTGATTGGTGAACCTGCCATCCCTTGGTTGCCGTATCGCTTAGCAATTTCACCAGAGATACGAGCACCAATCGAGCGGTCTGTGTTGATCACGTTGTAGTAAAGGCTGGTGGATTGACGTTTCTCAATTGCATCGAGTGCATCATCCAGAATCTGCTGGTTGAGCTGAGCTTTATCAAATGGTGCGTTTGGCTCGGTCCAAAACAGTGGGTGACCTTCTGGAGATACCGGAGCTTCGAGTATTGAAGAGAGATCGAGCTTGTTCTGTTTCGCGGTGAGGCCTTGAACGGCTTCAAGTAAGTCAGTACGACCAATCAGGTCCGTTAGTTTTTCTACGCCGAGTTCTGCAAGGTATTGGCGAACTTCATCGGCTAGGCCTGTAAAGTAGTTCACCACCATGTCTGGCAGGCCTTTGAAGTATTCGCGGCGTAGTGTTTCATCTTGAGTCGCAACACCCGTCGCACAGTTGTTTAGGTGACAAATTCGTAAGAACTTACAACCCATTGCGACCATTGGCGCGGTACCAAAACCAAAGCTTTCTGCACCGAGAATCGCACCTTTAATCACATCAAGGCCAGTTTTTAAACCACCATCGACTTGCAGGCGGATCTTATGACGAAGCCCGTTAGCAACCAGTGCTTGTTGAGTTTCTGCTAAGCCAAGCTCCCAAGGGCAACCTGCGTATTTTACCGAGGTTAGAGGGCTTGCCGCGGTACCGCCATCGTAGCCAGAAATGGTGATCAGATCGGTATAGGCTTTCGCTACACCAGTTGCAATCGTGCCTACACCCGGTTCCGATACTAACTTTACTGAAACCAAGGCTTTAGGGTTCACTTGTTTAAGGTCGAAAATCAGCTGCGCTAGATCCTCGATAGAATAAATATCGTGATGTGGAGGAGGGGAGATCAGTGTCACCCCTTGAACTGAATATCTCAGCTTAGCGATTTCTGCGGTAACTTTATGGCCGGGCAGTTGACCACCTTCTCCAGGCTTCGCACCTTGCGCGACCTTGATCTGCAAAACATCCGCATTGGTTAAGTAATGTGGCGTCACACCAAAACGACCGGAAGCTATCTGCTTGATACGAGAGTTACGGTCAGTACCAAAGCGTCGAGGGTCTTCACCACCTTCACCAGAGTTTGAGTAACCACCCAAGCGGTTCATCGCCATTGCTAATGCTTCATGCGCTTCTGGGCTCAAAGCACCGATCGACATTGCCGCAGAGTCGAAGCGTTTAAACAGATCGCTGTTAGGCTCGACTTGCTCTAGTGGTAGAGGCTGATCGGCTTTTTTGAGGCTCATTAAGTCGCGTAACATCGCAGCTGGACGAGCATTTACTTGCTTAGCAAAAGAGAGATAATCCGATGTCTCACCTGTTTTTACTGCAGTTTGCAGAGTGCCAACCACATCAGGGTTATAGGCGTGATATTCGCCGCCGTGTACGTATTTGAGTAAACCACCGTGCTCGATTGGCTTACGCTTAGTCCAGGCTTTACGAGATAAGTTATAGATATCTTGCTGGAAATCGCTAAAGCTTGCGCCTTGGATTCGAGTGGTAACTCCGCGGAAACAGAGCTCAACAACATCGGAATGAAGGCCAACGGCTTCGAAAAGCTGTGAACAGCGATAAGAGGCAATGGTTGAAATTCCCATCTTCGACATGATCTTGTACAGACCTTTGTTGATGCCGTTTTGGTAATTTTGCATTGCGGCACGATAATCTTTATCTAAAGAGCCATCATCCAACATTTTACCTAACGCTTCATAAGCGAGGTATGGGTAAACCGCGGTTGCACCGAAGCCAAGCAGCACAGCAAATTGGTGTGGGTCGCGCGCAGTTGCTGTCTCAACAACGATGTTGGCATCACAACGCAGGTTGGTGTCAGCAAGCCTTGTTTGCACCGCACCAACCAACATGGCTGCAGGGATCGGTAGTTTTCCTTTCTCTAAACCTTTGTCCGACAGCACAACTAAAACCGCACCTTCGCTGACTTCTTGTTCGGCGCTATCACATACTGCTTTGATTGCTTGTTCTAGATCTTGGTTATTCGGGTCGTAGTGCATGCTGAGAATGACATGACGATAATGTTTTTGACTCAACTGCAGAAGCTGCTGCATGTCTGAGTAAAGCAGTACTGGTGAATCAAACGTGACACGATAGGCGTGACCGTCTGTTTCACAGAACACGTTCATCTCTTTACCAATACTGGTCGCCAAAGACATCACGTGTTTTTCACGCAATGGATCAATCGGTGGGTTGGTGACTTGTGCAAACTTTTGACGGAAGTAATCAGTGACCAAGCGTTCTTTTGAAGAGAGCACAGCCATTGGCGTGTCGTCGCCCATTGAGCCCACTGCTTCTTGCCCCATATCACCAAGCACACGCAGCACTTGGTCGGACTCTTCGTTGCTCATCGCAAACTGTTTTTGGTAGGTCTTGAGCGTATCATCGTCAAAGCTACGCTTACCCACTTGGTCATCTTGCAGCGCAGAAAATGGCGTTAACTTGTGAACGTTCTTTTCCATCCACTCTTTATATGGGTGGCGGCCTTTGAGGTCATTGTCGATCTCATTAGATTGCCATAGCTTGCCGCGGCGAGTATCTATTACCAACAGTTCGCCCGGGCCAACACGGCCTTTCTCTGCGACTTCATCCGGTGCGTAGTTCCAGATACCGACTTCTGATGCGAGCGTGATTAGATTGTCTTTGGTAATCACATAACGCGCAGGACGCAGGCCGTTTCTATCTAGGTTACACGCAGCGTAACGACCATCTGAAAGTACGATACCAGCAGGACCATCCCACGGTTCCATGTGCTTTGAGTTGAAGTCGTAGAATGCACGTAGATCTGGGTCCATATCTGGGTGGTTTTGCCAAGCGGGCGGCACAAGCATGCGCATCGCTCGGAACACATCCATACCACCGGCAAGGAACAGGTCGAGCATGTTATCTAGGCTTGATGAATCTGAGCCTGTCTCATTCACAAAGGGTGCGGCGGTTTGTAAGTCTGGCAGCAACGGCGAAGAGAATTTATAGGCACGAGCCTTAGCCCATTGTCGGTTACCTTCAATGGTATTGATCTCACCATTGTGCGCTAAATAGCGGAATGGTTGAGCCAGTGGCCAACGTGGCTGAGTATTGGTTGAGAAACGCTGGTGGAACAGACATATCGCCGATTCCATGCGTAAGTCTGCAAGATCGAGGTAAAATCGCGGAAGATCGGCCGGCATACACAGACCTTTGTAAACCATGACTTGTGTCGAAAGGCTACAAATATAGAAATCTTTGTCTTCGGTGATCTGTTTTTCAATTCTGCGACGAGCGATATAAAGGCGTCGTTCAATATCGCGTTCACGCCAACCCGCGGGGGCCGAGATAAACACTTGCTGAATATTGGGAACTGAATCTTTGGCAATCGGACCTAATACGTCGGTGTTGGTCGGTACTACGCGCCAACCTGCAACCGTTAAGGTCTCTTGAGCGAGCTCTTTATTGACGATGTCTTGCGCGGATTGCGCTTTGATTGGATCTTGGCTGAAGAAAATCATGCCGACAGCGTATTGCTTGCCGAGCTTGAAGTTATTCTCTTCAGCAATAATTCTGAGATAAGAGTCAGGCTTCTGTAGTAATAAGCCACAGCCATCCCCGGTTTTACCATCCGCAGCGATACCACCACGGTGTGTCATGCGATCGAGGGCTGAAATAGCAGTTCTTACCAACTTATGACTAGGTTGGCCTTCCATTTGCGCTATTAAACCAAATCCACAGTTGTCTTTTTCAAGACTAGGATCATATAGAGCCATTGCAATTCTCCCTTTTGCTTCTCTGTCATCCAGACAGTAAATGACTAACTATTCATGTACTTGTTGTTTTTTATAAACTGATAGTTTGCTTTAGCCAGTTAAAACGTTATTGGTTGTGTTAACAAAACCGATTGATTTTGTTTTCATCAGCTTTACAACGTATAGCTAATTGTGTTTAAGGTCAAGTTCATGGTTAATTATCATGCATAAACGCGATTAGCCACTTAATAATCTAAAATAGTCGATGGATATCAATGAGATATAGAAGGTAGATGTTAACGAGATTTAACATATACAACAGGGTGATTTTGAAAGCGCCAAAGGCCAGATAGAAAAAAGGCTAGCATCGAGTGCTAGCCAAATATAAAAGTTAGGAAGGGTGTTGCTTTTCCTCTAGGCTAACGTCATTGACGTTAGCCCGAGAAATATTATGCGGAAAGCATGAGTGAATCAGCTTTCGCTTCTAAGTTTGAGTTACCCATTAAGAAGTCATCAATCGCAATCGCACATTCACGACCTTCATTAATACAACGTACAACTAGAGATTGACCAGTACGCATATCACCAGCAGCGAAAACGCCTTTCTGGTTCGTTGCAAAACCTTCAGAAGCGACGTTACCGCGCTCGTCCAGTTTAATGTCTAGTTGAGCAAGCACGCCGGTTGGCTCCGGGTGTAAGAAGCCCATTGCTAGGAATGCCATGTCACAAGGAATAACACGTTCAGAGTTCGCGACTTCATCAAAGCCTGGACGCTCACCTGGTTTCGCATCTTGCCAAACGATGTCAGCAATACGTAGACCCGTCACTTGACCTTGCTCGTTACCGATGAACTCTTTGGTTAAGATGTTCCAGTGACGTTCACAACCTTCTTCGTGAGAAGTGGTGGTTTTCATGATCATTGGGTATTGAGGCCAAGGCATGTTTGCAGGGCGCTTCTCTGGTGGGATCGGCATGATCTCAACCTGAGTAATGCTCGCTGCCTTATGACGGTTTGATGTACCCACACAGTCAGAGCCAGTATCACCACCACCGATAACCACAACGTGCTTATCTTTAGCGTGAATCTCTTCTGTTTTAAGATCTAGGTTGTTAGCACGGCGGTTGTTTTGACCAAGGAATTCCATGGCAAAGTGAACGCCTTTCAACTCACGACCAGGGATTGGCAAGTCGCGTGGAACCGTAGAACCACCCGTTAGCAATACCACATCAAACTCTTGGCGTAACTGTTGAGCATTAACATCAACACCGATGTGTTGGTTAACTTTAAACTCAACGCCAGCTTCAGCCATTAAGTTGATCTTACGATCAATCACGTCCATACCCAGTTTGAAATCTGGGATACCGAAGCGAAGTAGACCACCGACTTTCTCGTCACGTTCAAATACCGTTACCGAGTGACCAGCGCTGTTTAGCTGCTCAGCTGCGGCTAGGCCAGCAGGACCTGAACCGATAACTGCGACAGTTTTACCTGTGCGAGAGCGTGGTGTTTTAGGTTTTGCGTACCCTTCACGGTACGCAGTTTCGACAATCGTTTTCTCGATATTACAGATAGTGATTGGGTCTTGGTTGATACCAAGAACACAGGCACTTTCACAAGGAGCAGGACAAACACGACCGGTAAACTCAGGGAAGTTGTTGGTAGAGCTTAGGATATTCCAAGCCTCTTCCCAGCTGTCACGGTAAACCGCATCATTGAATTCTGGGATGATGTTACCAATCGGACAGCCGTTGTGACAGAAAGGTACGCCACAGTCCATACAACGAGAGGCTTGAGTATTGATCTTTTCACCAAACTCTTCGTTAAGTACGAACTCTTTGTTGTCTTCAATTCGAACTGACGGGTCGAGCTTCTTTGGAAGCTCACGACCGTGTTCTAAAAATCCAGTAGGCTTACCCATTATACTGCCTCCACTTCTTCCGTTTGTGCCTGTTGTGCTTCAGCTTTACGCTTTTCAAGAACCGCTTTGTAGTCGCGTGGCATTACTTTAACTAGTGATGCAACGCTTGTTTCAAAGTTGTCTAGGAAAGACTGAGCAACTTCACTTCCTGTGAATTCAACATGCTTCGTTAGCATATCGAGTAGAAGATCTTTATCTTCTTGTTCAATTGGGTCTAGGTCTACAAGTTCTGCGTTGAGCTTGGTTTCGAAGTCACCTGCTTTATCCCAAACATAAGCGACACCGCCACTCATACCTGCAGCAAAGTTACGACCCGTTGAGCCAAGGATAATTGCCGCGCCACCTGTCATGTACTCACAACCGTGATCACCAACACCTTCAACTACAACCTTCGCACCTGAGTTACGAACACAGAAACGTTCGCCAGCCATACCGCGAATGAAAGATTCACCAGAAGTGGCACCGTAGAAACATACGTTACCCACTACGATGTTGTCTTCTGCAACGATAGAAGATTTCGCATCTGGGTACAGTACCAATGTACCGCCAGACAGACCTTTACCCCAGTAATCGTTCGCGTCGCCTTCGACTTCGAACTTAACGCCTTTCGCAAGGAATGCACCGAAAGATTGGCCCGCACTACCGTGGAATTTAACGTTCATTGGTTGTGGTAAACCTTGGTCTTTGTAAACCTTCGAGATTTCGTTCGACAGCATGGTACCTGCAGAGCGATCCGTGTTGATGATAGGGAAGGTCGCATTCACGGCTTCGCCTTTCTCAAGTGCTGGAATTGCAGCTTGAATCAACTTACGGTCTAGAACGTCTTCTAGGTTGTGATTTTGTTTTGTCTGGTTGTAGATACCGTCTTCAGCACGAGCCTGCTCAATGTGCAGTACTGGTGTTAGATCTAGGTTCTTGTACTTCCAGTGGCCGATGTCATCGCGAACTTTAAGTTTGTGTGATTGACCAACCATTTCGTCGATAGAACGGAAGCCAAGCTCAGCCATTACTTCACGTAAACCTTCAGCCATGTATTGGAAGAAAGTCACTACGTCTTCTACGCGGCCGTCGAAACGCTCACGCAGAGTTTTGTTCTGTGTTGCAATACCAACAGGACATGTATTTTTGTGACACTTACGCATCATGATACAGCCTTCAACAACCAATGCTGCTGTTGCTACGCCCCATTCTTCAGCGCCAAGTAACGTTGCTACTGCAAGATCACGTGGTGTTTTCATCTGACCATCAGATTGAACAACGATACGGTTACGTAGGCCGTTTTTCAGTAGTGTTTGGTGCGTTTCCGCTAGACCCAGCTCCCAAGGCAGACCGGTATGACGGATAGAAGACATCGGAGATGCACCCGTACCACCATCAAAACCTGCGATAAGTACCACGTCAGCTTTCGCTTTCGCTACACCCGATGCAATCGTACCTACGCCAGCTTCTGATACTAGCTTCACGTTGACACGACCGTTACGGTTCGCGTTTTTCAGATCGTAGATCAGCTGAGCCAAATCTTCGATTGAGTAGATATCGTGGTGTGGCGGTGGCGAGATAAGACCTACGCCCGGAGTCGAGTGACGCGTTGCGCCGATCCAGTCATCAACCTTATCACCAGGTAGTTGACCACCTTCGCCCGGTTTCGCACCTTGAGCCATCTTGATTTGTAGCTCATCAGCGTTAGATAGGTAGTAAGACGTTACACCAAAGCGACCAGAAGCCACCTGTTTGATTGCTGAACGTTCCCAGTCGCCGTTTTCTTTACGTTCGAAACGCGCTGGATCTTCACCACCTTCACCTGAGTTTGATTTCGCACCAATGCGGTTCATCGCAACAGCCAATGTTGAGTGAGCCTCATGCGAGATTGAACCAAAGCTCATTGCGCCGGTTGCGAAACGCTTAAGAATGTTCTCGATTGGTTCTACTTCTGCTAGAGGAATAGAGCCTGCAGGGTTCTTGATGAAGTCCAGTTGGCTACGTAGCGTTGCTGCGTTGTCGCCTTGGTCATCAACTGCTTTTGCGTACTTCTTGAACTGACCGTAATCTTTGTTACGCGTCGATTCTTGAAGTAGAGAAATCGTTTCTGGGTTGAATAAGTGTTTCTCACCACGTTGTTTCCACTGGTAAACACCACCAACATCAAGGATCTGAGCTGGAATTTCACGAGCTGGGTAACCAACACGGTGACGAACCAATACTTCTCGCGCGATATCGTCGATCGTTAGACCTTGGATACGAGAAACAGTACCTGTGAAGTATTTTTCAACCACTGATTTGCTAACACCAAGTGCTTCAAAGATTTGTGCACCGTGGTAAGACTGCAGCGTAGAGATCCCCATCTTAGAGAAGATCTTAAGTAGACCGCCGTTAACACCTTTACGGTAGTTATCGAATAACTCACGTGGGTGTACGTTTGGATCTAGCTTCTTAGTACGTTGCAGTTCAACAATCGTTTCAATAACTAGGTATGGGTTAACTGCGTTTGCACCATAACCGATAAGCGTTGCAAAGTGGTGTGTCTCACGAGCGTCGCCCGTTTCAACAACGATGTCACACTTAGCACGTAGACCTTTACGGATTAGGTGGTGGTGAACCGCGCCAACCGCCAGCATTGCTGGAATAGCGGCATGGTTAGAGTTAACCGCACGGTCTGTCAGTAGGATGATAGAGTAGCCATCAATCACTGCGTCTTCTGCGTATTGGCAGATACGCTTAAGTGCGCGCTCTAACTTACCTTGGTCGCCATTTGCTTGGAATACGATATCCAGCGTCTTCGCCTGAAGGTGCTCGTTATCGATTGCACGCAGTTTTTCTAACTCAGAGTTAGACAGTACTGGAGACTCAAGTTCTACTTTTTGACAGTGCTCAGGTGTTTCAGCAAGTAAGTTCTGGTCTTTACCTAGGTAAGTGTTCAGAGACATAACCATGCGCTCACGAATCGGGTCGATCGGCGGGTTAGTTACTTGTGCAAACAACTGTTTGAAGTAGTTTGAAAGGTGCTGCGATTGGTGAGAAAGAATCGCTAGCGGCCAGTCAGCACCCATTGCAGAAAGTGGCTCGTAGCCTGTTTTCGCAAGAGGTAGAATGATTTCGTTTACTTCTTCAGAACTCACGCCAAACGATTGTTGTTTGTGTAGTAGTTTCTCTGGAGAAGGTTGGCTAAATTCGTTGCTCGCATCCGGTAGCTTTTTCAGGCTCAGAAGGTTCTCTTCAACCCACTTTTCGTAAGGTTGTGCTTTAGCAATGCTGTCTTTCACTTCTTCATCAGAAATGATGCGGCCTTGCTCAAGGTCAGCAACGAAGATACGACCTGGTTGTAGACGACCACGGTACTCAACGTTTTCAGGTGCAATCTCAACAACACCAGACTCAGACGCCATTACTAGGAAGTCGTCTTTAGTTACTGTGTAGCGAGAAGGACGCAGACCGTTACGGTCAAGTGTTGCACCTACTTGAACACCATCGGTGAAACATACTGATGCTGGGCCATCCCATGGTTCCATTACGTTCGCGTGGTACTGGTAGAACGCACGACGAGTTGGATCCATGTTTTTGTTTTCTTGCCATGCTTCCGGGATCATCATCATCAACGCGTGTGGCAGAGTACGACCTGAAAGAACAAGTAGTTCCAGTGCCATATCGAAGTTTGATGAATCCGAACTACCTTCCTGACAGATAGGAAGCAGCATGTCGATTTCAGCTTGTGTAAACAGATCCGATTCTAGGATTGCTTCACGTGCTTTCATCCAGTTCAGGTTGCCGCGAACCGTATTGATTTCGCCATTGTGCGCGATGTAACGGAAAGGCTGAGCTAGACGCCAACGTGGGAATGTATTGGTAGAGAAGCGAGAGTGTACTAGTGCTAGAGCTGTCACCATGGTTGGGTTTTGCAGATCTAGGAAGTACTGAGGAACTTGTTCAGTTGTTAGCTGACCTTTGTACACCAATGTCTTGTAAGACATAGAGTTGATGTAGAAGTCATCACCGATATTTGAAACGCTTTCTAGGCATACACGAACCGTGTAGTTACGTAGAACATACAGTTTACGCTCAAGCTCTTCTGGTGTGATACCAGGGCCGCCAGAAATAAATACGTGTTCAAATTGAGGTTCAGTGCTTAGTGGGTCAGCACCAATCATTGAATTGTCCGTTGGAAGTTCACGGTAACCGATAACTTCTAACTCAAGGCGTTGTGCATTGCGTTCTAGAATGTCACGACACTGTGCACGTTTGTGTTCATCTTTAGGGAAAAGTACAACACCAACACCATATTTTTCAAAAGATGGCAGCTTAATTCCAAGCTTTACGGCTTCTTCTAGTAAGAATTCGTGCGGCTTCTGTAGCAGGATACCTGCACCATCACCAGAACACGGATCGCAGCCTTGGCCGCCACGGTGTTCCATACGTGCAAGCATATCGAGTGCTTGAGTTACTACATCATGAGATTTGCGATTCTTTAGATGCGCAACAAAACCGATACCACAAGCGTCATGCTCCAATTCAGGAGTATACAGACCCTGTGAGTTCTGCTCTTGATCTACCATAGATACATCCTTCCAGTTAAATCTAGGCGCAACTTATTTGTATAAAGTCAGCCTTGTCCTTTTATATTTATGGGTCTAAACCTGCCTATGCTGGCGGTTTGAATCCTTTCCGTATCTCGCAGGAAAAGTATTGCGAGAAAAACAATCCTTAGTGATACCTGTTTATTTTTAACCACAAACTAGTGGTTTATATAGGTGGGAGTTAGATATCACCGACTTATTAGCAAGTTTTCGTTGTAAGTAAATACTCAAAAATAGCCAATATGTGTAAGTATCCTACAATTTTGTCTAGGCGAATTGCAATGAAAGTTGACCCATGTAGACCATTTTTTTCGTTTTATTTTGAATTTAATGCCCAACAAATGTGCAACATTAGGCAAATAGAGCCGATTTTTTGCATGTTTATTGATATTTGTTAGGTTGCTCGCAAAAAGCCTTGAGTAAACTAATTGGTCGAATTTTGCAGGGATGTAATTTTTTTTCAAAAAAGACTGATATTCATTCTTATTTACTTGAGTGCTTTGAAAATATGCAATTACACGAGTTGGTCAATACTATCGGCCAAGACCTTCAACGCCGTTATGGCGAGAAGGTTCACAAGCTGACGCTTCATGGTGGTTTCAGCTGCCCAAACCGAGACGGGACAATTGGCCGTGGAGGTTGCACGTTTTGTAACGTGGCTTCCTTTGCCGATGAACAAACTCAAATTCAAAGTATTGCTGACCAGCTAAAAGATCGTGCGGGTGAGATTGCTCGTGCCAAGAAGTACCTGGCTTACTTTCAGGCGTACACCAGCACTTATGCTGAGGTGCAAGTGCTCAAGAATATGTATGAAGAGGCGCTAAAAGCACCCGGTGCAGAGATCGTCGGCCTTTGTGTTGGTACGCGACCAGACTGTGTGCCTGATGCGGTGTTGGATCTGTTAGCGGGCTACGTTAAACAAGGCTATGAGATTTGGCTCGAGCTTGGCCTGCAAACCGCCAATGATAAAACCCTCAAGCGAATTAACCGCGGCCACGATGTTGCGGTGTATGAAACGATCACCCAACGCGCACGCGCTTTAGGTATCAAGGTGTGTACTCACCTGATTGTTGGTCTACCAAAAGAAACCAAAGCGGATAACCTTGAAACCTTAGACAAGGTATTAGCCGTTGGCACCGATGGTATTAAGCTGCACGGCCTTCATATAGTAGAGGGCAGTACCATGGCTAAGGCGTGGAAGGCAGGAAAGCTAGAAGCCCCAAGCCTCGAAGAGTACATCGATATCGCGAGTGAGATCATTCAACGCACTCCTGCGGACGTGGTTTATCACCGTGTTTCTTCAGCGGCGAGACGCCCAACCTTACTTTCTCCTTTATGGTGTGAGAACCGCTGGTTAGCGATGACTGAAATAGGTCGTTCGTTGGATAAAACCGGTGCTCAAGGCATCAAAACGGGCTCTGCATTCGAGTACACGTTGCCTGTTTTAAACGCGGCCAATTAATAGAAATGGGTGACTGTAGGTAACAGCAGATAAAACCAATAAATAGTGGTAACATTTCCCTAGCAGATTTTATGGTATAGATTGAGAGTAAATGGAACTGGTAATGACTTGGTTGTGGGACAGGGCGTATGGCTACGGTATTTATATCGTTGTTGTATTGCTGATTGCTCTCATCTGCTGGCATCTCTATTCTCGTTATCAGTCGCATATCGAAACGCTTCTACTTGCTACCCCGTCGCCACTCTACTTTGTTGATGTTCGAAGTGGCGAAATACTCTATGCCAATCGCCAAGCCATGCAGTTGCTTGGTATCCGCCAAATCGGTGTTAATTTTCGCTTTCCTACTGTGGAAAGCGAGAACAGCTTTCGTCACTACTTAACCAACCACATCAACTCTCGAGCCTTCGAGCAGGTCTCCCTGTGGGCGCTTTCTGAATTTGAGTCGTTCAAGATCAACTTGAACGGTCGTAAGATCCATTTTAGAAATAAGCAGGCTTGGATGATTCACGCCTCACCTTATAAAAACACTAACGAAGAACTGTCCCAAGAAGTTCGAGAACTGAATGTTGCTCGTACCGCTTTGGATTCTTTGTCTGAGCTGATCTACGTGAAAGATCAGAAAGGTCAGTTAGTGACGAGTAATCGCTCGTTTAAAAAGTTTTGGCATGGTCGTGCTGAAGAGGGCACCCTGAGTGTTTCTGGTGGAGTATTAAAAGGTCGTGTAAGTGAACGCTCTTGGACTACAGATCAAGATGGAAAAAGCTGCTTGCTTGAAACCTACCAAAGTGTGCTGCTTTCCCAAGATGGAGAAACCATCGGCACGCTCTCTATTAGTCATGATGTGACCGATTGGCATGACATGCAGCAGAAACTGCGTGGCGAGATGGAGAAGCGAAAAGATACCGAAGTGGCACTTGCGCAGCGTGACACCATCTTGCAAAACCTCCTGGAGGCCAGCCCAGACTCGATTGGTATCTTTAATGAAAACATGGTTTATCAAGCGTGTAATAAACCATTTGTGGCTGCGCTGGGTATCTCTGAAGTCAGTGACTTGATCGGTAAACGTTTACAAGATGTGGTGCCACATAGCATCTATACGCGAATATCAGAAACCGATCATCAAGTGCTTCATCAAAGTAAATCACTGCGTTATATCGACAAAGTGGTCTCAAGTGATGGAACATTTACTTGGTATGATGTAGTCAAATCACCGTTTAGAGATCCAGCATCGAGCACTAATGGTGTGTTGATCATGGCGCGTGATATTACAGAGCGTTATCTAGCAGAACAAAAGCTTGAAGAAGCCAACCTTGAACTTGAACGCCTCAGCTTTATGGATAGCCTGACTAAAGTGTCTAACCGACGTCGTTTCGATGAACAGCTCTCTACACTGTGGCATTATCATGTGCGTGAGAAGCTGCCACTGACGATCATGCTATGTGATATCGACTTCTTTAAAGGCTACAACGACTTTTACGGACACCAACAAGGCGATGATGCTTTGATTCAGGTTTCTCAGGCATTTAAGCAGGTGTTGAATCGTTCATCTGATTGTGTGGCTCGTTATGGTGGTGAAGAGTTCGGCTTTATTCTGCCAAATACAACGACCGAAGGTGCTCAGCTGGTGGCGCAGCGTATTCATGATGAAGTCCTAAAATTGGAACTTGCGCATGAGAAGTCGACAGTCTCTGAATTCATCACGGTGAGTATTGGTATTATCTCTTACATTCCTACACCTGATGATGAAATGGAATCGGCTGTTGCCTTGGCTGATAGTGCGTTGTATCAAGCGAAATCAGACGGTCGCAACCGTTCAATGGTGCATCCATACTCAATTCGCTAACGCTATAAAATTGGCAATTTGATTATCCCCGGCTATTTTTGCTTAGTTAGTATTTGTATTGGTTAATTAACCTTCGAAATTACCGCTGAACACTTGCTGCGTGTGATGTAGCTAGCTTACCTCCCATCTTCAAACAGGGTAGAATGTTGCTAGTCTTATCGCATGGAGCGCTAAATGAAACCCATGAAAAATCTTGCCCAGTATTACGTGGATCTACTCGTAAAACTGGGGATTGTCCGCTTTTCTATCTTACTCGCCCTAGCGCTTGTTGCCCTCGCTGTTGTTGTGCAAGTCGGTATCACCCTTGCACTCAAAGGCAATGTTGATGACATCGACATTGTCCGTTCAGTTTTCTTCGGTTTAGTGATCACGCCTTGGGCGGTTTATTTTCTGTCAGTGGTCGTGGACCAGTTGGAAGAATCACGTCAAAGGTTAGCGAAATTGGTCTCTAAACTTGGCGACATGCGTGAGCGAGACCAAGAACTCAACAATAAAATGCAGCTCAATATCGAGAAGCTTAATCAAGAAATTGAAGAGCGTGAAAAAGCGGAAGAAGCGCGCGCAGAAGCAATGCAAGATCTCGAAAACGAGGTGTTCCAGCGCGAGCGTACTCAGCTTGAACTCGCAGAACGTACTGCACTGTTACGCTCGTTTATCGATGCCTCGCCTGACCTTATTTACTACCGTAATGAAGATGGTGTGTTCTCTGGTTGTAACCGTGCGGTTGAAGAGCTCACTGGTAAAACAGAAAAAGAGCTAGTTGGTTTAACTCCTTGGGATGTTTACAGTAAAGAGGTCGCTCAGCAAGTTGTTGAAACCGATAAGAAAGTATTTGCTGACAACCAAGCACTGACTTATGACCAATGGCTTGAATACCCAGATGGCCGCAAGAGTTACTTCGAACTGCGTAAAGTGCCTTTCTACAGCAAAGATGGTCGTCACTTGGGCTTGGTTGGTTTTGGCCGCGATATTACTGAACGTAAAGAGCATCAAGAGTCGTTAGAAAAAGCCAGCCGCGATAAGACCACCTTTATCTCAACTATTAGCCACGAGTTAAGAACGCCGCTCAACGGCATCATTGGCTTGAGCCGCATGCTGCTTGATAGCCAACTGACCACCGAACAGCGCAAGCAGATGCAAACCATCAAGGTGAGCGCGGTGACACTGGGTAATATCTTCAACGATATTATTGATATGGATAAGTTCGACCGCCGTAAGCTTGAACTCTTCCCTACGCCTATTAACTTTGAAGATTTCGTTGTCGAGATCGAAAGTATCTCTGCGTTGATGGCTGAGCAGAAAGGGTTAAGGTTCGATCTAGAAAGATTGTCTGATCTTCCAGCTGCTGTTGAGGTGGATGGTACTCGTCTTAGACAGGTACTGTGGAACCTTGTTAGTAACGCGATGAAGTTCACCAAAGATGGTGGAGTGGTGATGACAGTCAGCGCCGACATTGATGGTGATTTTGCCAACATTACGATGGAAGTGGAAGATACTGGTATTGGTATCCCTGAAAGTGAAATCGAGAAGATCTTCGCGATGTACTATCAGGTGAAATCGGGCACGGACAACTTGCACGCTGTCGGCACGGGTATTGGTCTCGCTGTCTCTCAACAGCTGATTAATATGATGGATGGCCACATTGAAGTCATCAGTGAAGAGGGCTTTGGCAGTACCTTTACGGTTTCGATTCGAGTTCCAGTGAATCACGATACTCAGGCTCTGATCAAAACGCCAAGAAAACAGTCGAATCTTAAGATCTTTATGGTCGAAGACATTGAACTCAATATCACAGTGGCTCGCTCTCTACTTGAAAGCCTTGGCCATGAAGTGACAGTCGTGATGACGGGTAAAGAGGCGCAAATTGCTTTCAATCCTGAAGACTATGATTTGGTGTTGTTGGATATCCAACTGCCAGATATGACGGGTTTCGATATTGCTCAATACTACCGCGAGAAATACAGCCAGCTACCGCCTTTGGTGGCGTTAACTGCGAACGTATTAAACAACAAGCAAGAGTACTTCCAGAAAGGCATGGACGAAGCGATCAGTAAACCTTTGTCGGTTCGAGCTATCCAAGATGTCATCAGTGAACTTATCGAAGATGCACCAGAGGTAATTGAGAAGGTAGCGGGCACCGATAAGGTTGAGAGCATTGATAAAGTCGACGCGAGTAAGCCTGTTCTTTCAGAAATTGATACCACTTTGCTTGATATTGATATGCTAGAGTCTTATGTTGATATTGTTGGACCGAAACCGGTTTTGGATAGCATCGCGATGTTCGAAGATATGATGCCGGAGTATATGGAAATATTGAACTCCAACATGGTCGCGAAAGATAAAGCCAGTATCGTTTCTGAGGCACATAAGATTAAAGGTGCTGCAGGTTCTATTGGTCTGAAACGCATCCAACAAGTTGCCCAGAAAGCTCAATCTCCAGATTTGCCTGCGTGGTGGGAGAACATTTCAGATTGGGTTGATGAGATAAATAACGAATACCAGAATGACATTGAAGTTTTAAAGAGTTGGTTAAATCAAAGGTAGAAGAATAATGAAAAAATTAGCATTCGCCGCATGTGTAGTGGCATTAGCGGGTTGTTCTGCGCCACAAGTAGAATGGCAGCAAGATAATCAAGTCGAAGTATCTGCAGCAACAGTTACCATGAAAAGCAACCTTTGGCACAACAAGATGCCAACGATTGGCGAGACTCAAGATAAGACCCTACATGGTGCTATCTACCTAGAGTCAGACTCACAACTGCCAGCAACGCTTGCGGTTGAAAGTGTTACGGTTAAACAGGGTGCAGACACCTTGTTGGTAACGGCTGACGATCTTGATTTAAGAACACACAGTGAAACTCAATGGGAAGTCGCGTTTGTATGGCAGCTAGAAATCGACAGTGACAAGCCTGTTGATGTGGCGGTGGAACTTAAAGATGGCGAAACCGTGAAGTGGTTAGTAGAGAAAGACGTTAAGGTGGATACGGTTTACTAAAATCTTATCCAATTAAGAACAATAAAAAAGGGAGAATGCGTTGGCATTCTCCCTTTTTAATAACTATTGATGACGCTTCTAGTGTTCAAAACACTTACTGGTGAGTAGTGCTAAATGGTAAGAGGCGCGAATCGAATTAGTCTTCTAGGTCACCACAAAAGCGGTAGCCTTCACCGTGAATCGTTGCGATGATTTCTGGCGTACCAGAAACAGATTCAAAGTGCTTACGAATACGACGGATTGTTACGTCTACAGTACGATCGTGTGGCTTAAGCTCACGGCCAGTCATCTTCTTAAGAAGGTCAGCACGTGTTTGGATCTTACCTGGGTTCTCACAGAAGTGAAGTAGAGCACGGAACTCTGAACGAGGTAGCTTGTAGCCTTCGCCATCTGGGCTAACCAGAGAACGACTGTTGATATCTAGTACCCAACCGTTGAACTCATACTTCTCAACGCTACGCTTCTCTTCTTGAACAGAGCTTGTGCTCATTGAACGGTTCAGAAGGTTGCGTGCACGGATAGTCAGTTCACGAGGGTTGAAAGGCTTAGTGATGTAGTCATCAGCGCCGATCTCTAGGCCAAGGATCTTATCAACTTCATTATCACGACCAGTTAAGAACATAAGCGCTACGTTTGCTTGCTCACGTAGTTCACGCGCAAGTAGTAGGCCATTCTTACCTGGAAGGTTGATGTCCATAATTACAAGGTTAACTTGGTTGTCAGATAGCACTTGGTGCATCTCTTCACCGTCGCTAGCCTCAAAAACAGCATATCCCTCTGCTTCAAAAATACTCTTTAGAGTGTTACGAGTTACTTGCTCATCTTCAACGATAAGAATCTGCGGGGTTTGCATTTGGCGGTACCTAAATTTGTGACGAAACTGTGCTAATAGAATAAATTCTAGGCAAAAACATAACATACAGGTAATGTATTTTTGATGATAACTTAAAGTTTTCAAAAAAACACTTACTTCCAGCTATCTGCCTTCCTTGAAGTATTGCCCAATAACGTAGATCCAGTACGCCTTTCAATCATTCTTTTAGTGATTGGAGTGGATTCTATAATGTTAACAGCATGCTAACAACGCGAGAATGTTAATTCCATTCACTTTGTTGATTTACATCAATTGCCGTATCGCAACAAACTTTAATAGTATGGCTACAACTTAACCAATGTTATGGTGACTATTTAGCACCAAAACAAGAATGATTATTCGAGATGCTTCTCACATCTTGCCTGCTAAAGACCGGATTATGAACCAAGGAAGCTGAAAGCTGTCTTAAGAGTCTAGTAGATAAATATGCTCAATCAACTTTTATTGAGTAATAAATTGAGCATAGAACAATGAAAACAAAGGATTAATTTTAATAACATATAAAAGCATAGAGGCTAGCCTGACATAACCGGTAACGCCTTACTCACGGAGGATATATGCACGATATAACACCCGACTTGTGTGATGAGTTTGAAAGCGAAGTCACCCTACTGAACATGCCATTGCAGAACTTCGGCCAACGTGGTGCGTTCTTTGGAAAAATTGTAACAGTTCGTTGTTATCACGATAATTCCAAGGTTCGCGAGGTTTTAGAGACCGACGGCTGTGGCAAAGTGCTTGTCGTTGACGGAAATGGCTCATGCCAGAAGGCGCTGCTTGGCGATCAACTCGCTATTCTCGCGATAGAAAACGGTTGGGAAGGCGTGATTGTAAACGGTGCGGTGCGTGATGTAGGCATGATGTCGCAAATGGACCTTGGCGTTCAGGCGTTAGGTGCATCGCCATTCAAAACAGAGAAACGCGGTGTCGGCCAAGTGAATGTGACACTCTCTATACATAATCAACTGATTCAGCCTGGTGACTATATTTATGCCGATTGGAATGGCGTGTTAATTTCATCTGAGCTGTTAATTGAATCGTAACTGACTCAAATTGAATGCCGTTGATAGATTAGAACGGGGAATGGTTTGTGATGTACTAAAAGTTTGGATCTCAATCCGCACTAATCTGTTAATAAAGAACAAGCTAAAGAGACTAAAAGCGAAACCCTAGTCCCACTTCAACACCTTGCTGCCACTCTTCATAATCAAGGGTGGCATGCAAATCTAGGTTATCTGTTAGTTGCACTCGGCTGGAAACCTCTGCGGCTACCGATTTCTCATTGTCTTCGGTCTCGTCTTTATAGGTGTGTAGAGAACTGTTAAAAGAGACTCTTTCTGAGAACTGATAACTGACACCACTCAAGAATCCACTTTCCTGTTTCAGTGCCGCACTATTGATACGTGTACCGACGTAAAGATCCACATCTGAAAACAAGCTATAAGAGTAGCCACTGTCTATCTTCCAAGTATCGAAGCTTTCACTCGACGCGTTTTGTGTGGAGATAAAGAATTTATGAGAAGAACTATCGATCTGGCTGGGTAGTAGAGGCAAGCTATTCGCTGAACAAACAACAGGCATAGCAAAAGCCAAAAGAATAAGTAATCTCTTCATTTCCCACTCCTGATGTCATTATTATTGTTCTTCGAACGTTATCGTTCAATTAAAGCACAGAACTTGTACGTTCGCTGCACAATCGATATAGCATTTTGTTATGACTATATATGCAATTGATCACTCTTGCCTGTTCAATGAGTAAATCCAGTATCTTAAGTGAAGGTTTATACAGGGTGTTTTATCCCTTAAATGACGGTTTGCTCTGAAAAACGGTGCGAATGTAAAAAAAACGCAACTTTTCATTGACGTCCAGTGGTAAAAATTGATACACGTAGAGTAAAGCACAAGCAGAGAATTTGATATGCAGCACGTAAGCCACCTAGTAATGACCACAACCATTATTATTACCGACATTAACATTGTTGGGGCAGGCTGCTAAGTAACGGATTTTAAAAAAAAGGCCTGTATCCAACAAGATACAGGCCTTTTTTTGTACCATTTTTATGACTTATGGAGAAAGGGATGCGCGTTTTAAAGTTTGGAGGTTCATCATTAGCTGATGCAGATCGTTTTTTACGAGCGGCTGATATCATCGCTAATAATGCCCAGCAAGAAGAGCTAGCCGTTGTACTATCGGCTCCAGGAAAAACAACCAATAAGTTGGTCGCTGTTATTGAAGCTGCACTGAAAAATGGTGAAGCTGACGCACAGATTACAGAGATCGAATCTTCATTTAACACACTGTTTGCAGAGATCAAAGCGGTCGTGCCTTCTATCGATGGTGCCGCGTTTCAAGAGCAGGTGGATACCTCTCTTGCTCAGCTAAAGCAGTTCGTGAATGGCATCAACCTACTTGGTATGTGCCCGAACCACGTTAATGCTCGCATCATCAGTAAAGGTGAGCGAATCTCTATCCAGTTAATGAAAGCGGTACTGGAAGCGAAAGGCCAACCAGCAAGCCTGATTGACCCTGTCCAATACCTATACGCTAAAGGCGATCACCTTGAAGCTATGGTCGATGTGGATGTCTCTACTCAGAACTTCCAACAATCTCCACTTCCTAAAGGTCACGTTAACATCATGCCTGGCTTTACTGCGGGTAATGAAAAAGGTGAGCTAGTCACACTAGGTCGTAATGGTTCTGACTACTCAGCGGCTGTGTTAGCGGCGTGTCTACGTGCTGATTGCTGTGAAATCTGGACTGATGTCGATGGCGTTTACAACTGTGACCCACGCTTAGTTGATGATGCTCGTCTGCTCAAGTCTCTTAGCTACCAAGAGGCGATGGAGCTTTCTTACTTTGGTGCTTCGGTTCTACACCCGAAAACCATTGCTCCTATTGCGCAATTCCACATTCCTTGTCTGATCAAAAACAGCTTCAACCCACAAGGCGCAGGTACTTTGATTGGCCAAGACACTGGCGAAGATAACCTAGCAATCAAAGGTATTACGACGCTAAGTGACCTAACCATGGTTAACGTATCAGGCCCAGGCATGAAGGGCATGGTAGGTATGGCGAGTCGTGTATTCGGCGCGATGTCTTCTGCTGGCGTTTCTATTGTCCTTATTACTCAATCTTCTTCTGAGTACAGCATCAGCTTCTGTATTGAATCGGCTGATAAGGTGAAAGCGAAACAAGTGTTGTCAGACGCGTTTGAACTTGAACTTAAAGATGGCCTGTTAGAGCCGGTTGAGTTCATGGATGACGTTGCGATTGTAACGCTGGTGGGTGACGGTATGCGCACTTCACGTGGCGTAGCATCTCAGTTCTTCTCTTCTTTAGCTGAAGTGAACGTCAACATTGTTGCTATTGCTCAAGGTTCTTCAGAGCGCGCTATTTCAGCGGTTATCCCTGAAGACAAAATCTCTGAAGCAATCAAAGCGTGTCACGAGAACCTATTTAACTCTAAGCACTTCCTAGATGTATTCGTTGTGGGTGTCGGCGGTGTTGGTGGCGAGCTTGTTGACCAGATCCAACGTCAGCAAGGCAAACTGGCTGAAAAAGGCATCGTGATTCGCGTATGTGGTTTAGCAAACAGTAAAGGTTTGTTGCTAGACAGCGATGGTCTACCGTTAGAGCAGTGGCGTGACCGTATGTCGAGTGCGACTGAAGAGTTCAGCCTAGCGCGTTTAGCGGCTTTGGTTCAACGTAACCACATCATCAACCCAGTATTGGTTGATTGTACGTCTAGCGAAGGTATTGCGGCGCAGTACGCTGATTTCCTAGCGGCTGGTTTCCACGTAGTAACACCAAACAAGAAAGCAAACACAGCAAGCATGGCTTACTACCATCAGCTTCGTGAAGTTGCACGCAACTCACGTCGTAAGCTGATGTACGAGACAACAGTAGGTGCAGGTCTACCGGTCATCGAAAACCTACAGAACCTTATCTCTGCAGGTGATGAACTTGAGAAGTTCAACGGCATTCTTTCAGGTTCACTGTCTTACATCTTCGGCAAGCTTGATGAAGGTATGACACTGAGCCAGGCAACCAATATTGCAAAAGATAACGGCTTCACTGAACCGGATCCTCGAGATGATCTATCTGGTATGGATGTGGCGCGTAAGTTGCTTATTCTTGCTCGTGAAGCAGGCATGGCGCTTGAACTTGAAGATGTTGAAGTAGACCAAGCTCTGCCACCGGGTTTTGATGATTCAGGTACGGTTGAAGAGTTCATGGCTCGCCTACCAGAAGCGGATGCTTACTTCAAAGAGCAGTCAGCTATCGCAGCAGAAGAAGGTAAAGTACTTCGTTATGTGGGTGAAATCGCTGAAGGTAAGTGTAAGGTTCGTATCGCTGCTGTTGATGGCGACGACCCAATGTTCAAGATTAAAGATGGCGAGAACGCATTAGCATTCTACAGCCGTTACTACCAACCAATCCCTCTAGTACTGCGTGGCTACGGCGCGGGTACTGAAGTAACAGCTGCTGGCGTATTCTCTGATGTGATGCGTACTCTTGGTTGGAAATTAGGAGTTTAAGAATGAGTTCAAGTGATATGGATGTTGTCGTTTATGCTCCTGCATCAATCGGTAATGTCAGTGTAGGGTTTGATGTGCTGGGGGCCGCTGTGTCTCCAGTGGATGGCACGCTGCTAGGTGACCGAGTTATGGTTAAAGCCGGTGATGAACCATTCTCACTTAAAACTGCAGGCAGCTTTGTTTCTAAGCTGCCAACTGAAGCAAAAGAAAACATCGTTTACGACTGCTGGGTGGTGTTCTCGAGAGAGCTTGATAAAAAAGGCGTTACGCTAAAGCCTTTAGAAATGACACTAGAAAAGAACATGCCTATCGGTTCAGGTTTGGGTTCTAGTGCATGTTCAATCGTCGCGGCACTGGATGCGCTAAACCGTTTTCACGGTCAGCCCCTGAATGAAACTGAACTGCTTGCTCTGATGGGTGAAATGGAAGGCAAGATTTCAGGTGGTATCCACTACGATAACGTTGCGCCATGTTACCTTGGTGGTGTGCAGCTCATGCTTGAAGAGCTAGGCATCATCAGCCAAGAAGTACCGTGTTTTGACGACTGGTACTGGGTAATGGCTTATCCGGGTATTAAGGTTTCAACGGCTGAAGCGAGAGAGATCCTACCATCTCAATATCGTCGTCAGGATATTATTGCTCATGGTCGTCACTTAGCGGGCTTTATCCACGCGTGTCATTCAGGTCAACCTGAACTGGCGGGGAAGATGATCAAAGACGTGATCGCTGAACCATATCGTGAGAAACTGCTTCCAGGGTTTGCTGATGCTCGTAAATACGCGCTGTCAGCTGGGGCACTGGCTACTGGTATTTCTGGTAGTGGTCCAACTCTATTTAGCATTTGCAAAGAACAAGATGTCGCCGAGCGTGTTGCACGCTGGTTAGAACAAAATTACGTACAAAATGAAGAAGGATTCGTTCACGTTTGTCGCCTAGATAAGCAGGGTTCGATCGTTACAGGAAGTGAGTTATGAAACTGTACAACATCAAAGAAAATGATGAACAAGTCTCTTTTGGCCAAGCCGTTCGTCAAGGCTTAGGCCGTAATCAAGGTCTATTTTTCCCATCTGAACTGCCAAAGTTTGATGATATCGATGCGCTGCTAGCAGAGGACTTTGTCCCTCGTAGCTCAAAGATTCTGTCAGCATTGATTGGTGATGAATTACCAAAAGAACAGATCGACCAAATGGTGGATGCAGCGTTCCAATTCCCTGCACCAATCAACCAAGTAAAAGACGGCGTTTACGCGCTTGAGCTTTTCCACGGTCCAACACTGGCGTTTAAAGATTTCGGTGGCCGCTTTATGGCTCAATCTTTAGCAGCTGTTTCTGATGGTGGTCAAATCACTATCTTAACGGCAACATCAGGTGATACTGGTGCGGCGGTTGCGCATGCTTTCTACGGCATGGAAGACATCAATGTTGTGATTCTTTACCCGAAAGGCAAGATCAGCCCACTGCAAGAGAAGCTGTTCTGTACGCTTGGCAAGAACATCCACACTGTGGCGATTGATGGTGACTTTGATGCGTGTCAGGCTCTAGTTAAAGACTCATTTGATGACGCTGAACTGCGTAAAGAGATCGGTCTTAACTCGGCAAACTCGATCAACATCAGCCGTTTAATGGCTCAGATCTGTTACTACTTTGAGGCGGCTTCTCAGCTGACTAAAGAGCAACGTGAAAACCTCGTTATCTCTGTACCAAGTGGTAACTTTGGTAACCTAACGGCTGGTCTATTGGCTAAAGCGCTAGGTCTACCTGTTAAGCGTTTTATCGCAGCAACTAACGAAAATGACACTGTTCCTCGTTACCTAGAAACAGGTCAATGGGATCCAAAACCGACTGTTGCGACAACATCGAACGCGATGGACGTAAGCCAACCAAACAACTGGCCTCGTATCGAAGAGCTTTGCCAACTGAAAGGTTGGGGCTTAGATACACTAGGCAAAGGTAAAGTATCTGACGAGCAGAGCGCTGAGTCAGTTCGCGACCTAAAAGCACAAGGTTACCTATGTGAACCACATGGTGCGATTGCTTACCGTCTACTGGAAGAGCAACTGCAAGAGAACGAAACTGGCTTGTTCCTGTGTACAGCACACCCAGCGAAATTCAAAGAAGTGGTTGATGACATCCTAGGTTCTGATATCGAACTGCCTGGCCCGCTAGCAAAACACGCGGCGATGGAATTGTTGTCTGAAGATCTTGATAACGATTTTGAAGCGCTAAAAGCTGTGCTTCGTCGAGTTCAACCGTAACGTCCATTTGTTTTTCGAACAAATAAAAACGGCGCTCAATGAGCGCCGTTTTTGTATTCTAATTTAAGCTCTAAAAATTATAGAGACTCAGTGAACGTACGTGCGATAACGTCACGTTGCTGTTCAGTTGTTAGAGAGTTGAAACGTACAGCGTAACCCGATACACGGATAGTTAGCTGTGGGTAGTTCTCTGGGTGAGCAACTGCGTCTTCTAGCGTTTCACGCTTAAGAACGTTAACGTTTAGGTGTTGACCACCTTCGATGCGTGGTGCTGCTTCGATTGCAACTTCACGGCTTTCGTACTCGCCTAGGTCTGCAGCTGAGATAACTTGGTCAGCTTCGAAACCTGCAGTAGCAACAACACAACGAGCTTCATTCTTCTCGCTATCTAGTAGCCAGATTGAGTTTAGTAGGTCATCGTTTGCTGCTTTAGTAATTTGAATACCTTGGATCATAACTATCTCCTAGTCCACTGAATGTGGTTTGATTATGGTGTTAACTTTCGATTTTTATTGAGCTGGGTAATATATACCTAATATTAGTAAGGTTAACATTGATTTAAGTCAAAAAACAACCAAAAACCATATTTTTACAAAGGTGATTATATTGAGGTAAATCAATAAAACCTTTGAAAACAAAGTAATTACAAAATATTTTAAAGTATAAAAAATATTTAACAGTCATATTTGTTGTAAGTTTACTACATTTGTTGTGTTTTTATTGAACTACAACCGATACGACCCTTTATTTATTAAGCATTCTGAAAGTGTAAAGTGATTTAATGACAAACAATAATTCATCCTCAAAACCGGAAACAAATATTAAGTTTATTGGCGCTCATGTCTCGGCTGCTGGTGGAGTTGATCAGGCGCCTATGCGTGCACGTGAAATTGGCGCCAATGCGTTTGCACTGTTTACCAAGAACCAGAGACAGTGGGCGGCAAAACCGCTAGAAGCGAAAACCATTGGTGCCTTTAAAGCTAATTGCAAAATGTTGGGCTTCGGTGCTGAGCACATTCTTCCTCATGACTCCTACCTTATTAACCTAGGAGCACCAGAAGAAGAGAAGCTAGAGAAATCACGCGCGGCTTTTATTGATGAAATGGAGCGTTGTAATCAACTTGGATTAACGCTTTTGAATTTTCATCCTGGGAGTCATTTAAAGAAAATCTCAGAAAGCGAATGTTTGGCGAAGATCGCTGAATCGATCAACCTAGCTCATCAAGCGGTACCTGACGTAATCGCAGTGATCGAGAATACGTCTGGGCAGGGCACTAATCTGGGTTGGAAGTTTGAACATCTAGCAGAGATTATCGAACAGGTAGAAGATAAGTCACGTGTTGGTGTGTGCTTAGACACCTGCCATACGTTTACTGCTGGCTATGACTTACGTACAAAAGAGGCGTGTGAGCATACTTTTGCTGAGTTCGACCGCATCGTGGGTATGCACTATCTAAGAGCAATGCACATCAATGATTCAAAAGCTGAGTTCGCGAGCCGAGTCGATCGACACCATTCTTTAGGAAAAGGCGAAATTGGCTGGGATTGTTTTGAGTATATTGCCTCTGATTCTCGCTTTAATGGTATCCCTCTTATCTTGGAAACCATTGATTCGACGATCTGGAAAGAGGAAATTCAACAACTTAGAATGTTTCATCGCTCAGCAACGCTAGCGAGCGAACAAGCGTAATAATAGAGGGGGAAATTTATTTCCGTCTATTTCTAAAAATTGGCACCTTTCTTTCATAGTATTAAAGTGAATATGTAGTTCACGATGTCTTAGAGGAGGTGCCTTTATGTATTCAATCACCCAAACTTCAACTATTGCTGTCGCACGCCGTTTACCTACACCAAACCGTCACGTGCATAACCACGGCCACCATCGTACACAGCAGAAAAGTGGTTAATCGAGATAAGCACAACTTGAACTGATTATTATGATTCATCAACAAGTGAACCCTACACATCATGTTTATTGATAGCTGTATGAGGTATAACTAGAGCCTTATTTAGGACAGTTAGCCGATACAGCTATTTTTTTGTCTGGCGAAAGCCGCTAGAAACCTTGATGATTGGGAAGTAAAACGATGACCGCACCAAAGACTTGGGAATCCATTATTAATGATGAACGTGATAAAGAGTACTTTCAGAGTGTCCTCGCGTTTGTTGAACAGCAACGTAATAGTGGTAAAACCGTCTACCCGCCACAAGAACAGGTGTTCAGTGCCTTTGATATGACGCCTTTCGAATCCGTGCGAGTGGTTATCTTAGGGCAAGATCCTTATCACGGTGCTAACCAAGCTCACGGCTTAGCATTCTCAGTGCTTCCTGGTGTGAAAATCCCACCTTCTCTACGCAATATGTACAAAGAGCTTGCACAAGATATAGAGGGCTTTGAGATTCCTAGTCATGGTTATCTCGATTCTTGGGCATCGCAAGGGGTGTTGATGTTGAACACAGTCCTTACAGTCGAAGAGGCAAAAGCACACTCACATGCTAAGTGTGGCTGGGAAACCTTTACCGATGCCATTATTGCTGAGCTCAATCAGCGCTCTGAACCGATCATCTTTTTGTTGTGGGGCGCACACGCCCAGAAGAAAGGTCAAGCGATTGATGACGACAAGCATCATGTGTTGGTTGCACCTCACCCATCGCCATTATCGGCACGCCGTGGATTCTTCGGTTGTCAGCATTTCTCTACAACCAACAAGCTGCTTTCTTCTATGGATCAACAACCTATTGACTGGCGTTTACCAACAGAAGTGTAGGTTGGTGGTTTTCTGAGCAGGGTCAAATCATAAATCAGCATATTCGTATACACTTATAAATAGTAGGTGTAATGGAGTGCAATACTATGATGATTGAAAGGATAAGACGAGAGCATGGCTATATGGCTCGTTTACTCGCGATACTCAACAGTAAGTTAGAGTTTCTGAAACAGGAGCGAGAAATAAACTATAGCCTGATCGCAGAGGTGGTTCATTACCTTATGAACCATTCAGACAAAGTGCATCACCCTAAAGAAGACGTCATTTATCGCTACTATCTTAAGCAATATGGCAGCGAGCAAGCGATTGAAGACTTGGAGTTAGAGCATCAATTGCTTTCTGAGAAAACGGCGGACTTTTTAGGTTTGGTCGATATGATCCTTCAAGATGCGGTGGTTCCTCAGCAAGTCTTTATTGAGCAGCTTGAAGCGTTTGTTAAGGCTCAGCGAAAGCACATGGAATATGAAGAGAAGCATGTGCTACCCATGATTGTTGAGGCGTTCACGGTGAAAGATTGGCAAGAAGTGGAGTCTCAATGGCTTCAACCGGAAGATGACCCTGTTTTTGGAGAGACCATCGCCGATCAATATCGCCAACTCGCGGCTCGGGTTCGACAAAATGAACAAGAGTGTGTTTAGCCCGTTGTAATGTTGAGGTGCACCTATTTTAGGTGTCCTCTATATTAGAGGGTTGGTTTCCAAATGGCGCTTTGAGCGGATTAACTACCTCAAAAAATAAAAAAGGCACCTATATAGGTGCCTTTTGCTATCTGATTTCTTATCGTGCTGATTAAAGTTTTATATCGTCAAGGCTAAAATCAAGACCTAGGTTCATCTCTCTCAGCTCTTTCTCAAGCTGCCTACGATCGTTGATGGCTTCGATTTCACGCCACTTACGCTTGAGTGGTTTCGAGCGTGATTTTTGAGTTACACGAGGCATTTCTAGTTCTGATACTTCATCGAATTGAAAGCTATCCATAAGCCATATCTCCTTCCGTGGGACTAGTTCTTACGAACCAATAAATATCATATTTAGGTTCACAATAACTTTGATTTGTTTCTCATTTGTTTCAAATCCATGAAGCTTTTGTTCTATTTTCTTATGCATGCTCACACATTGTGATAATTATTATGTATAAAAAATAGGCAAACAAACCTAAGTAAACGATTAAATTGGGGGTTATTGAATGTTAATTCATTGTGCGAATGGAATAGCGTTTTGACTACAATGCATTGAAGTGCACATGGTACCGTGCGGTATAGGGATCTCATTGGCCTAGAAAAAAACGAAGATCTTCACTATACCTTGTAAAACCTAGGCTGACGTCATTTTTATAGGATGGTGTTCTTGTTGGGGTAGTGCCGTGGCTGTTGTTGATATTATGTCCCGATAATGTGACTTTTATTGGGCTGCATTGTTGAAAGTTGTGTTAACAAAAGGTGTGTTATTAGTGAAATGTCATTTTAATATAAGTGTATTTGCATATTGATTTTTAGGCCGTCTCGCTGCATTATCCGCCCGTCAAAAAATACACTGATACGTAAAATGGATGCATGAAGCGACATTTACAGTCTCAATCGCCGCAAGAATATAACAAGAGTGCCGACACAACATTGACAGAGGCATAGGCGATTAAGAGGAAGGCTAGGAAGCATGATCGGTGCTTAAACTCAATTACGAGGTTCACGTGACAGACTTAATCAATTTGATGAACGATCTCCTTTGGGGATCTATCTTAGTTTACTTACTGGTTGGTGTGGGTATCTACTTCACTGTACGACTAGGCTTCATTCAATTCCGCCATTTCGGCCACATGTTCTCTGTTCTTAGAAACAGCCGTAAAGCAGACAGTGCTGGTATCTCTTCTTTCCAAGCTCTTTGTACTAGTCTCGCTGCTCGTGTAGGTACGGGTAACATGGCAGGTGTTGCTGTAGCACTAACCGCTGGTGGCCCTGGTGCTATCTTCTGGATGTGGCTAATCGCAATGCTAGGTATGGCAACATCGTTTGCAGAAAGCACACTGGCACAGCTATACAAAACGCGTGATAACGACGGTAACTACCGCGGCGGCCCTGCATACTACATGGAGAAAGGCCTAGGCATGCGTTGGATGGGGGTTCTATTCTCTATCTTCCTCATCATTGCATTTGGTCTTGTATTCAACGCGGTTCAAGCGAACGCGATTGCAAGCGCAATGAATACGGCATTCGACCTTGAGCGTAGCTACGTTGGTGTTGGTATCGTAATCATCTCTGCGTTCGTTATCTTCGGTGGTATCCGTAAGATTGCACGCACAGCAGAAATCATCGTTCCAATCATGGCATTGGCTTACCTAGCGATCGCTATGTACGTGATGTTCGCGAACATCGAGAAAGTGCCTGAAGTACTGGCTCTTATCTTCAAGAGTGCATTCGGTCTGCAAGAAGCAGCAGCGGGTGGCCTAGGTTATGCAATCGCACAAGCGATGATTAACGGCATCAAACGTGGTTTGTTCTCGAACGAAGCGGGTATGGGTTCTGCGCCAAACGCAGCAGCTTCTGCTACGCCTTACCCACCGCACCCAGCATCACAAGGTTACGTGCAAATGCTAGGCGTGTTCATGGATACCATTGTTATCTGTTCAGCAACAGTCGCAATCATCCTGATGTCTGGTGAGTATGTACCACACGGTGAAGTAACGGGTATCGAACTAACGCAACGTGCACTAACAGCACAAGTGGGCGAATGGGGCGGCATTTTTGTAGCGGTAGCGATTTTCTTCTTCGCTTTCACTTCAATCATTGCAAACTACTCGTACGCTGAAACGAACCTTATCTTCCTTGAGCACAACAACAAGAAGGGCCTAGTGCTGTTCCGTATCGTTGTTCTGGGTATGGTTATGTTCGGTTCTCTAGCGACGTTACCAACGGTATGGGCACTGGCTGACGTATCGATGGGCCTAATGGCGATTGTTAACTTGGTGGCGATTATCCTGCTATCGGGTATCGTGATTAAGCTAGCGAAAGACTACAACCGTCAACTAGACGCAGGTAAAGTACCAACATTTGATTCGAATGACTTCCCAGAGCTTAAGTCTCAGCTGGAAGACGGTATTTGGGACAACAACAAGAAGTAATCTTGTTGGAGCGATAAACAGCTCATCCTAAAGTGATTAGAAAGGCTAAGGTTTCGACCTTAGCCTTTTTCTTTGCCTGTCATTTGTCTCATTCTGTCTATCAAAGCTCATTCTCCCTATCGAAGTAATAGGAAGAGTCATAAAGACAAGTTGATGTTTTTTCTATACTCTAGCAGCATCCAGTTAGATAACCGATTAGGGTAAAGTTATGTTAGTTGTCGTTTCTCCAGCCAAAACACTTGATTACGAATCACCATTAGCGACTGAACGCTTTAGTCAGCCTGAGTTTGTTGAACACTCTGCTGAGCTGATTGAAGAGTGCCGTAAGCTGACGCCAGTAGATGTTTCTGCACTGATGAAAGTCAGCGATAAAATCGCAGGGTTGAACGTAGCGCGCTTTGAGCAGTGGAGCGAGACTTTTACCCAAGACAACGCACGCCAAGTAATCCTAGCCTTTAAGGGCGATGTCTACACTGGCCTAGACGCTGAGACTTTATCGGATGAAGATTTTGACTACGCACAAGACCACCTGCGCATGCTTTCTGGGTTATATGGCTTGCTTAAGCCATTAGATTTGATGCAGCCATACCGCCTAGAGATGGGTACACGCTTAGCCAATGCTCGTGGTACTAACTTGTACCAGTTCTGGGGCAACATCATCACAGACAAGCTGAATGAAGCGTTGAATGCTCAAGGCGACAATGTGTTGATCAACTTGGCGTCTAACGAATACTTTAAAGCCGTGAAGCCGAAGAACTTGGATGGCCAAGTGATTACCCCTGTATTCAAAGACTGCAAGAACGGTCAGTACAAGGTGATCAGTTTCTACGCGAAGAAAGCGCGTGGCATGATGGCTCGCTACATCATCGAGAACAAGATCGACTCGGTTGAGGCGCTGACCCAGTTTGATACGGCGGGCTACTACTTCGTTGAAGAAGAGTCGAACGCGAAAGAGCTTGTCTTTAAGCGCGAAGAGCAAAACTAGTAGTCCTTGGCTAACGAGTAGCTCTCGGTTTTAGCCTGATAACAGACCAGATAGAGAAAAGCCCCATGCAGCGAACTGCATGGGGCTTTTTTATTGAATCGTTGAAGCTGGTAGATTACTTCTTCTTTGCTGCTTTCTTTTTCTTCGCGATTTTTTTCTTCTTCGCGATTTTTTGTTTCTCTACCGCTTTCTTATCTTCTTTCTTCGGCTTCTTCTTCTTAGTCACGGCCGCTTTCTTATGCGTAGGGCGCATGCCTTCGATGAAGCGTTCTTTGATTGGTTCGTCTGTGTAACGAGCCACACGCTCAATCATTAGTTGATCGTGCGCTTCAATGATAGAAACCGCGTTACCTTTTTTACCAGCACGAGCCGTACGGCCAATACGGTGTAGGTATACGTCAGCAGTACGTGGCATGTCGTAGTTGATTACGTGGCTTACGTCTGGAAGGTCGATACCACGAGCAGCAACGTCAGTCGCTAGTAGTACGTTTACAGAGCCGTCACGGAAACGAGCAATCGCGTTGTTACGACGATCTTGAGGCATTTCACCTTGGATCCACGCACATGGGATTTGCGCGCTTTCAAGTTGAGCTCGTAGATCACCTAGACGATCACGCGTCTTCAAGAATACGATGCTGCGCTCAGCTTGCTCTGTGATGACGTGCTTTAGGATGTTTAGCTTGTGCTCTGCCGTGTCTGCACGGTGGTACCACTGAGTGATCTTCTTACGCTCACGAAGTGATGATTTCGCATCGATCTCCGCTGGGTTTTTAAGTAGATCTTCAGTGAAGCCTTCAATGCCTTTACCTTCTAGTGTTGCTGAGAACAGTAAAGTTTGTTTACGCCAGCGACACTCTGCAGACAGACGGTCAACAACAGGACCAAAGCCCATGTCTAGCATGCGGTCGGCTTCATCTAGAACCAGCCATTCAATCGCACGACAGTCAAAACGCTCGCCTTCAATGTATTCCATCAAACGGCCAGGTGTTGCTACTACGATATCTTGAGTTGTACTTAAGATATCTGCGTGCTCTTGGTACATAACACCGCCCGTGATCGTGAAGATATTTAGGCTGGTGTATTTAGCAAGCTCACGTGCTTGTTCGGTGATCTGCATTGCTAGCTCACGCGTTGGCGTCAGGATAAGCATACGTGCAGGGCCAGATTTCTTACGTGGGAAATCCAGTAGGTATTGCAGTGCTGGCAATACAAATGATGCTGTTTTACCAGTACCTGTTGGCGCAGAAGCCAAAACGTCTCTTCCATCTAACGCTTGTGGGATTGCTTCAGCTTGTATCTGTGTTGGACGTTCGTAGCCCATTTCGTCAATTGCTTTAAGCAGCTCTTGGTTTAGATCGAGTTCTGCAAAGGTTCTGATCACTGTTGTTTCTCCACAAGCAATAAATGTTTCTGCCTCAAAAAGCAGACGATAAAAAAGAGTAGTCGGACATTATAGAAGCATTAGTGATTAGGATCACATGGTATTTGCTACATCTTGAGATAAAAATCTTTAGTGAGCGCAATAAATGCTTCGCTATAACCACCTTGATGGTGAATTGTAAGCGATTCGCGCTGCAAATCTTGCTCGCAAGCAGGATCTTTAGATAACTCGAATAAAATTCGGCTAGCTGGCTTTTTATCTGTTGTTTTTACATCAAGGCGTTTTGCTAGATACCAACCACATTGCTCGGCAAGCTTGATAAAACCTTCCCCCTCAGGCGTCGGTAGGATGAAACTGGCAGTCGCGGCGTCGGTTGTTATCTCGAAACAACGCTGGGCAAGCGCTAAATGATCCAAGCTGTCGGTGTGCCTGGCGGTGGCTCTTTGGCTTTGCTGCGCCTGTTCTCCAGAGTTGAAGTAGGGCGGGTTACAGATGATCGCATCAAACCTTTGTGGAAAGTCGGTTGTTAACACGCTGCCGTGATCAAGGGAGATACGATTTTGCCAAGGCGACTGCTCAATATTGACAGTGGCAGCATCAATAGCGTGTTGATCAATATCTATCGCAGAGATTGAAGCATCTTCAAAACGCTGCGCAGCCATCAAAGCCAGCAGACCTGTCCCGGTTCCAATATCGAGTACACATGATCTTTGTGGCAGGCTTACCCAAGCGCCAAGTAATACGCCATCGGTACTGACTGGCATACCGCTTTTCCCGCCGTAAATTGAGAATTGCTTAAAATTGAAGCTTTTAGTTTGCACTGTTTTGTCTTTCATTAATGTTCTGAGTATCGAGATATTTTAAGTGATTAGCTCTAATGTTAACCGCTTGTATGAATCAATGTTCTGCTTGGAAGAATATTGTTGTGCATTATGGTTAGTTTATAATTGTGGCTATTTTTCTATAGCTAGTGGAATCCACTGCTTTTTGTTCTCATATGCAAATTTATATGGTGTTTTTGTGTGGTGACTTGCAGCTAGCCAGTTGTTTCGTCATTATGCGCGACTATTTTATAGATTGATTGGCAGCTTTGAGCTGTAACATTCATGTAAGCACAACATAAATTCATAAATATAATTAAGGATTATCTGTGAAACAGAGTCTAAAACTAACAGATATAATGGCATTGGGCTTTATGCTTTTTGCGTTTTTCTTGGGTGCGGGTAACATCATCTTCCCACCTCTAGCTGGCCAATTAGCCGGTGATCACTTCCTTCCAGCGATGTCTGGTTTTCTGCTGACTGCCGTTGGTCTGCCGTTAATCACTATCGTCGCGGTCGCAGTGGCTGGTGGCTCTTGGGGTCACTTAACTAAAGATCTTCCTAAGAAAGCAGCAACCATCATGGCTGTACTGATCTTTATCATTATCGGTCCTGCATTTGCTGCACCGCGTACTGGCCTTGTTGCCTATGAGATGGCGGTGAAACCGTTCTTCATCGATGCCTCTCAAGCTCACCTAACTCTCTTTTCGATTGCATTTTTTGCAGTAGCGATGTTCTTCTCATGGTCGCAAGGTAAGCTTATTGACGTCATTGGTAAGGTGCTAACACCTGCACTGTTCGTTGGTTTGGTTGTGCTGGCGATTGCTGTATTCGTTAACCCTCAAGGCGATATTCTTGCGGCTCACGGTGAGTACATCACTCAACCACTAACCAAAGGTTTCCTTGAAGGCTACAACACCATGGATACTTTTGCTTCTTTGATGTTTGGTATGCTGATTGTTGATGCGATTCGTAGCAAGGGCATTACTGACCGTGCAGCGACGACTAAGTACCTAATTAGCGCGGGTTGTATTGCCGCAGCGGGTCTGGCGTTTGTTTACATCTCTCTATTTTTCCTAGGCGCAACAAGTGCAACAGTCGCAGCTGGTGCAGACAATGGCGGTGCTATTTTAAGCCTATACGTTCAATCGTTGTTTGGTCCTTCTGGTCAGCTAGTGCTTTCTGTGATCGTACTATTAGCATGTCTAACTACGGCGATTGGCCTTGTGTCAGCATGTTCTGATTACTTCAGCTCGCTAACGCCTCTGTCTTACAAGACTTGGGTAATCATCAATGGTGTAGCTTGTGCAACCGTTGCGAACGTTGGTCTTTCTCAACTGATTTCTCTGTCTGTTCCAGTACTGTTTGCACTGTACCCAGTCGCTATCGCGTTGGTTGCTCTGACATTCTTACGTAGCCGTTTCCCTAATCCAAAAGTGGCTTACCGCGTAGTAGTATTAGTGTCACTGCTGTTTGCTCTTATTGATGGCGCTAAAGTAGCGGGTGTAGACGTGTCTGCACTTAAGATGCTGCCACTGTTTGAGATCGGTATGGGTTGGTTGCTTCCAACGACTGCTGCAATCATCTGTATGTTCTTCGTTGGTAAATCAACAGAGCAAGAGATGGCTGAGGAGACTGTTTAATCTTCCGTTGAGATTAGATTGTCCTTCGAGATGAAATAGAAAAGGCCTCATTACTTCGCAGTAATGAGGCCTTTTTGTATTCTGTGGTCTTTTTATATCCAGCTAGTTACTTGGTTAGCTACTTAGCCGGGAGTACTTCTGTTTGGTTATAGCTTTTCGCTGTACTCAACCAGTACTTGCTCAACCCAGCTTGCGATACGGTCGTCGCTTAGCTCGTATTGTGAATCTTCATCAAGCGCCAAACCAACGAATTGAGATTTGTCTTCGGTTAACGCTTTAGACGCTTCGAACTCGTAGCTGTCATCGTTTGGCCAGAAGCCAACAAACTCTGCACCCGCGGTTTTCAGTTCATCATGCAATAGACCCATCGCATCTAGGAACCATTCGCCGTAGCCTTCTTGGTCACCCAAACCAAACAGAGCCACAACCTTGCCTTTCATAGGCGTGGTTGCGATGTCTTCCCACAGTTCATTCCAATCTTCTTGGATTTCACCGAAGTCCCAAGTCGAGATGCCCAGCAATAAAAGGTCGTAGTCCGCCATCAATGAAAGAGGGCTTTCTTTCACGTTATGGATATCAACTAGGTCTTCACCAATAATGCCGCGAATTTTCTCTGCTGCCATTTCTGTGTAGCAGGTGGTTGAGCCGTAAAATAATCCAATTTTCATAGCAAACGTTCGATTTTAATTTCAGATGGCGAATTCTAACCATAAATCGACTTCGATTGCAGCGATTATCCGCTCAAGTCGTAATTTTTATGGCATTCATATTTGCTCTGGCATACTCTCAAAACAGTTTCCAATATTGTGAGTAACACTATGCAGTCGCCTCAAGGGCAGAGCGCAGACCACGGTCTCGTTGAGCAGTTTTTAGATGCTATGTGGATGGAGCGAGGATTATCGGAGAATACGCTTGTCTCGTACCGTACCGATTTGTCCAAGTTATTAGCGTGGATGGAAAAGAACAATTACCGCCTCGACTTCATTAGCCTTTCAGGTTTACAGGATTATCAAGGCTGGTTAGCCGACGCCGATTTTAAGCAGACCTCTCGTGCCCGTATGTTGTCGGCGATTCGTCGCTTGTTCCAATATTTGCACCGCGAGAAAATCAGAGGCGATGATCCAAGTGCCTTGTTGATCAGCCCGAAGCTGCCGCAACGCTTGCCGAAAGATTTGAGCGAAGAGCAGGTTGATGCTTTGCTCGATGCGCCAGATCCGAACGATCCGATTGAGCTTCGCGATAAGGCGATGCTTGAGTTACTCTATGCAACCGGTTTGCGTGTGACAGAACTGGTTAGCTTGACGATGGAAAACATCAGCCTAAGACAGGGCGTGGTGCGTGTTATTGGTAAGGGTGGCAAAGAGCGCTTAGTACCAATGGGCGAAAATGCGGTGGATTGGATAGAGACTTTTATTGAACAAGGTCGTCCACATCTACTTGGCGAAAACAGTTCTGATGTGGTTTTTCCGAGTAAACGCGCCAAGCAAATGACCCGTCAGACGTTCTGGTATCGTATTAAGCACTACTCGGTCGTCGCTGGGATCGATACAGAGCTGTTGTCACCACACGTATTGAGACACGCTTTTGCGACGCATTTACTGAACTATGGCGCAGATCTCAGGGTCGTGCAGATGTTACTTGGGCATAGTGACTTATCGACAACCCAAATTTATACTCACGTGGCGACTGAAAGGCTGAAGCAAATTCACGCGCAGCATCACCCACGTGCTTAAATCCATTTATTTTTAAGGTGAACTTAATGAGCGTATTACGCCGTCTTCCTCTACTAGCGCTTCCTCTTATGATTACTGCATGTAATGCATCAGAAGCGAAAGTAGAAACAACATCAACAGCCGTAGAAGCTGCTCCAGCTCAAGCTATTGATACAGCTGCGTTAACTAAGCGTTTTGAAAAAATCGGTATTAAGGTCGATAAGATTGTGCCTTCGGATATCGATGGTCTTTTAGAAGTTCAAACCAACAGCGGCATTATCTTTTCTTCTCCAGAGGGCGATCACTTTCTAGCCGGCACTCTTTACTCTTTGGATGAAAACGGAAAGTTCAGTGATGTTTTGGCTGAGCGTCAAGCTCCGCTGAATGCTGAAAAAGTGGCAGCGATGTCGGATACGGTTATTGAATACAAAGCCGATAACGAAAAGTATGTTGTGACGGTATTTACTGACATTACGTGCGGCTACTGTGTTCGTCTGCACAGCCAAATGCAAGGCTACAACGATTTGGGTATCACCGTTCGTTACATGGCTTACCCACGCCAAGGTGCGACAGGGCAAGTTGCCGATCAAATGGCAGCAATCTGGGCGTCAGATGATCCAAAAACAGCGATGCATGACGCTAAAGTAAACCGTCAAATGCCAGCGTCTGGTAAAGACCTAGCAGAGCAAAAGCAGATCATTGCTAAACAATACCAACTGGGTCGTGAGCTTGGCATCAATGGCACACCGGCTATCGTGCTAGCAAGTGGTGAGTTGGTGAGTGGTTACTTACCGCCAGCACAACTTCTTCAACGTTTAGAGCAATAATCTCGTTTTCTGTATTGCCAATTTATCCCCCATGTTTTTGATTTAAGGAGTGGCCTGATTGATATCGGGCCCATTTTTATATGATAGAGATCCAACGCCGTCCTGAGGTCGACATTTCAGTCTTACCTGCTCACTTACCTGACTTGTTAAAGCGCATTTATGTGAGTCGTGGAATCGACAGTGCCGACCAACTAGAGACAGCAGCGAAAGGCTTGCACTCTTATCAAAAACTGGGCGGCATTGATGCTGCGGTTGAGCTGTTGTTCAAAGCTATTCAGCAGCAAAAACGCATCATCATTGTTGGTGACTTTGATGCCGATGGCGCGACCAGCTCGGCGCTGTCTGTTTTAGCGTTACGTATGCTCGGCAGCTCTAACGTCGACTATCTGGTACCAAACCGTTTTGAAGATGGTTATGGCTTGAGCCCTGAGGTTGTTGAACAGGCAATCGAGCTTGGTGCTGAAGTGATCATGACGGTCGACAACGGTGTATCTTCAATTGAAGGTGTTCGCTTTGCTAAAGAGAAAGGGCTAGAGGTTCTGGTTACCGATCATCACTTGCCGGGCAATGAACTGCCAATGGTCGATGCTATGGTTAACCCAAACCTTGAAAGTTGTGCTTTTCCTTCGAAAGCCCTAGCGGGGGTTGGTGTCGCTTTTTACCTGATGATGGCATTGTGTGTTCACATGCGTAAATTGGGTTGGTTTGCAGAGCGCGGCATGACAGAACCTAAGTTGATGGAACTGATTGACCTTGTGGCGCTGGGTACGGTTGCCGACGTGGTTCCACTCGATGAAAACAACCGAATTTTAGTTCATCAAGGTTTGCAACGTATTCGTGCGGGTAAAGCTCGTCCGGGCATTCAAGCCTTGATCGAAATTGCTAAGCGAGACGCTAAGCGTTTGGTGGCGTCTGACTTTGGCTTTGCTCTTGGTCCTCGTATCAATGCAGCTGGTCGATTAGACGACATGTCTTTTGGTGTTGAGCTGCTAATGAGTAACAACATCCATGCGGCTCGTCGAATGGCGAGTGAGTTAGATGGCTTGAACCAAACACGTAAAGAGATCGAAGAGGGTATGAAGCAAGAAGCGATGGCTTTTTGTGAGCGCCTTGAATTTGGTAAAGACGACCTACCTTCTGGCTTGGCACTATTCCAACGTGATTGGCACCAAGGTGTGATTGGTATTTTGGCTTCGCGTATCAAAGACAAATACCACCGCCCAGTGATTGCGTTTGCAGATGGCGGCGAAGGCAGTATCAAAGGTTCATGTCGTTCAATTCCGGGTCTGCACATGCGTGATGCATTGGACCGAATTGATACTCAAAACCCTGGCTTGATTCTTAAATTTGGTGGCCACGCAATGGCGGCTGGTTTAACCATCATGGAAAAGGACTTTGAACGCTTCAGCAAGCTGTTCAATGATGTGGTGAAGAATGAACTTGGAGAAACAGCACTGAAGGGCATTATCTTGTCTGATGGTGAGCTGTTACCAGAAGAGTTCTCGATGCACACCGCTGAAACGCTGCGTTCAGGTGGCCCGTGGGGACAAGCTTTCCCTGAGCCAATCTTCGATGGTGAATTTAAAGTACTGCATCAAAAGTTGGTGGGTGAAAAACATCTTAAGTTGATGTTGGAGCCGCTCTACAAAGGTCACCCGACCAATGTGATGATTGATGGTATCGCCTTTAATGTGGACCTACGCCGCTGGCCTGATGCTTCGGTGAAAACTGTGCACCTTGCATTTAAGCTCGATATTAACGAGTTTCGTGGCAACCAATCTTTGCAGCTGATGATTGATTACATCGAGGCCAAATAGTTCTTTTTAGACTCAACAATTCTCATCATATAGCGCCAAATTCAACAAGCTTTGTTCAAAAACAGAGCTTGTTCTCTTCCCTTCCCTTACAAATTTTACGTGTTTTTTCTGCCTGTCAATTTTATATCCCATTAAGTTATTGAATCTTGGTTCACCGCTCTAAAAAATTCTGTATCTCCGTCACACTTTTGAGTACAATTCTTCGGTTAAATTCTACTCATAAATGATGAGCTAAAATGTTTGAAATCAATCCTATAAAAAACCGTCTGCAGGATGTGTCTGAGCGCACAAATATCCTGAGGGGGTATCTTTGACTATGACGCTAAGAAAGAGCGTCTAGAAGAAGTAAACGCAGAATTAGAACAACCGGATGTATGGAACGAACCTGAGCGTGCTCAAGCGCTAGGTAAAGAACGTTCTGCATTGGAAGCGGTAGTAGAAACAATCGACCAACTTGACCAGGGCGTTGAGGATGTTGATGGCCTATTAGAGCTTGCGGTTGAAGAAGAAGATCAAGAAACGTTCGATGAAATTGAACCAGAACTGGCCGAGCTTGAAGCTAAGCTAGAGAAGCTGGAATTCCGTCGTATGTTCTCTGGTGATCACGATGCATCAGATTGCTACATCGATTTACAGTCAGGCTCGGGCGGTACAGAAGCTCAAGACTGGACTTCAATGATGTTGCGTATGTACTTACGTTGGGCTGATTCGAAAGGCTTCAAGACTGAAGTTATCGAAGTGTCGGATGGTGATGTTGCTGGCCTTAAAGGCGCAACGGTACGTATTTCTGGTGAGTATGCTTACGGTTGGTTACGCACAGAGACTGGTGTTCACCGTCTAGTTCGTAAGTCACCATTTGATTCAAGTGGTCGTCGTCATACTTCATTTGCATCTGCGTTTATCTATCCTGAGATTGATGACAACATTACGATCGACATTAATCCTTCTGACCTACGTATTGACGTATACCGTGCCTCTGGCGCTGGTGGTCAGCACGTAAACACCACGGAATCAGCGGTACGTATTACTCACGTTCCGACTAACACTGTGGTTCAGTGTCAGAATGACCGTTCGCAGCATAAGAACAAAGATCAAGCGATGAAGCAGCTACGTGCTAAGCTTTTTGAACTTGAGATTCAAAAACAAAATGCTGAAAAACAAGCGAGCGAAGAGACGAAATCAGACATCGGTTGGGGCAGTCAAATCCGCTCTTACGTGCTGGATGATTCTCGTATCAAAGATTTACGCACCGGCATCGAAAACCGTAATACTCAAGCGGTTCTTGACGGTGACTTAGACAAGTTTATTGAAGCTAGCCTGAAATCAGGTCTGTAAGCTTTATCAACTATTAAGCTTTACCAATAATATTGGTAAAAATGCCTATATTTGCAAAAATATAGCGGTCCAAATTTTAAAAGCAGGGTACATCTCTAATGACTGATGCTGTTCAAAACGAAAACGCACAAGAAGCTTCTTCACCTGAAGAGAACAAACTAATCGCTGAGCGCCGCAGCAAGCTGGATCACATCCGCCAAAACTGCAAAGCTAACGGTCACCCAAATGACTTCCGTCGTGAGCACCTAGCTGGCGATCTTCAAGCGGAATTCGGTGAGAAGACTAAGGAAGAGCTAGAAGAGCTTAACCACATCGTTGCGATCGCTGGTCGTGTTATGGCGAAGCGTGGTCCATTCCTTGCGATTCAAGAAACTTCTGGTCGTATCCAAGCATACGCAGCGAAAGACGTTCAAAAAGTACTGAAAGAGAAGTACCAAGGCCTAGATATCGGTGACATCATCGGTGTTAAAGGTGCGCTTCACAAATCAGGTAAAGGCGACCTTTACGTGAACATGGAAGAGTTTGAATTGCTGACTAAAGCACTTCGTCCTCTACCAGAGAAGTTCCACGGTCTAACTGACCAAGAGATGCGTTACCGTCAGCGTTACGTTGACCTAATCGTGAACGAAGATTCTCGTAATGCATTCATCGTGCGTTCTAAGCTTGTATCTTCAATCCGTAACTTCATGAGCGCGAAAGGCTACCTAGAAGTTGAAACGCCAATGATGCACGTGATCCCGGGTGGCGCAACTGCACGTCCGTTCATCACTCATCACAATGCACTAGACATCGACATGTACCTACGTGTTGCACCAGAGCTTTACCTTAAGCGTCTAGTGGTGGGTGGTTTTGACCGTGTATTCGAGATCAACCGTAACTTCCGTAACGAAGGTCTATCTCCACGTCACAACCCAGAATTCACAATGATGGAATTCTACCAAGCGTACTCTGACTACAAAGACCTTATGGATCTGACAGAAGAGATGCTAAGCACGGCAGCAATGGACGTTCTTGGTTCTACTTCTATGCCTTACGGTGACGAAACGGTTGAGTTCGGTGGCACTTACGCTCGCATGAGCATGTTCGATGCAATCAAACACTACAACCCTGAGCACGCTGAGATTCAAGCGCTAACAGAAGCAGACCTACAAGACCGTGAAAAGATGGTTGCTATCGCAAAATCTGTACACGTAGACGTAGAAACGTTCTGGACATGTGGTCAGCTTCTAGAAGAGATCTTTGGTGAAACGGCTGAGCCTCAGCTAATTCAACCAACGTTCATCACTGGCTACCCAGCGGACATCTCTCCTCTAGCTCGTCGTAGCGATGACAACCCGTTCTTCACAGACCGTTTTGAGTTCTTCATCGGTGGCCGTGAAGTTGCGAATGGTTTCTCTGAGCTTAACGATGCACAAGACCAAGACGAGCGTTTCAAAGCGCAAGTTAACGCGAAAGACGCGGGTGATGACGAAGCGATGTACTACGATGCAGACTACATTACTGCACTAGAGCACGGCCTACCGCCAACAGCGGGTCAAGGTATCGGTATCGACCGTCTAGCAATGCTATTTACAAACACGCACACAATCCGTGACGTGATCTTGTTCCCGGCAATGCGTCCACAGGCGTAATTCTCGCTTATAGGGCGTAACAGCCTATGTAATTAAAAAGCCACTGAAGAGTGGCTTTTTCTGTTTTGGGGCTTCAAAACCTAATCTGTACCGCACTCTTGATTCGAAAAATCGTTATTTCTGACATAGTCTTACTATTGAGACATAAAATCTAAGATAGTCTCACTACTATACGTCTCTGCGCTGAATACGCTCTCGCGGCATTTTGTCGAACGATGAAGCAGTGACTCGTATTAGTCTGATTTAAATAAAAATAGAATAAGGAAGAAGGATGGGAACTCAATTTAAGATGGATTCCTTACCAGGTTCTCTTATCGTCGTTGGTGGTGCGTACGAACCCTGGTTATCAGTGTTAGAACAAGTGGGTTGGCAGTGTACCCAGTGTGCAGATTTACGAAAAGCCGATGCCTTGATTGCTGATATTGGCCCATGCATTGGCATTGTGGATCTTAGTCATGATGAGTTTAGCCTTAACGGTATCGCTAATCTCGTGAGCAACAACAAGCAAGTAAGATGGCTCGCCTTTATTCGTGAATCGCAATTGAGCTCTGATACCATTTGCCAATTTATCGTGAACTTCTGTATCGACTTTTTCACGGCGCCAATCCCAGATTCTCAATTGCTGAGTACCATTGGTCACCAACTGGGTATGCTTAAGCTTGAGCAGAAGGTATGGCCAAACTACGGCATCAATAACAACATGGGACTGCTAGGCGATTCTGTGGCCGTGAAGCGCTTGAGAGACCAAGTAAAGCGTATTGGGCCGACTGATGTCAGTATCTTGATTTATGGCGAGAGTGGGGCTGGTAAAGAGACGATTGCACGCTCGATTCATCAAAATTCGTCGCGAGCACAGAAACCATTTTTAACGGTTAACTGTCGTGCCTTGTCTGAAATGAGAATAGAGGCCGAGGTGTTTGGCATATCAGCACAGTCAGCGACTGCGCCTTGTATGTTGGAAGAAGCCGATGGCGGAACCATCTTGCTTAATGATGTTTTAGCGATGCCACGCAATCAACAACTGAACCTGTTGCGCTTTCTACAAGAAGGTAAGATTGAAACTGCGAATGGACCTAAATCTGTCGATGTGCGTATTCTGGCCGCGAACTCCTCTGATATCGAGAAGGCGTTGATCGAGGGCGACTTCAATGAAGAGCTTTATCACTATATCAATGTTCTGCGTATTCATGTTCCAAGCTTAAAAGAACGTGTGAGCGATATTTCAGTACTGGCGAATCATTTTCTGCGTGAGTACTCGAAAGAGTTTAATGCTCAAGCGAAGAGCTTCTCAGACGATGCTATCCGTTCGATGAATCGATACCATTGGCCTGGAAATGTGCGTGAGCTGATGAATCAGATTAAGCGTGTTGTGTTGATGTCTGATGCTGTGATCATTGAGGATCACCAACTGGATTTACCAAAACAGAATGATGAGCGCCGCAGTCTCAAAAGTATCCGTGAGCGTTCAGAGCGAGATGCGTTGCTGATTGTTCTGGAATCTTATGGTGGTCAAGTATCGTTGGCCGCTAAGGAGCTTGGAGTTTCGCGTGCAACCATGTACCGATTGCTGAACAAACATAGCCTGATTTCTGAAGGTGTTGTTTAGAGCTCTCTATTCATTGATTCTATCCCGTTAGTGTCAATCTAAGAGCCACGCATGATGCGTGGTTTTTTTATATCCATTGCTGCAACTTCTCGTTGATCGTTGATCGTTGATCGTTGACTGCTGACAGATTGACAGATTTACAGGTTGATAGATTGAGCTATTAGAGGCTCGGTCTTTAAGAGAGATGTTCTGTGATTTTATATAATCATAGTGAATATGTTATATATAAAGTAATATGCAACTAATATTTTGGGTGAATCATTTGTTTTGAAATTGTTAATCAATTATCGGTTGAATAATATACTCACTTGGTTAGACTTTAACCGTGAAAGCAATGGTTTAACAAAGACTTATTTGCTTTTATTATCTCATTTCTTTTTGGATTTTTTAGTTAGTTTGGAGGCGCAAATGAAACATTTCGATTTTATACAGCATATTTGCGCGTCGTTTGATCCGTGTACTGACATGGTGACTGTTATGTCACAAACATCAGCCATGGCCGATCGAAACACCCAAGATAAACCTAACTAATAGATCCGTACCCTTATTTGGCTGCGGAAAAATAGCAGCTAAGTGAGAAGCCCTCATACTATTTAACACGCTATTTTTCCTCAGTTTATTTTACAACTGGAGAGTTATTATGCGTCACTCAGTATACTTAAAACTAGCAACAGTCCTTATCCGTGCAGACCTTCGTCGTGAAGAACGTGAATGGCAACGAAAAGTTCGTCGTAGTTCATACGATCTACCATGGAACAATACTCATTTATTGAGAGATATTGGCCTTGAAGCCGATGGTCGACCAATTGGTTTTTCTGAACCTGAAGTCGTTACGATTGAACGTCGAGTTCGTCACCTTCGTCGAGTCTTAAGCGCGCGAATACCGACGTAATCTTGTGGGGTGATAGCGCCTTTCACCCCTTAAGATAAATATCAGCGATAGTTGTGGCGTCGGAAGTGCAAGCTTTTGAACTAGAACTGGCCAAAAAAGAGAAGCACTTGCTTCTCTTTTTTGCTTTTTTAAGCCGTTATGTGTGCTTTTTTAAGTCGTTATCTAGTAAAGAAAAAGAGTTCTACTACGCTTTATAGAGCAAGGGAGGCTGGCTATGCAAAAGCATCAATTAGACATGTGGTTACATGGAGAGCACAAAGACTCGTATCAAACACCAAAGGTATACGTTATTGGCTGTTCCGATATCTCGGAATATCTATTAGCAGTGGAATATAAACACAAGCTAGAACCGGTAAAGCAAGACGGTGAGCCGCTTCACTTTGGATCCTTGGATCAAGTGAAAGAAGAGTTACTCCGGCTCGGCTTTGAAAAGGCGTATCTTCGCTTACACAACGCCTATGATGAGTTTGGTAATGAGCCAAGCCAAAGCTACTGTGATATTGAACTGGCGCTCAAACCTCATTAGAACTCGTTTCTTACTACCGACGGTTGATAACACACTGATCATCCTATCTTTGAAGTGCGTTAAGCGACCTATGCGTAGTGTGTCGTCAGCAATTTGTGGGTGAATTGAGTTCTTAGGTAAAAACCACGCGGTTTAGTCTTGATGGGCTTTCCACTTGCACCGTAGGCTTCCGTTAACACTCGGCTGTTGGCGGCTTTTGGTCGTAGATGCAGCGCTTCACCGTGCCTTGCTGTTATTTGTTCAACATTGCCTAACACGATCAATTCCATCAGTTCTTCCCAATCCCTTTTTAGAAGCTCGTTTTCAGCCTCGCTTGGTGTCCATAGCAAAGGGGATCCTACATGCCTCTCTGCTAGCGGGATCTCTCTTTCTCCCTCGACAGGGATCCACAACACCTTAGACAGCTTGTTTCGAACGTGGCTGGTTTCCCAAGTTATGCCTTGCACACCCATCAAAGGAGCAACACACACAAAGGTGGTTTCGAGTGGCTTGCCAGAGTAGCTAATCGGAATGCTTTTTAGCTCGATACCGAGCTTGGCAAAATCTTGTTCTGGCTTACTGCCTGCAGGTGCACCCAAGTGCCATTCCAATAGCTGCCCAACCCAGCCTTTATCACGCTTAAGGTCGTTTGGCATCACCATCTCAGCTTCGTCAGCGAGCTCTTTAAAGGTCATTCCAGCGATGGCATACGCGCGCTCTAACAGCTCTTGTTGTGTTTGTGGTTCTGGTTTCATAATAAAAGGCATGATCAAAAAAATGATTTTATCAGAAGTTATCACCAAATGACGACTGGTTAAGAAATGATCTCCTTGCGAGAGAAGGGATCAAACTCAGGGTTATCCACAGGACATAAAGGTAATTAATTGAAATATTAATTTAGTGGATAAATAAACAGGGGTTTATGGTGGATAAAATGCTTGCCAAATGGGGTTCAAAATGAATCTTTCACTTAGTAGTGTGGATAAACATCGGAGTGGTTGATCTTTAACCATGTCAGGTTTCTGAAAGATCTTTTACATTTCTAATGTTTTTTAAAACTAGAATGTTATTTTAATTTACTGATTTATATAATAATAAAATTATTTTGACTGATTTGTTGTTTTTGGTGTTGATGAATCTATGGATTAAAAAAAACGATTGCGGGTAATTCTTCACATAGTTATTCACAGAAAAGGTGAATAAATGTGGTCTATGTCTCACTATTGTGTGGGTAACTAGAATTTGAGCAAAACTTATCCATATTCCTAGTTATTATTCATAAATATAGCGCTTATCACGTCACTAAGTTTGCTCCGATTGGGGATATGTGGAAAAATCAGAGTAATTAAAAATTTAGATAGAGGTTGGCCAGTGATAGATGGCGATGGTTACCGATTAAATGTTGGTATTGTAATCTGTAACAACCATGGTCAGGTCTTCTGGGCTAAACGATACGGGCAACATTCATGGCAATTCCCTCAAGGGGGAATAGATGAAGGTGAGACTCCGGAACAGGCAATGTACCGCGAGTTGTATGAAGAGGTTGGCCTTACTAAAAAGGATGTAAAGATCGTCGCGACAAGTCGTCATTGGTTACGCTACAAGCTACCCAAACGACTGGTTCGGTGGGATTCTAAACCTGTCTGTATTGGACAAAAACAGAAGTGGTTCCTTTTGCGCTTAGATTGCGATGAATCGCATATCAATATGCAGCGTGGAAGTACACCTGAGTTTGATGGTTGGCGTTGGGTGAGTTACTGGTACCCAGTTCGACAAGTTGTTTCTTTCAAGCGAGATGTTTACCGTCGAGCGATGAAAGAGTTCGCATCTTTAGCAATGCCGTTTAAAGAGCGAAAAATAAAAGGAAAGCGCAAATTGCGTAGAGGTTAAGCATGCTCAGTCAACTAAGGGAAATAGTTGAACACGTATCAAGAGTTGAAGATGTGTCGACGGCTCTTGATATTTTGGTTAAAGAGACATGCAGTGCGATGCAGACGGAATGTTGCACCGTGTATTTGGCAAATAATGATATGCAGCGCCTTGAGTTGATGGCAACTCAAGGCCTGATCTTCAAAGGCAATAGCATTCACATTGGTTTTGACGAAGGTCTGGTTGGCCTTGTTAAAAGAAGTGCTGAACCTATCAACCTTGCACAAGCGTCTGCTCACCCTGCTTATAAGTTTTTTCCAGAGCTTGGAGAAAACGTCTATCACTCTTTTCTCGGTACTCCGATTATCCACCGCAAGCAAGTGCTCGGTGTATTGGTCATTCAACAGAAGACCCCACGTTTATTTAGTGAGATGGAAGAATCCTTCCTTGTCACGCTCTCTGCACAACTTGCCGTTATTGTGGCGCACGCCCAAACTCAAGGCCATTGGCTGTTAGAGCAACAGAAGCTACCGGCTACTAAAGGTATTGCAGCTTCATCGGGCGTGGCGATTGGTGACTTATGGTGGGACAACACTCAGCCTGAACTCACCGATGTTTATCCTGCTTCGACGCTCAATATAGAGAGAGAGCATGAGTTGTTGGCGGTAGCGGTTGAAAACGCCCTCAATGACTTTAAGCGCATGCGAAAGCGCTTAGATAGCGAAATCAATAAAGATGCGTTGGCGATCTTTGACCTGTTTACTCACTTACTCAACGATCCTATGCTGCGTAAGGATCTAAAAAGCCAAATCCAGAAAGGCGATAAAGCCGATTGGGCACTAAGACAGGTTGTAGAGAGTTATTCTAATCGCTTTGCTCGTATGTCGGACGTGTATCTTCGTGAGAGAGCACAAGACATCCGAGAGCTCGGACAAAGGCTGCTCTATTTCCTCCACAACTCTGAACATGAACTTCGCACGTTAGAGAAGCCGATTATCCTAGTGGTTCGTGAGTTAACCGCTTCGGTATTAGCGTCTATTCCCAAAGAAAAGCTCTTAGCGGTGATTTCCTTGGAAGGGGCGGCGAACTCGCACGCAGCGATTTTATCTCGAGCGCTTGGCATACCTTCCGTCATGGGGGTAAACCTCAACCTAGCTCAAGCTAATGGCAAGCGAGCGATTGTTGATGGGTATAGCGGTGAGATCTTTATTGAGCCGACTAAAAGCCTGCTCAAAGAGTATCGAGGGCTGATTCTAGAAGAGAGTGAGCTCTCCTCTATGGTCAATCGCGAGCTGTACCTACCGGCAAAAACGCAAGACAACAAGCAAGTCGAGATTCTGCTTAATGCGGGTTTAAGTGCAGACACTAACATCGCTATCAACCAAGGCGTTGATGGCGTAGGGCTGTATCGAACTGAAATTTCTTTCTTGTTGCAGCAAAGATTCCCGTCAGAGGATGAACAATTCAAGCAGTATCGTTCTGTACTGGCAAGCTACCCAGAGAAACAAGTGGTGATGCGTACACTCGATATCGGTGGTGATAAGGCCTTACCGTATTTTCCTATCGAAGAGGACAATCCATTCCTTGGTTGGCGTGGTATTCGGTTTACGCTCGATCATCCTGACATCTTTATTATTCAGTTACGTGCCATGCTACGTGCGAGCTGTGAAAGCCATAACTTGAGTATTTTGCTGCCGATGATCTCTGGTGCACAGGAGTTGGATGACGCGCTACAGTTGATTGAACAAGCGTATGATGAAGTGCATGAGCTTGATAACCGAGTGCGTATGCCTCGCGTTGGTATCATGATTGAAGTGCCATCCATGCTGTACATACTGCCGCTGATTGCGCATAAGGTCGACTTTGTTTCAGTCGGTACCAACGACTTAACCCAATATTTATTAGCGGTTGATCGGAACAATTCACGAGTATCCGATGTCTATGAATCAATGCACCCTGCGGTGATCATGGCATTAAAACAAATTCATGATACTTGTAAGCAATATCAATTACCTGTTTGTATTTGTGGCGAGTTAGCCGGTGACCCGATGGGCGCGCTGCTATTGATTGGATTGGGGTATGAGACGTTAAGTATGAATACCTCGAATGTCGCAAGAACCAAATATTTGATTCGTCAATCGAACTTGGCTGAATTACAGGATTTGGCAAATAAGGCACTTTCAAAACCGTATGGTAGTGACATCTATAGTATGATGCTGAACTATTTCGAAGAGCGTGAATTTACAGGCTTCATTCGAGCAGGTAAAAAATAGGATTTAACGTGTCATATGAACTGATAGGTTTGTTAGCGGGCCTTGGTGCTATTGTTGGTGTTTTAGCAGGCTTGCTAGGCATTGGTGGTGGTTTGCTGGTTGTTCCTGCCTTACTGTTTTTGCTTCCTAAAGCGGGTATCCCCCAAGAGTTTGCGATGCAAATGGCATTGGCTACTTCGCTATCAACCATCATCGTTACGTCGGGATCGTCTGCGATTAACCATCTAAAGTTGGGTAACGTAGAGATGTTTGTCGTTAAATGGTTGATGCCAGGTGTGGTGATAGGTGGCTTCCTCGGCTCTTTCGTGGCCGATGTAATTCCAGCTCAATACTTACCAAAAGTCTTTGGTGTGATTGTTTTGGTGTTGGCGTTGCAAATGCTATTGTCGATTCGCTCCAAGAGCCAAAAATCGATGCCGGGTTCAGCTAAAACCGTGTTGTGTGGCGGCGGGATTGGTTTGGTATCAAGCTTAGCGGGCATTGGCGGTGGGTCTTTATCGGTACCTTTCCTTAACCATCACGGTGTGGAAATGCGTAAAGCCGTCGGCTCATCTTCGGTATGCGGTTGTGTTATCGCGATTTCGGGAATGCTAGGTTTCATTTGGCATGGATCTTCTGTCGATGATCTTCCTGCGTATAGCTTGGGTTATGTTTATCTACCGGCTTTGATCGCGATATCTTGTACCTCAGTTTTGACCACTCGAGTGGGTGCGAAACTGGCCACTCAATTGCCAACCCCTGTGCTGAAGAAATTCTTTGCGGTATTTTTAATGTTTATAGCAGCCACAATGCTGCTGTAGTGTCTTTTCTGTTAGTCATTGAGCTAACCGTTAATCAATTTAGATAGAGAGCCAAGTATGTCTCAGGGTTTTATCGAATTCCCAAATATCGATCCTGTTCTTATTGAACTAGGACCAATCTCAGTTCGTTGGTACGGCCTAATGTACCTTGTCGGTTTTATGTTTGCTCTTTGGTTAGCAAATCGCCGAGCTGATCAACCGGGTAGTGGTTGGACTCGAGAGCAAGTATCAGACTTACTGTTTGCTGGCTTTCTAGGTGTGGTGTTGGGTGGTCGTATTGGCTACGTACTTTTCTACAACTTTGACCTTTTCCTAGCAGACCCACTGTACCTATTTAAGGTATGGACTGGCGGTATGTCTTTCCACGGTGGCTTGCTGGGTGTTATCACCGCAATGTTCTGGTATGCGAAAAAGAATGGTCGCACCTTCTTTGGCGTGGCAGACATGATTGCACCACTCGTCCCATTTGGTTTAGGTATGGGCCGTCTAGGTAACTTCATGAACAGCGAGCTTTGGGGCCGTGTGACTGATGTGCCATGGGCGATTGTGTTCCCTAACGGTGGTCCACTTCCTCGTCACCCATCTCAACTTTACGAGATGGCGCTTGAAGGTATCGTGCTGTTCTTCATCTTGAACTGGTTTATCAAAAAGCCGCGTCCTCTTGGTTCTGTATCAGGGTTATTCCTAGCTGGATATGGTACATTCCGCTTCTTAGTAGAATACGTACGTGAACCTGATGCTCACCTAGGTTTGTTCGGTGGATTTATCTCTATGGGACAAATTTTGTCACTGCCAATGGTTATCATCGGTGTGCTGATGATGGTGTGGGCATACAAGCGTGGTCACTACAAAGACGAATTACCACAACAAACGAAGTAAGGAATTGGTGTGAAACAGTATTTAGATCTCTGTCAGCGTATCGTTGATGACGGTACTTGGATTGAAAATGAACGCACGGGCAAGCGTTGCCTAACCGTGATCAATGCTGACCTTGAATATGATGTTGGTAATAACCAATTCCCACTGGTAACAACGCGTAAGAGTTTTTGGAAAGCCGCAGTTGCTGAGCTGCTTGGCTATATCCGTGGTTACGACAATGCTGAAGATTTTCGTAAGCTAGGGACTAAAACTTGGGATGCGAATTCTAACCTGAATGAAGCATGGCTGAATAACCCTTACCGCAAGGGTGAAGATGACATGGGCCGTGTTTATGGCGTTCAAGGACGTGCATGGGCAAAACCTGACGGCGGTCATATCGACCAACTGAAGAAGATTGTTGATGATCTAACTAACGGTATTGATGACCGCGGCGAGATCTTAAACTTCTACAACCCAGGTGAGTTCCACATGGGATGTTTGCGTCCGTGTATGTACAGCCATCACTTCTCACTACTTGGTGATACTCTGTACCTAAACAGCACTCAGCGCTCTTGCGATGTACCCCTAGGCCTGAACTTCAACATGGTTCAAGTGTATGTCTTCCTAGCTATCATGGCGCAAATCACGGGTAAGAAAGCTGGCGTGGCTTACCATAAGCTAGTAAATGCTCATATTTACGAAGATCAACTTGCACCTATGCGTGATATCCAGTTAAAGCGTGAGCCGTTAGCTGGCCCAACATTCCATATCAATCCTCAGATTAAGTCTCTAGAAGATTTGGAAACATGGGTAACGATGGATGACTTCTGGGTTGAAGGTTACGAATGCCACGAAGCGATTAAGTACCCATTCTCGGTTTAATCTCACTCGCTTTGTTTGATTGAAAGGCTGCCTCTGTGCAGCCTTTTTTGTATCTAAGTTACAGTGACGAGTAATCGAGATTCGAAGAGCAGAGAAATCATATGCTGTGTGATGCTTTATGTTACTCGTATACTCTCAACGCGCATTGGCTCTTTCTCTTCGATACTCGCTTACACGCATCTCGAATCTTTTTTCGATTCATCATTCCCTAGACTGACGAAGGAAGGAGTTGGGAGTCTCTTTCGTGGTGTGTTTGTGGGATTCCCTATCACGCTCGTTCCTCGCTGTAGGGAATGACGGAAATATATAGATGCGGGTAAACGAGATGCGGGATACGAAGAGCTAGAACGGACTTCTTTGGTGAGTAATGCTTACCTTACCGATTTACTCTTATATCGTATCAGTTTCAGCTCTTGTCACAAGCTTACTCATATCTCGAATTTGATTTTAGCTCTTCGTTACTCGTTTACCCGAATCCCGTATCTGCTCTTAAAAAGAAAAAGCCCGCAACCTAGGAGGTAGCGGGCTTTGCTATAAGCGATGTTTATTTTGCTATTAAGCGGTAAGAGCTAACACGCTACCAGGCAGTACAAGGAATACCGCAACAAGGTAACCAGCCACTACAGCTTTGTTCTTCACAGCCATGTCTGAAATCATGTCTGCCGCTTTAACTGGAAGTTCACGTAGGAACGGGATACCGAAGATGAATACCGTTGACATGATGTTGAACACCAAGTGTACTAGAGCAATTTGTAGTGCGAATACTGCGAACTCACCAGACACTGCTGTAGCTGCAAGTAGAGCCGTAATACATGTACCGATGTTTGCACCCAGAGTGAATGGGTAAACGTCACGTACTTTAAGAACACCTGAACCTACTAGTGGAACCATCAAGCTTGTTGTCGTAGAAGAAGACTGAACAAGGATAGTCACGATAGAGCCAGAAGCGATACCGTGGATTGGACCACGACCGATTGCGTTCTTTAGAATCTCACGAGCACGACCAACCATTAGGCTCTTCATCAGCTTACCCATTACAGTAATAGCTACGAAGATAGTTGCGATACCTAGAGCGATAAGCATGATGCCGCCAACAGTGTCGCCAAACGTTGATAGTGGTTCTTTAATCGCACTTACAACAGGCTTAGTGATTGGCTTGATGAAGTTAAGACCACCCATGCTCATATCACCTGTTGCTAACATCGGTGATACTAACCAGTGAGAAATTTTCTCTAGAATTCCAAACGCCATCTCTAGTGGTAGGAAGATAGCAACGGCTAATAGGTTAAAGAAGTCGTGGATTGTCGCACTTGCGAATGCACGTTTGAACTCTTCTTTACAACGAACGTGACCAAGGCTAACTAGCGTATTGGTTACCGTAGTACCAATGTTAGCACCCATGATCATAGGAATTGCTAGCTCAACAGGTAAACCACCTGCCACAAGGCCAACGATAATTGAAGTAACTGTACTTGATGATTGAATAAGCGCTGTTGCTACTAAACCAATCATTAAGCCTGCAACTGGGTGTGAAGCAAATTCGAAAAGAACCTTTGCTTGCTCGCCTGTTGCCCATTTGAAGCCTGTACCAACCATTGAAACTGAAAGTAATAGTAGGTAAAGCATGAATGCCAAGTTAGCCCAGCGTAGCCAACGAGTAGTGCTCGAGATAGGCGCTGCTGCAGTAGTAGCTTGGTTCATAATGTTTTCTCCATTGGACCGTTTAAGTCTGTGTTTGGTCTGTTTGTTTAATCTGAGCGTGATGTTAGAGGGGAAATATTTCAGTAATATTACATTTTGGTTTAGGTGCGACTTTTTTGTGATGATTTACTCTTTAAATATTCCAATTGCTAATGTGGTTGTTTTAAGTTGTTGTTTTAAATTGTTTTTTAATGGAAATTCTATAGGTGATATAGATCTTAAAAGTTAGAAAAAAATTGAAAATAATCGATGAAATATTACATTATGAAATCAGACACTTCGAAAAAATAAGTGGTAAATCTATGTTTGGTTAGGTTTTTCCGAGTTTGTTGAGTGGCGGTGTCATATTTGATATAAAAGGGTATCTACTCTTTTATTACGGCACATCTATGTCGCATCTCAACTACAACCATCTGTATTACTTCTGGATGGTTTGCAAGCAAGGCTCTGTTACTAAAGCTGCAGAAGCCCTATTCCTAACACCACAAACGGTAACGGGGCAGATAAAAGCCTTAGAAGAACGCATGGATGGCAAGTTGACCAAGCGTAATGGCCGAAGTGTTGAGCCTACAGAGCTTGGGCAACTGGTCTTTAAATATGCCGATCGTATGTTTGGCCTGAGTTACGAGATGCTGGACATCGTGAATTACAGCCAGCACTCCAATATTCTGTTTGATGTTGGCGTCGCGGATGCGCTCTCTAAAAGACTCGTCAGTAAGATACTGATGTCGACCATCCCTCCAGATAACAGCATTCACTTGCGCTGTTTTGAATCGACCCATGAAATGCTACTTGAGCAACTCTCTCAACATAAGCTCGATATGATTTTGTCTGACTGTCCGGTGGACTCTAGTCAAAGCCCGGGCCTGTTCAGTAAAAAGCTGGGTGAGAGTGGAATGAGCTTTTTTAGTTCAGGTCAGGTTGAAGGGGTTAATTTCCCTGCTGTATTGGAGCAAAGAAAGCTTTTGATCCCTGGCAGCCGAACCTCAATGGGTCGTAAAGTGCTGCAATGGTTTGATAGACAAGGGCTTAAGCCAGATATTTTAGGTGAGTTTGATGATGCCGCATTGATGAAGGCTTTTGCTCGTTACCATCATGACGTAATATTTTTAGCACCGACGATTTATATGTCTGAAGTGGAAGACGACACATCACTGCAACTATTAGGCGGTATTGAAGAGTTAAAAGAGGAGTACTACGTCATATTTGCTGAGAGGATGATCCAACATCCAGCAGTAAAAAACGTATGTGACGCAGATTTTAGCAAATTGTTCGAGTGAGATAGTTTGTTAATGAATTGATATCGATTATCATAAATCCGCAATATGCCGGAAATACTGATAGCCCGTAGTTGGCGTAAAGGTTGTAGGGAGCCAAACTATGAACTTAAAAGAGATGGAGAAGAACTCAGCACAAGCTGTGATTCTACTCAAAGCCATGGCTAACGAGCGTCGCTTACAGATTTTGTGCCTATTACATGGCACTGAACTGTCGGTTGGGGAGTTGTGTGGCAAGTTGGAACTGAGTCAGTCTGCTTTATCTCAACATCTTGCTTGGTTGAGAAGAGATGGTTTGGTCGAAACTCGCAAAGAAGCTCAAACTGTGTATTACACATTGAGTAGTGAAGAAGTAAAAGCGATGATTAACCTACTGCATGGTATTTACTGCAAGTAGCTTATTGCTGGTGGGAGGGGGATTTCTTATCAGCGATAGAATGACACAAGGAAGTGTTAGCATTTCACATTGAACGTTAGTGTTTACCTATCTATCTACGTACCAATTTGCTTCTCTATTTATTTTTCTGATTGTTTGTTTTATCTATCTGCTTAAATTGTTTATCGGTCAGAAAAACGGCTGTTAGCACGTAAAATAAAAGCGTTACTCAAAATTTAGATATAAAAAAACCGGCCTAGGCCGGTTTTTTTCGTTTTGCGTTGTAATCAAATTTCTATTAAAGAGCTTTGATTGCAGCAGCGAAACGAGACTTATGACGTGCAGCTTTATTCTTATGAATAAGGCCTTTAGTCGCCATACGGTCAAGAAGTGGTGTAACTTCTACAAGAGCAGCAGTTGCAGCTTCTTTATCACCAGCTGCGATAGCTGCGATAGTCTTTTTCATGTAAGTGCGCATCATAGAACGACGGCTAGCATTGTGCTGGCGACGTTTCTCAGCTTGGATAGCGCGCTTCTTAGCAGATTTACTGTTTGCCAAGGGTCTAACTCCCAAAAACTTAGTTCGGTGACAATTTAAGGGCGAGGACTATCCCTCATTAGCGCTTAATTGTCAAATGATTTGTGCAAAAACCAATCGTAGCCAAACAAACTTTGGTATGGAAAGGTCATCGCGGTTAAGATGGCGGGGATTCTAACAGCATTTTTAGACCAATGCTAATAAATATGCTTCTTAGGACAGGATAGTATTTATCCTCGCTTGAAAGTAATCAACCAGTGTCAGAGGTTTCTGTGAGTAAACGACTATTAAAGTCAGGCCTGATTGTCAGCGCAATGACTTTTGTTTCCCGTGTATTGGGGCTAGTACGTGATGTAGTAGTAGCAAATTTGATGGGGGCAGGAGCGAGTGCCGACGTATTTTTCTTCGCTAATAAAATTCCTAATTTCTTACGTCGACTTTTTGCAGAAGGTGCGTTTTCTCAAGCGTTTGTTCCTGTATTAACGGAATATCACGCCGCAGGTGATAAAGATAAGACACGAGATTTAATTGCTAAGGTGTCGGGGACGCTCGGGGTTTTAGTTTCTATTGTCACCGTCATCGGGGTATTGGGCTCTGGCGTGATCACCGCGATGTTTGGTGCGGGTTGGTTTATCGACTGGCTAAATGATGGCCCATCAGCACCCAAATTTGAGCTAGCGAGCTTTATGCTCAAGATTACCTTTCCTTATTTATGGTTTATCACCTTCGTCGCTTTATCTGGTGCCATTCTTAATACATTAGGTAAATTTGCGGTCTCTTCTTTTACTCCTGTGTTCTTGAACGTGATGATCATAGGCGCTGCATGGTTTATCTCACCTAATTTAGAACAACCAGAAATTGGTTTGGCTATTGGTGTGTTTCTTGGTGGCTTAGTCCAATTCCTTTTCCAAATGCCTTTCTTGATCAAAGCGGGTGTGTTGGTTAAGCCGAAGTGGGGATGGAGAGACCCGGGTGTGGTTAAGATCCGCACATTAATGATCCCTGCTCTGTTCGGTGTATCGGTCAGCCAAATCAACTTATTGTTTGATACCTTTATTGCCAGCTTCCTCGCAACAGGCTCTATCAGTTGGTTGTACTACTCAGACCGACTGCTTGAATTTCCTCTCGGTTTATTCGGTATCGCGATTGCGACTGTGATTCTTCCTGCTTTGTCTCGTAAACACGTAGATGCTCAAGGGGAAGGGTTCGCGCATACCATGGATTGGGGCGTGCGCATGGTGTTGCTGCTTGGTATTCCTGCGATGTTAGGTCTTATCGTTTTAGCTAAACCCATGTTGATGGTGCTATTTATGCGTGGTGAGTTCTCTCCACACGATGTACAGCAAGCATCGATGTCATTGGTAGCTTACGCATCAGGCTTGCTTAATTTCATGCTGATTAAAGTTTTAGCTCCGGGCTATTACTCTCGCCAAGATACCAAAACACCGGTTAAGTACGGCATTATCGCTATGGTGACCAATATGGTGTTTAACGCGATCTTTGCTTATTTTTATGGCTATGTGGGTTTGGCGATTGCGACGGCACTGTCTGCCTTTGTGAATATGGCCTTGTTATATCGAGGATTGCACCTTGCGGGTGTGTATCAATTAACTAAGACAACCTTGTTGTTCAGTGCCAAATTAATTATCTCAGGTGTGGTGATGGTAGCGGCTATTTTATGGCAGCTGGATAATATGCAACATTGGCTTGAATGGAGCTTTAGCCAGAGAGCGCTGACATTAACTGGCTTGATTGGACTTGGTGGCTTTGTTTATATTGTTTCGGTACTGATTTTAGGTATCCGAGTAAAACATTTAAAAGCAGCGACAGATTAATACTGATTAGTATATAATCCGTCGGTTTCACACAATAAATGATGCAAATAACAGGTTTTAGCTGATCATAATGGAACTGATCCGAGGTATACACAATATTAAAGCGCAGCATCATGGCTGTGTATTAACCATAGGTAACTTCGATGGTGTTCATTTAGGACATCAAGAGGTTTTGAGTCAGGTTTCTAAACAAGCTGCAGCATTAGGGCTACCTTCTGTTGTTATGACGTTTGAACCGCAGCCTATGGAGCTGTTTGCCCGAGATAGAGCGCCAGCACGTTTAACTCGTTTACGAGACAAATACGTGCAACTGAGTAAGCTAGATATCAGTCGCTTATTGTGTGTTAATTTTAATCAGTATTTTGCAAGTTTATCCGCGGAAGCATTCATTAAGGATCTTTTGGTTGATAAGCTTGGTGTGAAGTTCTTGGTGGTTGGTGACGATTTTTGCTTTGGTAAAGGTCGTACCGGTAATTTCGCTATGCTCAGAGAGGCGGGCGAGAAGTACGGTTTTGAGGTGGTCAGCACCCAAAGCTATTGCTTAAACCAATTACGAGTAAGCAGTACTGAGATACGAAATGCATTAGCGGTCGATGACTTGGCTGCAAGTGCTACCATGTTAGGACGTGATTACAGTATTAGTGGTCGAGTGTCCCATGGTCGAAAACTAGGGAGAACTATCGGTTTCCCTACCGCTAATATTCCATTAAAGCGTTGTGTTTCTCCTGTATCGGGAGTGTATGTTGTTGAAGCTTTGGATATCGACGGTGTTCCTGTCGGTGGCGTTGCTAATATTGGACAACGACCAACAGTTAATGGGGTAAGGCAGCAATTGGAAGTGCATTTTTTTGACTTTAAAGCCAATTTATATGGTAAACAGTTAGAAGTACGACTTTTGCACAAACTGCGCGACGAGATAAAATTTGAATCGTTCGACGCACTAAAGAATCAAATAGAATTGGATGCTGAAGCCGCAAGGGTGTGGCTGCTTCAGCTAAAGAATTAATCGGATGATTCCACCGATTAACATAATGTCTAACTTCGCCCAATATAACGGAATTAAGAATCGATGAGTGATTATAAAGATACCCTGAACTTACCAGAAACAGGGTTCCCAATGCGCGGCAATCTGGCAAATCGTGAGCCAGAAATGCTGAAGCGTTGGTACAAAGAAGATCTTTACGGCGAAATCCGTAAGGCAAAGAAAGGTAAAAAATCTTTCGTACTGCATGATGGCCCTCCATACGCGAACGGCGACATTCACATTGGCCACGCGCTGAATAAGATTCTTAAAGACATTATTATCAAATCTAAGACCCTTTCTGGTTTTGATGCACCGTACATCCCTGGTTGGGACTGTCACGGTCTTCCAATCGAGCTAATGGTTGAGAAGAAGAAAGGTAAGCCTGGTCAGAAGATTTCGGCTGCTGAATTCCGCGAAGAGTGTCGTAAGTACGCTGCGGGTCAAGTTGAAGGTCAGAAAGAGAGCTTCAAACGTCTTGGCATCATGGGCGAGTGGGACAAACCTTACCGCACTATGGATTTCGGCACAGAAGCGAACATCATTCGTTCTCTAGGCAAAATCGCAGATAAAGGTCACCTTCTTAAAGGTTTCAAACCCGTTCACTGGTGTACTGATTGTGGTTCTGCTCTGGCTGAAGCTGAAGTTGAATACAAAGATAAAGTTTCTCCATCTATCGATGTGAAATTTACAGCAGCTGACGAAGCGGCGCTTCTAGAGAAATTTACTCTAGCTGAAGGTCACGCGGGTCAGGGCGAAATCTCTATCGTTATCTGGACAACAACACCATGGACTCTGCCGGCTAACCGTGCAGTATGTCTACGTGACGATCTTGAATACGTGCTTATCCAAGTTGAAGCGAATGGCGACCAGCCAGCTCAACGTATCGTTGTTGCTTCTGAACTAGCAAAAGACGTAATGGATCGTGCAGGCATCGAGCATTTCCATAACCTAGGCTTTGCAACTGGTGCTGATCTTGAGCTTTCTCAGTTCAACCACCCGTTCTACGACTTCACAGTTCCTGCGATCCTTGGTGATCACGTTACGACGGATTCTGGTACTGGTGTGGTTCACACTGCTCCTGGTCACGGTCAAGAGGATTTCGTGGTTGGTAAGAAGTACAACCTAGAAATCGCTAACCCAGTAGGCTCTAACGGCGTTTACCTGCCTGATACTGAGCTATTTGCTGGTCAGCATGTATTCAAAGCGAACGACTCTGTTTTAGAAGTTCTAAAAGAGAAAGGTGCACTTCTGCATCACCACGCTTACGAGCACAGCTACCCACACTGTTGGAGACACAAAACTCCAATAATCTTCCGTGCAACACCACAGTGGTTCATCTCTATGGATCAAGCTGGCCTACGTGCTAAAGCACTAGAGTCAATCAAGAGTGTTGAGTGGTTGCCTGAATGGGGTCAAAGCCGTATCGAAGGCATGGTTGAAGGTCGTCCTGAGTGGTGTATCTCTCGTCAACGTACTTGGGGTGTGCCAATTGCTTTGTTTGTTCATAAAGAAACAGCAGAACTTCACCCAGAAAGCCCAGCGCTTATTGAAAAAGTTGCGAAGCTAGTTGAAGAGAAAGGCATTCAAGCTTGGTGGGATGTAGACGCTGCTGAACTTATGGGCGCAGAAGACGCTGATAAGTACGAAAAAGTAATGGATACGTTAGACGTATGGTTCGACTCAGGTGTTACGCACTTCTCTGTTGTTGATTCTCGTGAAGAGTACAACTTCCCGAACGAAGAGCGCACTCACAGTGCTGATCTTTACCTTGAAGGTTCAGACCAACACCGTGGTTGGTTCCAGTCTTCTCTAATTTCATCTATCGCGATGAAAGACGAAGCACCGTACAAGCAAGTACTAACGCACGGTTTCGTAGTGGATGGTAACGGCCGTAAGATGTCTAAATCTATCGGTAACGTTGTTGCTCCTAAAGACGTAACCAACAAGCTAGGTGCAGATATCCTGCGTCTATGGGTTGCTTCTACAGACTACACGGGTGAAGTTGCGGTTTCTGATGAAATCCTGAAGCGTTCAGCGGATGCTTACCGTCGTATTCGTAACACGGCTCGTTTCTTCCTAGCGAACTTGAACGGTTTCAACCCTGAAACTGACCTAGTTCCTGCTGAAGAGATGGTTGCACTTGATCGCTGGGCTGTTGGCCGTGCTCAAGCTGCACAAGAAGAGATTGTTAAAGCATACGGCGAGTACAACACTCACGGTGTGACTCAACGTCTAATGCAGTTCTGTTCTATCGAAATGGGTTCTTTCTACCTAGACGTAATCAAAGACCGTCAGTACACAGCGAAGCAGGGCAGCCATGCTCAACGTAGCTGTCAAACGGCGCTTTACTACATCGTAGAAGCTCTAGTTCGTTGGATGGCACCTATCATGTCGTTCACTGCAGATGAAATTTGGAACGAAATGCCAAGCTCTTTACCAACTGGAGAGCAGCGCGACACGTTCGTATTCACAGGTGAGTGGTTCGAAGGTCTATTTGGTCTTGCAGAAGGCGAAGAGCTAAGCAACGAATTCTGGACTGAAATCCAGTCTGTTCGTGGCGCAGTGAACAAGCTTCTTGAAGATGCTCGTAAAGAGAAAACGATCGGTGGTGCACTGCAAGCTGAAGTTACTCTATACGCTGACGATGCACTGGCTGCTAAAATCAACAAGCTAGAAGATGAGCTACGTTTCGTACTTATCACCTCTGCAGCTGTTGTTAAGCCACTGAGCGAGAAGTCTGATGCAGCGCAAGCGACAGACGTTGCTGGTCTATTCGTTGAAGTTGCGGCTACTGAAGCTGAGAAGTGTGACCGTTGCTGGCACCACACTCCAGATGTAGGCACTATCGAAGGTCACGAGAAAGTTTGTGGTCGTTGTGTGTCGAACATCGACGGTGAAGGCGAAGTGCGTAAGTTCGCATAACGACTCAGAGAAAGACTGAACTTTTTGTAAAAATCATAGCCCCAGTATCAACTGGGGTTATTTTTAGTTATAGGAAATGTGTTTAACCAAGTTGGTAATCAAGGTCACGTAAGGTGACTAACAATTAATACCAACTTCGTAAATACTAGGAATAGAAATGAGTGAAGTTTCGTTAAAACAATCTGGTGTACGTTGGTTATGGCTGGCTCTATTGGTCTTCTTGGCTGATATCGGCATTAAACTCTTTGTCATGGACAATATGGGTTATGGTTGGGCAAACCGTATTGAGGTGCTGCCATTCTTTAACTTTTTGTACGTGCATAACTACGGTGCAGCGTTTAGCTTCTTGAGTGATCAAAGTGGTTGGCAGCGTTGGTTATTTACGGGTATCGCATTTGCGGTAACAGGTATGCTGACGTACTGGATGAGCAAACTACCAGCAACAGAGAAGTGGAATAACATTGCTTATGCGATCATCATTGGTGGTGCAGTAGGTAATGTGTTTGACCGAGTCGTACATGGCTTTGTTGTCGATTACTTAGACTTCTACTGGGGCACTTACCACTGGCCTGCATTTAACTTAGCGGATATGGGAATCTGTATCGGTGCTGCGATGATCATCTTAGATGGTTTCCGTAAGAAAGACGAAAGCAAATAGCTTGCTTCAAAGTCAGTCTATGACTCACAGAATAGAATAGCCCTAAGCGCTGTCGGTTGATTCCGACGGCGCTTTTTTTTATGCTTCAGTCAACAAGGAAGCAAAGCACAGCGCATCCTCAAATAATAAAGAAGTCTAAGGAAAGTAACGTGGCAGCAATTAAAAATGATTCAGCAGTAACTCTACATTTTACGATTAAAATGAAGGATGGTTCAGTTGCCGATAGTACGGAGAACATGGGCAAACCAGCGAAGTTCGTCATGGGTGATGGCAGCCTAAGTGAGAACTTTGAAGCGTGCTTACTTGGACTTGAAGCCGGCACTGAAAAGTCTATCGAACTGAAGGCGGAAGACGCGTTTGGTATGCCAAACCCAGATCATATTCACTATATGGATCGTGCTAAGTTTGTTGGCGATTCTGAAGTTGAAGTGGGCACTATCATGGCATTTTCAGGTGCTGACGGTATGGAAATTCCAGGTATTATTACTGAGATCGCAGGTGATTCAGTGACGGTTGATTTTAATCACCCACTCGCTGGTCAAGACGTTAGCTTTGACGTCAATATCTTAACGGTAGAATAACTCTCTTAACGTTAGAATAGCTGTCTTCACGCTAGAATAAGATAGCCTTACAGCTGTGATCTCACCCAGAGCTTCACTGTCTAGACGCTTCACTGTAGAATGCGAACCTCGCTGACGGCGAACTCTATAGAAGCAACCTTAGTACCGCGGTAAATGATGAGCAATGAAATGAAAATAATGTTAGCTAACCCTCGTGGCTTTTGTGCCGGTGTCGATCGTGCGATCAGCATCGTAGAGCGTGCACTCGAAATGTATCAGCCACCGATCTATGTTCGCCATGAAGTGGTACACAACCGCTTTGTTGTTGAGGGGCTCAAGCAGCGTGGTGCTATTTTTGTCGAAGAACTGAGTGAGGTGCCAGACGACAACATCGTGATCTTTTCGGCTCACGGTGTTTCTCAAGCGGTTCGTAAAGAAGCGAAAGAGCGTGAGTTAACGGTATTTGATGCGACGTGTCCTTTGGTGACTAAAGTTCATATGGAGGTTGCTCGTGCGAGCCGCAAACATATGGAAGTGGTACTGATTGGCCACGCAGGTCACCCTGAAGTGGAAGGCACTATGGGTCAGTACGCGAGCCAAACTGGTGGTATGTACTTGGTTGAAAGACCAAAGGACGTACAGAACCTCGTGGTGAATGATCCAAGTAACCTGCACTATGTTAGCCAAACTACGCTATCAGTAGATGAAACTGCAGATGTGATTGAAGAGCTACGTCGAGTGTTCCCTGAGATTCAAGGCCCACGTAAAGACGACATCTGTTACGCGACTCAAAACCGTCAAGACGCTGTGCGTGAGATGGCGAATGACGTTGATGTGGTGATAGTGGTTGGTTCTAAGAACTCATCGAATTCAACTCGTCTAAAAGAGCTAGCTGAGAAACTAGGCACACCAGGCTACCTAACTGACTGTCCTGAAGACATTCAAACCGAGTGGGTTGAAGGGAAAAAGAAAATCGGTGTAACAGCCGGTGCTTCTGCTCCTGAAGAGCTGGTAAACCAAATTCTAGATCGTATTCGTGAGCTAGGTGCGACTGACGTTGAAGAGATTCAAGGTCGTGAAGAGAACATGTTCTTTGAAGTACCAAAAGAGCTACAGATTAAGCAAGTCGACTAATCTCTATTGATTGGTGACAAGATCGATGCGTAACACTATCGATTTGCAAGCACTATTGATTTGTAAACAGCAGGAAGCCAACGTTGATACGTTGGCTTTTTTGATCGTGCTTTGGAACAAGGCGTCTAATTCTAACGCGTTACTGGAGACCGAGTTGCTCTTTTAAAGTCTTTAAATAACGACGACTCACCGGGACTTCAAAGCCAGTCAGGGTAATGATCTCTGCTAATCCATTTTCTAGCAGTTTGATCTCTTGGATCGATTTTATGTTGATCAAATACTGTCGATGACAGCGGATCAAATCGGTCTTTTCTTCCAAGATCTTTAGTGTTAACTGTGAGGTTGCGGTTTGCGATGAGCTACGAACATGCACACCACTGATATCGGAATAGGCGCACTCTACCGTTTGGCTTGCCATGATCACAATGCGGTTATGACCAATACATGGGATTTGCTCTAAGTGACAGGGAGCAATCGCTGAGATGTTCTGTTCTGGTGCTTTCTGATTTTGTTTGATGACCTTATTCAGGCGACAAACGCTCTTGTTTAATCGACAAGGCTCGACTGGCTTAAGTAGGTAATCAAAAGCGTTATCTTCAAAGGCTTGAATCGCATATTGGTCGTAGGCGGTGACGAATACCACGTAGGGCATGGTATCTGGGTCAAGCATGCTTAACAGCTCAATCCCAGTAACCTGCGGCATTTGGATATCCAAATACACGACATCAGGCTTGAGTAGGTTGATCTGTTTCAGTCCTTCGATCGCGTTACTCGCTTGGCCTATGATTTCCACTTCTCCGGTTTCGGTCAGCAGCTCAATCAGTTCTTCGCGAGCAAAAAGCTCATCATCGATAACTAGTGCCTTTAACATCCTACAATCTTCATCTTGGTTCTATCCCTGCTTGGTTCACGCTTATCTTTTAAATGTCTGCTTCTAAATGTTTCAACTCGGAGCGATCCGTCTCCGAAAATACCATTATTTGAGTATAGGTATGATAAAGCTCATTCGAGTAAATTGCTGTGGTTGAGATTCTATTTTTAGTGCTGAATCTTGTCCAAAGAAATTAGTGAGTCGTTTATCAACAATTTCCATCCCTAATCCTACATGATCTTGAGATGGCTTCTGATAATTACCTGCATTGTCTTCAACGGTTAACTTGAACCCACCCTCGAAAGCCTCGCTAGAGATCTTTACTTTACCGCCTTCCAACATATTAGATATCCCATGTTTGATGGCGTTTTCTACCAGCGGTTGCAGGGTAAAGCTCGGCAATTGAGATTCATATAACTGCGGGTCGATATCCCATTCCACTTCTAGTCGATCGGTAAAGCGTGCTTTCTCTATGGTCAGGTAAGCGTTGACGTGTGCCAGTTCGTCTTTGAGCTTCACGGTGTTGATGTTCTGCTTTAGGTTGCTTCTAAAGAAGTGAGACAGGTGTTGAATCAACTCTCGAGCTTTATCTGGGTCACGACGTGTTACTGCGCTGATAGTATTAAGCGCATTGAACAAGAAGTGCGGGTTCACTTGAGCGTGCAGCAGTTTGATTTCTGCTTGTGTCAGTAGCGTTTGCTGCTGCTGGTAGTTGCTAAATAGGATCTGGCTCGATAATAGTTGAGCGATACCTTCACCCATCGACATATTGATAGTTGAGAATAGTTTCAGCTTTGGCTCATAGAGCTTGATGGTGCCGACCACTTCGTTACCCGCGCGCAATGGAATAATCAACGCAGAACCCAATTTACAATCCTGCGACAAGGAGCATTGGTATGGGTTCTCTTTGCCATCAAGGTAGATGATGTCGTTCTGTTCCATCGAAGTGAGCGTGCTTTGCGATGAAATCGGGGTGTTCGGAATATGGTGTTCATCACCAATACCAACGAACGCGAGGATTTTCTCTCGGTCGGTAATCGCTACCGCCCCTACGTTGGTCTCTTCATAAACGATACGTACGATTTTTTGTGCGTTATCGGAATTGAACCCACCATGCAAAATACCCACCGAACGTTCGGCAATGGTCAGTGCGCGGCGTGAGAAGGTAGCCGAGTACTTTTCGAAGATGGTTTTTCTGTCTTGGATGATGCTCATGAACAGTGCTGCACCGACCGAGTTAGCGATGATCATTGGCGCCGCAATATCGGAGACCAGAGCATAGGATTGTTCGAAGGGTTTTGCGACCGCCAGCAGAATCAGCATCTGAATGATCTCTGCAAACAGGGTTACCGAGAAAACCACTAACGGATTAAACAGTTGGCTGGCTTTGTTCTTTCTCACGAGATAAACGTGTAACAGGCCGCCAATCAAGCCTTCTGCTGTGGTTGAAATCGCACAAGCCAAGTCTGTGAAGCCGCCTAATGAGTAACGGTGAATTCCACCAGTAAAGCCGACGGCAAAGCCAACGACAGGGCCGCCAAACAAACCGCCCATTACCGCACCCATCGCACGCGTGTTGGCGATGGCATCATTGATCTGCAGTCCGAAATAGGTACCCATAATGCAGAACAGGGAAAACAGAACGTAGCAGCTGATCTTATGGCTTAAGCGAGATGAGATGCTCAACAAAGGGAGAATCAGTGGGGTTTTACTCAGCATGTAAGCAATCACTAAGTAGACGCAGGTTTGTTGCAGCAGAGAGAGAATGAGTTCCATATTTTCACCTATTGAGACGCTTGTTAAGTGTAAAGCTCATTGCTTGGTAACGGTAGCTTTGCTTGTGTTTTCGTAGGTTATATTCGCTTCCCAGAGTCGAAAGCACTAACGCCTGAAAACACTAAAGCCCATCACAGAGGACGGGCTTTAGTCTTAATTTCCACGAATCACTGGGTGATACGGGAGCAAGCGAAGTGTGTTTGGCTTGTTCTTTTGTCTCTCTATGAAGACGTGTCTCTTGTTCTCAAGAGTCTGAAAGAACTAGGCGGTTTTGGTGACGCCTTTTGCTTCTTTTTCTTCTTCATCAGCAAGGTCGATATCGCCTTTGCCTTTTGAAATTTTGATAACGTAAGCCGCAATTCCGAATGCACTCACCACGCCGATGATGGTTGAAAGCTGCATTGGTAGACCGAAGCCCAGTTGGCTGTTGTTCAGGATGAATGTGATACACACAGATGTCATGAACACAGCTGGAACCGTTGTTACCCAGTGCAGTTTATTGTGACGAAGTAGGTAAGCCGAAGCTGTCCATAGCATCATGACTGCTGTTGATTGGTTAGCAAAACCGAAGTAGCGCCAGATGATACCGAAATCAACTTGAGTCAGGATGCCACCGATAACGAACAGTGGTAACGCCATTAGTAGACGGTTACGCAGTGTTTTCTGTTCCATGTTGAAGTATTCAGCAAGGATAAGACGGCTTGAACGGAACGCTGTGTCACCAGAAGTGATTGGTAGGATAACCACGCCAAGGAAAGCAAGGATACCGCCAAATACACCCAGTAGACCAAATGAAGCGCTGTATACTACGTTACCTGGGCCGCCGTTTGCAATTGCGTCAGACAGAGACTCAACCGAACCGAAGAAAGACAGAGCAAGTGCACACCAGATTAGAGCGATGATGCCTTCACCAATCATTGCGCCGTAGAATACGAAGCGACCGTTCTTCTCGTTTTCCATACAACGCGCCATCAGAGGAGACTGAGTGGCGTGGAAGCCAGAGATAGCACCACATGCGATAGTGATGAAGAGAGCAGGCCAAAGTGGTAGGTCATTCGGGTTCATGTTGGTGAACATGTCGCTGATCTCAAAGCCCCCCATGATTTGGTGTTCGTCAGATAGACCAATCGCAGTGATTAGGCCAACAGACATAAAGATAAGCAGTGCACCGAACAGTGGGTAGAAGCGACCAATGATTTTATCGACAGGGACAATCGTTGCGATGATGTAGTAAGCAAAGATGATAACAACCATAGTGCTTGTAGACATTACGAAATCAGTTTGGTCGTTCACTAGGTTAGTGATCATGCCTGCAGGAGCAGAAACGAAAACCACACCAACAAGAAGCAGTAGAACAATGGCAAAGATGTTCATAAAGTGTTTTGCGCCATTGCCTAGGTAACGTCCCGTGATCGTTGGAACCGAAGCGCCACCATTGCGGATAGATAACATACCTGAGAAGTAGTCGTGTACTGCACCTGCGAAGATACAACCTAGCACGATCCAAAGCATTGCAGCTGGGCCGTAAAGGGCACCCATGATAGGGCCGAATATTGGACCTACACCCGCGATGTTAAGCAGTTGAACTAGGTAAACCTTTGGCGTCGACATTGGAACGTAGTCCACGCCATCTTGCTTAGTATGAGCTGGTGTTTGACGCTTTTCATTGATACCGAAAATTTTCTCGATAAAGGCACCGTAAATAAAGTAGCCACCAATGAGTGCTGCAACACAGGTAAGAAACCACATCATAATTTGTTATCCCTGAATGTATTAATTAAGTCAGGGTGTATATTAAAGAAGTCGATGAGAAGAAACTTCCGCTACGAGAGTGAGTGGTCGAATAGCCAATTTAGCGGTGTTATAACTGATTTAGTGGTTTGTTCACTGTGCTGAGTGGCCGATATTTCTATCGAGAGGCCTATTAGCTCTATAGAGAGGTTGTTTGAGTTGGCTTAACGGCGACTATTGATTCTGAGTGGTCGGAATGAACCTAAAGTGGCGAACATTAGACAATAAGTGGACATCGATAGGCGTTCAGCGGAGAATCACCACAAAGGCAGCGCTTCGTCAGAAAGTGGTGAAGTAACAATATAAAGGATTGAAATGAAAAAAATAATCGTACTATTCGCCGTGGCATTTAGCCTTGCAGGATGCAGCGCCAATGTTCAAGATTTAGCAGCTGAAGGCAATTGGCAAGAGATTGGCTATCGTGATGGTATCAAAGGCCACACTCAGCGTTCGTATTCAGAGATGACTGAGCTTGGCGCAGTCGATCAAGCGAGTTACACAGAAGGTTATCACCTAGGTGTGACTGAATATTGTAATCCGAACCATGCTTATCAGATTGGTTTATCTGGTCAGGTGTATGAAGGCGTGTGTTCTGGTACGGAAGACGCTCAACGTTTCCGTATGGAATGGCAACGCGGCTGGGACGAGTTCTCAAACGACTATTAAGCCCAAGCTAGCCATAAAAAATTAAAACTAAAAAAAGACCAGTACCGCGTGTGTGCTGGTCTTTTTGTATGTCGTTGAAGTAGCTGTCTAAATGAGAAGCTACAAGCCAAATTAAGATTACTGATTATTCTCGACGGCTTTTCTCAAGAAGCCATTTTGCTTATCAAGCTGAGCCTTGGCTAACTCTAAATCTAGCCCTGTTAGAATCATCAAAATAGATAACTTCACATCGTAATCAGTCGCTTTAAGTGTCGACACTGCCAGTGCTTTGTCGCACTCCGTTGCTTGGATAACGATACGAGCAGCGCGAGCAACCAACTTTTCATTGGTCGCTTTTACGTCGACCATCAGATTTTGGTAGCTCTTACCAATGCGAATCATGCTGGCTGTGGTCAGCATATTAAGCACCAGCTTTTGTGCTGTACCTGATTTGAGTCGTGTTGAACCAGTCAATGCTTCTGGGCCAACCACCGGGCTAATTGCGATTTGAGCGATTTCAGCAATTGGAGAATCAGGGTTACAAGACAATGCAACCGTTACTGCGCCAAGCTGATTGGCATAATTGAGTGCACCAATCACGTAAGGTGTGCGCCCGCTCGCTGCAATACCTACCACGACATCATTTTCTGTAAATTGAATGGCTTTCAGGTCTTCAATACCGAGAGTCAGCGAATCTTCCGCTCCCTCTTTGGCTTTTAAAATCGCTTCTGGTCCGCCAGCGATTAAGCCGATAACCATTTTGTCTGAAACACCGAAAGTCGGAGGGCATTCTGATGCATCTAAAACACCCAATCGACCACTGGTGCCTGCGCCCATATAAATCAGTCGACCACCGTTTTGAAAGGCATGAGCAATTTTATCGACCGCTTTCGCGATCTGTGGCAGTTCCGCTTCAATCGCCAGTGGGACTTGTTTGTCTTGTTGGTTAATCTTTTCAACCACTTCGAGAGAGGTGAGCAGATCAATATCCATAGTGTCAGGGTTTCTCCCCTCCGAAACGAGGTGCGAGAGCGCTGATATGAGAGCGTCGTTACTCATAATGATCCTTAAATGGTGATTCTAAAATTATGGTTCTAAAGTTGTTTAGTCAGCTCGATAGAGAACGCCTAGAGAGGCCGCTCTGCTTGCACCAGTCACTTCTGGTAAATTGCTTGGCAGTTTATGAACATGACGCTGAGCAAGCCACGCAAAGGCCATTGCTTCCATGTAATCGGCATCCACGCCTTTACTGGTGGTTGAGTCAACCTCCCAACTTGGAAGCAATTCAGACAGTCTCTTCATCAACAATGGGTTTCTTGTACCACCGCCACACACATACAGTGCAGGCTGGTTACCCAAGCGATAAGTCTCCACTTCATTGGCTATCGTCAATGCGGTGTATTCACAAAGCGTGCGCTGAACATCTTCTACTGCAAGATCTTTAAATTCTGTTAATTGTTGCTCTAGCCAAGGTAGGTTGAATAGTTCTCTACCAGTACTTTTCGGTGGCATTTGAGATAGATAAGACTCATTTAACAACTGTTCGAGTAAAGCTTGATTGAGTTGACCTTTAAGCGCAAATTGCGCATCACGGTCAAACTTCTCACCCGTGTGTTTATCAACCCAAGCGTCCATCAACATATTGCCCGGGCCTGTATCATAACCAAGCGTTGGCTGATTAGGGCGCAGCACTGAAATATTCGAGATACCACCAATATTCAACACTACAACTGAGCTGTCTTGCGGGTGAAAAATCGTATGGTGAAAAGCGGGTACGAGTGGCGCACCTTGTCCGCCTAATGCCATGTCTTTACGTCTGAAATCAGCAACCGTTTGAATCTGTGTTTTAGCGGCAATGATGTTGGCATCACCCAACTGCATGGTAAATGGAGATTTGCCGCTTGGCTGGTGGAATACCGTTTGACCATGATTACCAATCGCAGTCACAGAAGATGCAGGTGTACCTGACTTTTCGAGAAGTTGCAAAACCGCATCGCCAAACAGATGGCCAAGCTGGTGGTCGAGTTCTCCAATGGCAATTAAATCGGTTTTCTGACCAATACAAACTTCAAGCAGACGCACTTTGAGGTCGTCAGGCATTGGGAACTCATCATGAGCAAGCAATGTGATGCGCGTATCTTCAATCGACACTAAGGCAGTATCAACACCGTCCATACTCGTCCCTGACATCACACCGATATACAGTTCTTTATGATCCATTTCTAAGCTCTTGCACTGCATTCTTAAAGTCTTCCACAGATTGGTTTAAAAACATTGTAAAGCAAATTTAAAGAGAATAACCTCGGGAAGTTTATGAAATTAGGTTTAATAAGGGATAAATATGGGACCGTTGTGGGTTGATGTTGCAGGCTACGAACTGACTGCGGAAGACAAAGAAATTTTAGAGCACCCAACTGTTGGTGGTCTCATCTTATTTGCTCGAAACTATCACGATAGCAAACAGTTATCGGCGTTAAACAAAGAAATTCGCAAGGTAGCGAAACGTCCTATTTTGATTGGTGTCGATCAAGAAGGTGGCCGAGTTCAGCGCTTCCGCGATGGCTTTTCAATTATCCCAGCTGCTCAAGAATTCGCGACTAAGAATAATGGTGAGCAGTTAGCAGAACAGGCCGGTTGGCTGATGGCGGCAGAATTGATTGCCCATGATATCGACCTGAGCTTTGCGCCAGTATTAGATAAAGGCCACGACTGTAAAGCAATTGGTAGCCGAGCGTTTGGTGAAGATATTGATACCATTGTTCGTCATAGCAGCGCTTTCATCAAAGGCATGAAGTCGGTTGGCATGGCGACGACAGGCAAGCACTTCCCTGGACATGGTGGCGTGATTGCTGACTCACACTTAGAGACGCCATATGACCCTAGAGACGACATCTTCGAAACCGATATGGCAATCTTCAAGGCGCAAATTGAAGCTGGAATATTGGATGCCATGATGCCAGCTCACGTGGTTTTTTCTCACTATGATGATCAACCTGCGAGTGGTTCACAGTATTGGCTACAGAAAGTATTGAAGCAGCAGCTTGGTTTTAAAGGTTTAGTGTTCTCTGACGATTTAACGATGGAAGGCGCTGCCATAATGGGCGGACCAGCCGACAGAGCGAAAGCGGCCTTGAATGCAGGTTGTGACATGGTGTTGATGTGTAATAAACGAGATGCACAAATTGAAGCTCTGGATCACTTAGCGATTCAAGAGGTGCCTTTAGCCAACTCATTGCTTAAAAAACACAGCCTTGATTTGTCGACACTTCACTCGGATACTAGGTGGAAAGAGACCTCTGAGACGATTAAGCGAATGCTAGGCAGTGAGTGATAAATAAACACATAATAATTTTAGATAAGGCGATATGATAAATATCGCCTTTTTTGTATGTGTGATCCATGGTTTAAACCTATTTATCTCTTAGAGTGAGCTAAATTCAATGTGTAAGATAAAATTTACAGTTAATGTTTTTTATTGTTTACACTTGCAATCGTTTTTTTAGCTGTTATTGTGTTTTTAAAGATTGTTAGCCCAAATGGAAATGTTGGGTGTAAAAATAAATATACAGGTTGAGTTATGCAGAAAAGTGAATTAAGCAATGTCAATATCATCGACGAACAGGTACTGATTACTCCTGAGGAGTTAAAAGCAAAACTGCCTTTGAGTGATAATGCTCGTCGTTTCATTCAAGAGTCTCGTCAAACTATCGCAAACATCATTCATAAGAAAGATCATCGTATGCTTGTTGTATGTGGTCCATGTTCTATCCATGACATTGAAGCTGCGAAAGAGTACGCGAAACGCCTAAAAGCACTTTCTGAAGAACTGAGCGCTCAACTGTATATTGTAATGCGTGTTTACTTTGAAAAGCCTCGTACTACTGTTGGCTGGAAAGGTTTGATTAATGACCCTCATCTAGATGGCACTTTCGATATTGAGCATGGTCTGCATGTTGGTCGTGAGCTACTTGTTGAACTCGCTGAGATGGAAATTCCATTGGCGACTGAAGCATTAGATCCAATCAGCCCGCAATACCTAGCAGATACCTTCAGCTGGGCGGCGATTGGAGCACGTACGACTGAATCTCAAACTCACCGTGAAATGGCAAGTGGTCTTTCAATGCCAATCGGCTTCAAAAACGGTACCGATGGCAACTTAGGTACAGCAATTAATGCGATGCAGGCTGCTTCTTCTAGCCACCGCTTCATGGGTATTAGCCGCGAAGGTCAAGTTGCACTACTTACGACTCAAGGTAACCCAAATGGTCACGTTATTTTACGTGGCGGTAAGCAGACGAACTACGATTCAGTATCGGTACACGAATGTGAACAAGAGCTTGGTAAATCAGGCTTAGAAGCGGCACTGATGGTTGACTGTAGCCACGCGAACTCTCGCAAAGATTTCCGCCGCCAACCTTTAGTTGCAGAAGATGTGATTCACCAAATTCGTGAAGGCAACAAGTCGATTATCGGCCTTATGATTGAAAGCCATATTAATGAAGGAAACCAATCTTCGGATATACCTCTCAATGAGATGAAATACGGCGTATCTATTACCGACGCGTGTATCAATTGGGATTCAACTGAGGCACTATTGAAGCATGCACATACGGAATTAGTCCCGTTCTTAGAGAACCGTTTGAAAGGTTAGTCAGAGTTTTAAATTTAAGTGCCTCATCTAATGGGGCATTTTAAGATCTGTTACTAGCGAAATCAGCGTTAGTACGGGCTTATAGATTAGTAAGGAATAAAATGGCCGTTGAACTGAACGAATTACGCGACCAAATCGATGCTGTCGATAAACAAATGTTGGATTTACTTGCTCAGCGATTGGCTCTAGTAGAGAAAGTCGGTGAAGTAAAAAGTGAACATGGTTTACCTATTTATGTACCAGAGCGTGAGGCTGCAATGCTGGCATCTCGTCGTCAAGAAGCCGAGAAAATAGGGGTTCCACCACAGCTAATCGAAGATATTTTGCGTCGTACTATGCGTGAGTCTTATGCCAGTGAGAAAGATTCTGGTTTTAAGTGTCTAAACCCAGAGTTACGTTCAGTGGTTATCGTTGGTGGTAATGGTCAACTTGGTGGCTTGTTTGGTCGTATGTTCAAACTGTCTGGCTACGAAGTAAAAATCCTTGGCAGCCAAGATTGGGATAAGGCCGACGAAATCTTAGATAATGCTGGGCTTGTGGTTGTTACGGTTCCAATTCACCTAACGGAAGGTGTGATTGCGAAGCTAGGTAATCTACCAAGCGATTGTATTCTATGTGATTTGACGTCAATTAAATCTAAACCTCTACAAGCAATGATGAACATGCATCAAGGCCCAGTAGTTGGATTGCACCCAATGTTTGGTCCTGATGTTCCTAGCCTTGCTAAGCAGGTGATTGTTTACAGTGATGGTCGTGGTTCTGAAAGTTACCAATGGCTACTGAATCAATTTGGTATTTGGGGCGCGAGCCTTTGCCAGATGGATGCAGCTGAACACGATCACGGCATGACCTTGATTCAAGCACTTCGTCACTTCACCTCTTTTGCTTACGGCTTGCACCTGAGTAAAGAGAACCCGAACATTGATCAACTTCTGAAACTAAGCTCGCCAATCTACCGACTTGAGATTGCGATGGTTGGTCGTCTGTTTGCTCAAGACCCGAACTTGTACGGCGATATCATTCTTTCTTCGGATGAGAATATTGAGATGATTCGACGCTTCCATAGCTGTTTCGGAGAAGCGTTAGAAATTCTAGATGGCAAAGATAAGGCTAAGTTTGTTGAGAGCTTCAACCAAGTGAGTGATTGGTTTGGTGACTACTCACAACAATTTTTACAAGAGAGCCAAAGCCTGTTAAAACAAGCACATGACTCGATTCATCGCGGTTAATAGTGTGGTTTGAAAAATAAAAAAGAGCGACCATTTGGTCGCTCTTTTTGTTTGTGTTGAATGCCGATATTGCATCTGGTCTATAGTAGGCGAAATGCATTTGGATCATCATGGGCCAAACGAACAAACCTAGTTAGTCACGATAGGCTCTTTGTTATTCTCGTTCGAGACTCGGTTATCATCGCTGGATACTGTGTCGATAGTTGAACTGATGTAAGGCACGTTAGTTAGGTTGATCTGCAAGCGAACCACGTTATCAATCAGTTGAACCAGTGGACCCCACTTAACTTTTTTCTCTTTCTCGAACACGTAGTTGAAGTTTTCCGGTGTCCAATCCATCAAGTATTGAGGGTTCAATGAACGACCAAGGAAGCGTACTTCATAATGCAGGTGTGGCCCGGTTGAGTTACCTGAGTTACCACAACTCGCAATCACATCACCTTTACTAACAAACTGACCGCTGCGAACTTTGAATTTTTGTAGGTGCGCGTAAGAACTCATGAAGCCGAACGAGTGACGCATAGTAATAAAGTTACCGAAGCCTTTTTTACTTGGGCGTACCGTTTCAATAACTCCATCTGCGGGTGCTACAATATCTTCACCACGCTTACACGTTAGATCGATACCAGTATGTACATGGCGTTTACCTGAAATAGGGTTAGTGCGGCGACCGTATGAAGACGAGATGCGTTGATAAGCCATCGGACTATCATTAGGAATTAAGCGGAACATGGTAGCTCTTACCGCGGAATCGACGGCTGCAGCATCAATACGGTCTTCTAGTGAAACCTCATCGGTGTGTAACTCTTCATCAGCCAGGCCTAGAACGGATTCCACATCGAATACACGCTTACCCAGTAATTGAATCGTACCTTCTTTCTCAGTTAAGGCTTGAGATAGGTTGTGGTTGGTTTCAACTTGTTCCGCGTATAAGAACTCGGTCTGCTCTTTTTCAACAATCAGAGTTTCAATTAACTGTTGTGCATCACCGGCTTGTGCAGCTAGCTTGTTTTTACTCTCAAGGTGCATGTAGGTTGCACCACCAATCAACATCGGTACTGAGAGCAGGGTTGTCATGCATAAGAGTACGGCTTTTCGACCGAAGTAAAACGTCTGTTCCCCCTGACTAGAGGGAATAGTAATGGACACTTTTTTAGACATGGTTCTGTATTAACTAAATGCTTCTAATAGAAAAAGGGTAATGGAGATATTATTCCTTACCTAAGTCGGTAAGGTGTTCAATCTCTCTATAAAGCAGGTCATCGTCACCAACATTAAGCTCAACAAGGCGCTTAAGGTGGCTGATACTATCAATATCTAAATGCTCTATGCGTAAACGCATTGAGGTATTGATGGTAGAGACTATCGTTGCTTCTAACTGAATATTGATATCACTGTTTTCGAGTTTAAAGCTCACTTGAACAGGGACATCATGGCTAAGTTGTTTTGATTCATTGCATTGAATGAGTAAACCATGGAGTGATAAGTCTTGCACTGAGCCTGATACCTTTACTTGTCCTTGTGAGATCTCAGTCGGGACTTGATAAATAACTCGTGAAAATTGACGTCTTTCAACCATAAGTAATCTCTCTATATCGATGCATTACACGTAAGCCAGATATATCAAAGGCCGCTATTATCGCGGCCTTTGTTCAAAATACAAGCTTATTTACTTAGCTATACGCTTGTACTTGATACGGTGCGGCTCTGCCGCTTGTGCGCCTAGAGTCTGCTTAAGCCACTCAGTGTACTCAGTATAGTTACCTTCGTAGAAGTTAACTTGACCTTCATCACGGTAGTCTAAGATATGGGTCGCAATACGGTCAAGGAACCAACGGTCATGCGAGATAACCATTGCACAGCCCGGGAATTCAAGCAGTGCTTCTTCAAGAGCACGTAGCGTTTCAACGTCAAGGTCGTTGGTAGGCTCATCGAGTAGCAGTACGTTACCGCCCGCTTTTAGCAGTTTCGCTAAGTGAACACGGTTACGTTCACCACCAGAAAGCTCACCGATGATCTTCTGTTGGTCGTTGCCTTTAAAGTTGAAACGAGAACAGTAAGCACGCGCAGGGATTTCGAAGTTGTTGATCTTAATGATATCAGCGCCTTCAGAGATCTCTTGGAATACTGTCTTAGTGTCGTCCATGCTGTCACGGAACTGATCAACAGAAGCAAGCTTAACGGTTTCGCCTAGTTCAACTGTACCTGAATCTGGCTGTTCTGCACCGCTTAGCATCTTGAATAGTGTTGATTTACCTGCACCGTTGGCACCAACGATACCGACGATTGCGCCCTTAGGCATGCTGAACGATAGGTCGTCGATAAGAACGCGATCACCAAACGATTTAGTCAGGTTGTTCACTTCAAGAACTTTATCACCTAGACGCTCACCTGGCGGGATGAACAGTTCGTTGGTTTCGTTACGCTTCTGGTATTGGCCAGTTGTCAATTCTTCAAAACGAGCCATACGAGCTTTAGACTTAGCTTGACGGCCTTTAGGGTTTTGACGAACCCATTCAAGTTCTTTCTCGATTGTCTTTTGACGTGCGCTTTCGCCCGCTTTTTCTTGCTTAAGACGCTCGTCTTTTTGCTCTAGCCAAGACGTGTAGTTACCTTCCCATGGGATACCTTCACCACGGTCAAGTTCTAGAATCCAGCCAGCTGCGTTGTCTAGGAAGTAACGGTCGTGGGTAATCGCCACAACAGTACCACTGTAATCAACAAGGAAGTGCTCAAGCCATGCTACTGATTCTGCATCCAAGTGGTTGGTTGGTTCATCAAGAAGCAGCATGTCTGGCTTTTCAAGAAGTAGACGACAGATAGCAACACGACGACGCTCACCACCTGATAGGAATTCAATTTTCGCATCCCACTCAGGAAGACGAAGTGCATCAGCAGCACGCTCTAGAGCAGTCTCTAAGTTGTGACCGTCTTTTGCTTGAATCAGAGCTTCTAGTTCGCCTTGCTCTTTTGCCAGTGCATCGAAGTCTGCATCTGGTTCTGCGTAAGCTGCGTAAACCGCATCAATACGCTTAAGTGCGTCAGCAACGTCAGAAACCGCTTCTTCTACGATTTCACGAACAGTTTTTGATTCGTCTAGCACAGGCTCTTGTGGTAGATAACCTACTTTAAGGCCTTGTTGTGCACGTGCTTCACCATCAATATCAGTATCAATACCAGCCATGATACGTAGTAGGGTAGATTTACCTGAACCATTTAGACCCAAAACACCGATTTTAGCGCCAGGAAAAAAGCTAAGAGAAATGTCTTTAAGAATTTGACGCTTAGGTGGAACAGTTTTGCTCACCCGAGACATGGTATATACGTATTCAGCCATTGCCGATCGATCCTAATTATTGTTCAAAATTGTCTGCTATTTTATACCAATATCCTCAAAGATGTTACTCCTAGGGCAGAAAAGCCACTCTTGAACTAATCCTTACCTATTATTGTCACATTGGCCATTAAAACTATATTTAATGGGCTTCTGAGGCGAAGTGTTAAATATTAATAATATTTACACTCAAATCCTTTACATTTGATGTGATGTCGGGCGTAAATAGACTTCACGTATTCATACACGCACTAAGGAAAGAGCGAATGTTTTTCCGCATTGGTAATACGAAAATTGCTGTGGCTGCATCGGCAATTTTGTCTTCGGTTTCACTGGCTCCGGTCGCTATGGCTAGCAATGCATCCGAGCTTGAAATGCAGCGTGACGTTTATGACAAAGCGCAAGAGGTTTTAGACAGCCGTGATCTAAAAGCTTACTCCGCGCTGCGTAACAAAATTCAAACATACCCTTTAACACCTTACACCGATTATCGGGCCTTTCTGATTGGCTTAGGTGATCGCACACCTGCTGAGGTCGATGCTTTCATTGAAGAGAACAAGGCATTGCCTTTCTCCAATCGAATGCGCGCACCTTATTTGGACTCATTGGCTTCTCAAAAACAGTGGAAGACGATCCTTGAGTTTCAAACCAAAGAGCCTGTCGGTGAAAAATACCAATGTATTTATTATCGAGCGCATTACGAGCAAGGTAACCAAGAGCTTGCCTTTAAAGGAGCTAAACAACTTTGGTTGAGTGGTAGTGGTGTTGATGACGCTTGTGACCCTTTATTTAAAAGCTGGGATCAAGCTGGGCTAAGAACTGATGAGCTGATTCTGGATAGAATGCTGCTAGCGTTCGAGGGCCGTAACGGTAAGTTAATGAGCTATCTGATTAAGCAATTGGATCATGATGAGTCAATTGCTCAAGCGAAGCAGATGAAGGCGTTGTACAACAAGCCTGAAAATGTACTCGCGTTTGCTAAAAAACATCCAGCGAATGAATTTTACCAAGCTCAAACCGAGTTTGGTTTTGAGAAACTGGCAAGGAAGTCAGCAAGCAGCGCTCAAGAGGTTTTTGATGATGTTGTGAAAGCTCAAAAGTTTTCGAAAGAAAAATCCCAAGAGTTAGCGGACTACCTAACGTTCCGCTTGATCAATACCGACTCTGAAGAGTTGATGGCGTGGCGAGACAAAATGCTCGCGAGCTCATCGAAACAGGTCTTGCTGGAGCGACGTGCTCGCTTAGCTATCCAACATGCAGATTGGACTGGCTTGAAAGAGTGGATAGCGCGCTTAGATGATAAGCATCAGGCTTCGCTTCGCTGGCAGTATTGGCAGGGTCGAGCTGAGATAGCGACGGGGGATAGCGCTCAAGGTAACAAGAGACTATCCGATATTATGGGGCAGCGTAACTTTTACAGTGTAGCGGCAGCTAAGCAGTTAGATGAGCCTATCCAGTACCCAACATCCACGTTGAAATACAATGCTGAAACAGTGAAACCTTTTAACACATCATTGACTCGTATTGGTGAGCTGATTGAACGCGATAAAATTGCGGCAGCTAAGAGTGAGTGGCGTTGGTTATTAGCCAATGCAGACAAAGACCAAAAATCGATGCTTGCGGCTCATGCTGCGACAAAGCGTTGGAATCATCTAACGGTCACGGCCAGTATATCAGCGAAGATGTGGGACAATATTACTTTACGTTTCCCAGTTGCGCACAAGTGGTGGTTCAACTTCTATGCCGAAAAACACGATATTGACCCAATCACTTTGATGTCTTTAGCGAGACAAGAAAGCGCGATGGATTCAGAAGCTCGCTCTCCAGTTGGCGCGCGTGGCATTATGCAAATTATGCCCAAGACGGCGCAATACACAGCGAACAAACATAAGATTAAGTATCAGGGCAGCGATGATCTTTATGATGTCGGCAAAAACATTGAGATTGGCAGTCACTACTTAGATGGTTTACTCGCTCAATATGATGACAACCGTATCTTTGCGTTTGCGGCTTATAATGCTGGACCTAGCCGTGTGAAACAGTGGCGTTCACGCAGCGATGAAAAGCTCGATGCCTTTGCATTTATCGAAATGATCCCATTCAAAGAGACACGTGGCTACGTTCAGAATATCTTGATGTTTGAGACCTACTATCGAGATATCTTGGGTGAGAAAGGGACGTTTTTAGCGCCCCATGAGGCAAAAACGAAATACTAAGCCTTCGGCATTTGGCCCGAAACTGAGTAAGAATAAAGGCAGTGAGTGCTAACCATTTCCACTTACTGCCTTTTTACATTGGATCGCATCAAGTGTTTCGGTATAAAGTGTTAAACGCTTTCAATCGTTAAGCGACTCTTTAAAGTCAGAATTTAAAAGTAAGTGTAGAGATATGGCATCACAACCTGAATATGATAATTGGCAACAACTGATGGACTTGGTAAAGACGGCTGTCGAAAAAGATCAGCACGAGCTGTTGTTGACTATGATGATGACACCAGACGAGCGAGATGCTCTGGTTGCTCGAATTAATATCTTCTGTGAGCTGATGAAAGGCGATATGTCTCAACGACAGGTGAGTCAAATGCTGGGCGTAGGCGTAGCGACGATAACCAGAGGCTCAAATGAGCTAAAGGCCAAATCTGAGCAAGAGAAAGTCGTGATCGCCGACCTATTGCTAAAGTAATAATGGAATTAAGCTATCACGCGATAGTATGAATACGAATTCGATAAAAAACGCTAACTGGATGTTAGCGTTTTTTGTTTCTGAAGATTGTTCTTGGAATCTTTTGAAGTTTAAGGAAGCCTCAAATACTAAATAGGAAAGTGTTCAGGATTCACAAATGGGATCAGAGCCAAAATTAAAGCTTGATGATAGACCGAACTGCGTGACAATTGGTTATGTGTCAGTAGGCCAATGGCACCACCTTTCTGTTTGATATTGTCGGTACCAAACACTTCATCCATCACATCCCCTAACTCGTTTGCATACTCTAGTTTATCAAGCACAACAGGTGGTAGCATTAAGCTTGCAGAGCGAGACTCGCCACGTTGACCATTTGCTTCAATTATCATCCAAGCAAAGGTAACGTTGCCTTCAATTCCAGATTCTAACCCAACATGAAAATCTGCATTTGGCAGTTCTTGGATTGCATTGTTAACGCGATTTAGAGCGCCTTGATAAGTCTCATCATTGCTCATCGGTTGATCGGACACTCCACTAGGGACGCTGATACCTTTGAATTCGAATTCAGAATCAGGAAAGGCAGAAAGGAATGCACTTTTAACGGCGTTTATTTTAGCTGGGTTCAGCGACGCAATGACGACGGATTTCATGTATTGGATTCTTTTTGTTGTCGATTAAATTGAGTTGGTGTAGTCGATACCATTCGTTCAGTTCTTCCAATGGCATCGGTTTACCGAAGTAATAGCCTTGCAGCATATCGCACTGCGCATCTTGCAACCAGTGATGCATGCTTTCGGTTTCGATGCCTTCGGCTGTGACCTTTTTGCCTTGAGCATGGCATAGCCCGATAATCGGTTTTACTATGTTCTGATTATCGGTTTCAATTAAGGTGTCTAAAAAGACTTTATCTAGTTTGATTTTTTGAGTCGGATACTGCACCAGTTGAGTGATCGAAGTATATCCAGATCCAAAGTCGTCAATCGCTAATCGATAGCCCATTAGCGAGAGTTGGTTGAGCAACGGAAAGCCTTGTGAATCTGAGTAAAAGGTTTCAGTGATTTCAAAATCGATTAGGCTTGGTGGAATTCGATTTAACTCCGCGTGTTCTTTAATGAAACCCGCAAGATGAGTGGTTTCAATGCCAGCAGAAGATAGGTTGATCGACAATTGAATTGAGTGATCAAATTGAGCCTGAAGTCGATGGAATGAAGCAAACGCATTCTGTATTACCCAGCGGTCAACATGTTCAAACAGCCCGGTTTGTTCGGCTATTGGAATGAACTCATCTGGTGGAACCAAACCAAGTTGCTTTGAATTCCAACGCAATAACACCTCAACGCCAATAACATCAGTCCCGGTGGAATCCATGTAGGGCATGTAAACGAGCCTGAATTCATCATCAAAATTCTTACCTCTAAGCGCACGTTCAATATCTGCTTGGCGCTGAATGGCTTTGTCTAAATCCCGTGAATAGTCAGCAAATTGGTTTTTACCGGCACGCTTGGCTTGGTACATCGCAGTATCCGCGTTGGACAGTAGCTTCTCGATTGAGTTGCCATCATTAGGGTAGGTCGCAATACCAATACTGACCGTGATCGGAAAGCTGCCTGATTCGGTGACAAAACCTTTTTGCAGTGGAGTCAGTAAATCATTCGAGAATCGATGCGCGACATTTCCTCGGTGACTAGGAGCGTTAATGTAGACAACGAACTCGTCTCCAGAAAGTCGGGCTGGCATACAATGAGCGTCGAACTCCTCTTTATAGTGACGACAAATATCTGAAATACGCTGAGCAAAAGAGACCAGAATCGAGTCGCCGATTTGATGTCCGTATTTGTCGTTCACAAACTTGAAGTTGTCCAAGTCAAAATAGAGAACCCAGGTTTCGGTATTCGAACTCGGTTTTGGCAACGATTGCTGAACGAAGGTTTGAAACTGATGCCTATTGGCTATTTGGGTTAACTGATCATTTTCGGCCAAGAGCTTGGTCTGTTGGTAGGTGTTATCTAACTCTTGGTACATGTCATAAAAACGCTGTGATAGGCGGCCAAGCTCATCACGAGTGCCCAAGCGTTCGATGTTCTTACGTTGTTTTTTTTCGACTTGCTGTAGCTGTCGATCGAGCCGCGTTATTGGAGTAATCACAGTGCGAGACAGAAGCATGAGTAGCAGAGCGACAGTCACAAACGCAGACAGGGCAAACGACAAACTCAGCTTGTTCCAAATTGAATCGAGCTTGTTTTCTAATAGGAATTGCGCCGGATCGACTGTGGCGTACAGTTCTGGAGCAAGCTTGACTGAGTGGGTGACATCATTTTCCAAAGAAACCGCTATGGATGTGAAGAATAAACTGGTTTGGTAGTCGAACTCTATCTGTTTTCTCAGCGCATTAAATTTGTCGAGAGAGACAGAGACAACAACAAAGAACACATCGTCGGGTTGATTGTTAACGGTTGGGAAAATCGCTTTTCTATCTACCTTGTCATAGTGAACCAACATCCCTTCGCCTTGGGAGTTTTGAATATAGTTGGTACTCGATGTTGCTAAGGTGTCTTGATAGTGCAGGTCAACATACTCCAATATCTTACTGTCAATCTGAGTGCGTGAGTCATTGCTATTATCCGCGTAATAACGCAGTTTTCGATCACCATTAAGAAGCGCTAAACCTGTATAGCTTTCATCGTCATCTTGCAGGAAATGAATGGCTTCTCGAAGATTACTGACCAGTTCAAGATCGCGAGATAGATTTTGATCAGTGAGAAAATAACGCTTCACCATATCACTCTGGGTCAAGGTGTAAGAGTAGCTATTGAGGAACGAACGAGATTGGCGAAAGTATCCGGCTAGTTTTTCCATGTTCAGTTGAAGTGCGTTGTCTTCGCGTTTGATGAAACTGCTTTTTTGCGTCGAATAAATAATATAGCTAGAAGCCGCGGTACTGATCAGTATCACAGGGGCTATTAGTAGTAAGATTTTAGTACTTAGCTTCATAGTTAATGACAACACTATTTATAAATTAAGCGCATAAGTTTATGTTACTTAATGCTTACTCGCTATTAATTATACGTAGTTCGATGATTTCCTGTGAAGGGGGTAAGGTTTTGTCTTTATTGATAAAAAAAGCCACTAATGAGTTTTTGTTAGAAAGGCTCAAGTAGTGGAGAGAGTAAGCGTGCCGAATGTGCGAAACAAGTGAATTGTGTTTCAGGCATGCTAGGGGACGTGTTCTTAGCTCGAATGGTGCTCGACTAGAGGGTGATTTAAGTATTTGGCCTACTGTAGGCCAAATACTTATGTTAGCTAAAAGCTGGTACTCACTTTCAGTTATGACAACTTAACTTGAGTCGCTTTGATGTTCTCACTAGGGTAGCAACCCAACACCTTCAGGTGACGAGTAATAGCCGTTAGTTCCGTTATCGCCTGCTGCATATTATCTGAATCCAGGTGCGCCTCTAAATCGACATAGAACATCTCTTCCCAAGGGTTACCCATAATAGGACGAGATTCCAGCTTGGTCATGTTGATGCCTAAGCGTTGCAGGATTAGTAGTGTCTCTACCAAAGAACCCGCTTCTTGAGATGTCGACATGATGAGCGTCGTTTTCGCTGGTATTTGAGTCGATACTTCAACAGGCTTACGCGCCACAACGATGAAACGAGTGTGGTTCTCTGTTTGGTTTGCAATATTGCCCTGGATTGGCTGTAGTCCATAAAGCTTACCGCTCGATGCATTACCAATAGCAGCTACGTCATTACCACCCAATTCTTTAACTTTTTTCATTGCATCAGCGGTGCTTGCGCAAGACTCAAGGTTGACACCCTTAAGGCGGCTCAAGAACTCACTGCATTGTTGATGAGGTTGTGGGTGCGAGTAGAGTGTTTTGATGTCTTCTAAACGGATATCACTTTTAGCAACAAGGCAGTGCTCAATCGGTTGAGAAAGTTCGCCAACAATGTATAGAGTCGTATGCTGTAACAGGTCGTAGACCTCGTTAATTGACCCTGAACTGGTGTTCTCAATCGGCAGGACACCGTAGTCGGCATGGCCAGACTCTACTGTTGATGCGACTTCTTTGAAGTGATTACAGTTCAGCTCAATCAATTCCATATTCTTGCGGCTGAAGTATTCGCGGCTCGCAAGGTGAGAATACGATCCCTTAGAACCTAAGAATGCAACGCGAGCCAATGGTTTACGGCTTTGCGGATTCGCTAGGTTTTGTAAGTATGACTGTTGTAGTAAAACGGAATCTTCGATGATGGTGTGAAACAGCTTGGTAATGTACTGCGCATCAAGTTCGTATTTATCTTTGCCGTTGTTGATCAGCTTAACTAATAGTTGTTGTTCTCGTACTGCATCACGAACTGGTTTTGATGTCTCTACTTTGCTTTTAGCGACTTCGATACTTAGCTTGCGACGCTCTGAAAGTAACTTCAGGAGTTCGTCGTCTAAATCATTAAGACGAAGGCGGATATCATCCAGTGAAATTGAGCGGTCAGTCATAAATGTGTCCTTATAAAAAAGCCTCCCTAGTGTGGGAGGCTTCTTGTTCGTTTTTGACTTGTTTTTCTAAAACGACTTAGCCTCCGATTTACGGAAGAAAAAAGAAGTCAAAAATAAACAAAGATTGAGTGTGCATAAAAAGTGATTGTTTTATGAATGTTTAAACACAATAAGCAAGCGAGCTACGAGCGTCAAGCAAAAAAATAGCGCCCTGAGGCGCTATTTTTTAATCTGTTCTCTTTCCTTATTCTACTTCAGCTTCTAGCTCTTCGATTTCAGGCTTTTCAGCGCGGCGCGCTTCTGGTTTATGGCGTAGCTTGTTGAGTTGACGCTCTAGTTTTTGTTCTACTTCGTTGATCGCTACGTAGAGGTCGTCATGGATTGATGAAGCAACAAGTTGGCCTTTTGGTACGGTTAGTACCGCTTCAAATTTCTTCTTCTTGTTTGGTTCTTCGCTAAAGCTCGCTTGGCAGCCAATGATGTCTACTTGCCATTTATCTAGCTTTTTAAATTTGCTTTCTATGTGATCACGGATTGCAGAGGTAATGTCGATGTTTTTACCAGTGATGTTCATTTTCATAGAAGTTTTCCTCTGTTGTATCCCTCATGGGTTAACTTCAGATTACGACTTTTAGGAATAAAGAATGTGATCTAGATCTTGTTTTGGTTGGGTGGGATAAGCATTAAAATCAAATGTGATCTTACGCAAGTCTTAGTATCTTTTTGGCGAAAAATGCTTGTTATCCTTATGAAAAACGATAACTTTGAGGCAAGGCTTCGCTAAAAATTAAATCAGTTTTTAGGGGTGTCCTACAGCCTATGGAAAGTACTTGATTGAAATTTACTCAATAGTGTTTTGTGATATAGGTCTTGTAATATAGGTCGCTACATAAGCTTCTTCAGAATTAGATAAACAAAAGCCGCATAAGTATTCTTATGCGGCTTTTGTGTTTTTTAGCTTTACCTAATACCTTTGGCTCCCCAGCTCTGGGATGGAGGCGATCCTAGTCGTTAGTGTTCAGTAATCTCGCTGTGCCGTCCTCTCGGATAGCATTGATAGCTTGTAATTGTTTATAGATTACGAAGTAACGATTGATGTTGGCAACATAGGTTACGGGTTCTTTACTCACGTATTTGCGAGTGATGATTTCTACGTTTTTAAACCAGATGTTTGGGTTGTAACCTTTCTGCTTGGCAATGCTCCTCATCTTTCTGATCTTAGCAGGACCAGCGTTGTAAGAAGCCAAGGTAAAGTAGATTTGATTGTCGGGTGATATTGCCGGGTCGTCAAAATATCGGTCTTTGATAAAGCGCATATACTTCACACCCGCATGGATGTTGTTATCCACCTTATGGATGTTCTTGATGTTGACGTTTTTATCTTTGGCGGTACTCGGTAATACCTGCATCACACCAATAGCCCCGCGATGAGAAATCCGGCTCTGATCCAGTCCTGATTCTTGGAAACCTTGAGCTGACATCATCAAAGGATCAAATTCATACTTGCTCGAATACTTTTCAAAGACATCTGAGAGTTTAGCTACTCGGTCTACTTTATTGGGGTTGAGTGCTCGGCCTAACCAGCGAGTATTGTCGATGTATTTCTGGTAGATGACATTCCCAAGCAGGGTGCCTGTTCGTGCGGTCTTGACGTATTTGTTTATCTCTTTCTTCAGTTGAGGGCTGTCTTTTCTTAAAGCCCAAGCAATACGACCATTTTCTCGTAAAGGTAAGTCGTTATGGACTTGAATGTTTTCCATTACATCGATCCAGAGCTTGGCTTTATGGTTATCCAGAATTGTGCCTTGTATATAACCTTGGTTAACCAGTTCTATCAGCTCGTAGTCTTGTAATGACTCCTCGATAAAGTGGACATGCAGTGGTGGTAAACCTAGCTCGTTAAGCTCCTTATTAACTCTTTGTACACTCTCGAAGTAACTCGAGCTTGCTCGTATCCACACCTCTTTGCCACTCAATTGCTTGATTTCGGTGATAGGTTCGGCCTTTTTCCCTGTGATAATGAGTTCTTTACCATCTTTAATCATCGGATCCGAAAAATCGATGGTTCGTAATCGTTTATCGGTGATCGTTAGGTTAGCGACAGCGACATCACCATAGCCAGACTCTAAAGAGGGAAGTAGATCATCTCGTTGCACGGGGATGATTTGAACATTGAGATAGGGATGTTTCTTACGAAGGCTTTTCTCAAAGTGGTAGAGCATTTCTGCCACGATGCCTTTTGGCTTGCCATCCTCGATGTAATAGAAACCAAGATCGGCAGACACTAGCACTCTAACCGTTCCTTTGGTTTTGAGCACATCCAAGTCACCCATGTAAGGCTTATTGCTTAATGGAGACAGTTCTAATGCGTAGGATAAGTGGCTAAATAGCGATATCCAGATAAATAATAACAACCTACTCACATCCACACTCCATGTTGATGTTTTGTTAAAAGTTATCTTTTGAAGATACCGTGTATTATGCGATCCATCAAGTTTGCGATATGTAGATGAAAAAAAGCGCGCTAGTAAATTAGCGCGCTTTTAGGATTGAGATGTAAGAGGTTTGATTAAGGTAGTGGGTTTAACTCAATCAACTTTTCTGTTCTTAACACAGCGTCATCTAGGCCGAGTTGTTGATAAGCTTTTAGCTGGATATCTAAAGACTTACGCGCAGCAATGGTGTCTGGGTAAGTTTTTTGCAGCTCTTGCGTTCTGTTGATCGCAGCAATCCAAGCTTCGCGGCGTAGGTAGAAATCAGCGGTTGCTAAGTCATACTCTGCTAGGCGGTTCTTAAGTGCGAACATGCGTTTTTGTGCATCTTCAGCATAAGGGCTACTAGGGAAACGTTCGAGTAGTCGCTTGAAGTCAGCAAACGCAAGTTTCACTGGTTCAGGATCTCGGTCACTACGGTCGATATTAAAAATATCGTGCATGAAGTTTCGGTCTTGCGCCATGTGCGTTAAGCCGCGCATGTAAAGAACCCAGTCTTGTTTCTCATGCGTTGGGTTCAAACGTAGGAAACGTGAAATGGTAGCGAGGCCAAGTGCCAAGTCATCATTTTTGTAGTAAGCGTAAATCAGATCGAGCTGTACTTGCTCAGAATAGGCGCCGAATGGGTAACGTGAGTCTAGGGCTTCTAGCTTTTCTATTGCTGAAAGCCAGCTACCGCTCTGCAGTGATTCTTGAGCGTCAGAGTAGAGAACCGATGGTGGTACATCTGGCACTATCTCTTCACTACTTGAACAACCAACCAAGAGTGATACGGCTAATAGACCCGATAAAGTAAGGTGTTTCATGTCAGGCGTCGATTCCTTGAATTAAATATTTCGTAAGCTTCCGTTACTTTCTAACCAGTAACAGATACAATGATGCAATTATTCTATTTTATCCATACTAATGGGTATTAGTCTCACGGTTTTTAAAAAAGTTCGATATGGCTCAGCAGATCACATTAACAGACACAGTAAAAAGCAGCCAGTTAGGTCAACGTTTAGACCAAGCTGTCGCTGAACTATTTACCGATTTTTCTCGCTCTCGCATTAAAGAGTGGCTTCTTGACGGCAAAATCCAAGTGGATGGCGAAGTTATTACAAAGCCGCGCGTTAAGGTTTTGGGCGGTGAAGAGATCATCTTGCAAGCTGAACTTGCAGATGAAGAGCGCTGGGAAGCACAAGATATTCCTCTAAACATTGTCTACGAAGATGATGACTTATTGGTTATCAATAAGCCTCGCGATCTGGTTGTACACCCAGGCGCAGGCACACCGGATGGAACCATACTAAACGCATTGCTTTTCCATTACCCACAGATTGCAGAAGTGCCTCGTGCAGGTATTGTGCACCGTCTTGATAAAGACACAACAGGTCTTATGGTTGTGGCTAAAACGGTTCCAGCTCAAACTCGTCTTGTGCGTGCTCTTGCTAAGCGTCGTATTACTCGTGAATATGAAGCAATTGCAATTGGCAAAATGACCGCTGGTGGTGTGGTAGAGAAAGGCATTAGCCGTCATGCAACTAAGCGTACCTTGATGGATGTAAATGAATTAGGAAAGCCAGCGGTAACTCACTACCGTGTTGCTGAGCACTTCCGCGAGCATACTCGTATTCGTCTACGCCTAGAAACGGGTCGTACTCACCAAATTCGTGTTCACATGTCATACCTTCAGCATCCGCTGCTAGGTGACGTTGCATACGGTGGTCGTGCTCGTATTCCAAAAGGTGCATCTGAAGAACTAACAACAATGATTCGTTCTTTTGATCGCCAAGCACTGCACGCCGTTATGCTTAAATTTGTTCACCCAATTACAGGTGAAGAAGTTGAGTTCCACGCTCCTGTGCCAAATGACATGGTCGTGATGGCTGAAGCGTTACGTGTTGATGCGCGCGAAAACTTGGAAGACGACATTTAATCATGTCGATGATCATCCCTAACTGGAATGCACCAAAAAACGTGAAAGCATTTGCTTCGACACGTTTTGATGGTTTTTCTACTGGTGCGTATCAAGGATTAAACCTAGGTACGCATGTTGGGGATGATGCTTCGCTTGTTGAAAACAACAGAGCCTGGCTTAAGCAACACGCTAATATGCCTGCCGCTCCGGTATGGCTACATCAAACTCACTCAACAGATGTCGTTACGGTTTTACACCCTACGGCAGATATTCTTGATGCTGACGGTGCATTTACCACAGCTAAAGATGTTGTTTGTTCTGCGATGACAGCCGATTGCTTACCTGTAATCCTTACTGATACCAAAGGCACTCAAGTTGCTGCAGTTCATGCTGGTTGGCGTGGTCTTGCTGGTGGCATTCTTGAAAATGCCGTCGCAAAGTTTTCAAACTTAGGTTCAGAGAATAAGATCATTGCTTGGCTTGGTCCTGCAATAGGCAAACAAGCTTTTGAAGTAGGCGATGATGTGTTGGAAGCTTTCGTTAGTTTTGACTCTCAAGCTAAGCTCGCATTTGAAGCCAAAGCTGAACCAGGCAAATGGCTAGCGAATATGTCTCAGCTTGCAACGCAACGACTGAACAAAGTTGGTGTAACTTCTGTGACAGACTCTAATCTATGTACCTTCGCTGATGCCGATGCGTTCTATTCTTATCGTCGTGATGGTATTACTGGACGCCAAGCTACTTTTATTTGGTTAGAGTAACCTTTAACTAGTGCAACCAGTCATCCAGCTCATTTATATTTTTATAACAGCTCTATTCTTCATTCTTATCCCTTGAAAATCCGTGTTACCGTATCCATCTTCTAACCATAAGATAAACATATCTAAGAGTAGGAAGGTTGGCATGCGTCTCGATCGATTCACTAGTAAATTCCAAATTGCGATATCTGATGCTCAGTCGCTCGCATTAGGTCGTGATCACCAATATATAGAGCCTGTGCACCTAATGGTGTCTTTGCTTAATCAAGATGGTAGTGCAATTCGTCCATTGCTCACCATGCTGAATATTGATGTGGTTCAATTGCGTTCAAAGCTAAGCGAAATATTAGACCGTGTACCGAAAGTAAGTGGTATCGGTGGTGATGTTCAACTGTCGAATGCAATGGGTACTTTGTTCAACCTATGTGACAAGGTCGCACAAAAGCGTCAAGACACATACATTTCTTCGGAAGTCTTCCTACTTGCCGCAATTGAAGATAAAGGCCCTTTAGGTAACCTGCTTAAAGAGCTAGGTCTTACTGAGCAAAAATTATCTCAAGCTATCGAGCAGGTTCGTGGCGGTCAAAAAGTTGATGACCCAAATGCCGAAGACCGACGCCAAGCGTTAGAGAAGTTCACCATCGATCTGACTGAAAGAGCGGAGCAAGGCAAGCTGGATCCGGTAATTGGCCGAGATGACGAAATCCGCCGTACTATCCAAGTACTTCAGCGTCGTACTAAGAACAACCCAGTCATTATCGGTGAACCTGGTGTTGGTAAGACAGCTATCGTTGAAGGCTTGGCTCAGCGCATTATTAACAATGAAGTGCCAGAAGGTTTAAGAGGCCGACGCGTACTTTCATTAGACATGGGTGCTTTGGTAGCTGGCGCTAAATATCGTGGTGAGTTTGAAGAGCGTTTGAAGTCAGTCCTCAATGAATTGTCTAAAGAAGAGGGCAATATCATTCTCTTCATCGATGAAATTCATACTATGGTCGGCGCTGGTAAAGGTGAAGGCTCTATGGATGCCGGTAACATGCTAAAACCAGCGTTGGCTCGTGGTGAACTCCACTGTGTTGGCGCAACGACTCTTGATGAATACCGTCAATACATAGAGAAAGATCCAGCGTTAGAGCGCCGCTTCCAAAAAGTGCTTGTCGATGAACCAACGGTTGAAGACACGGTGGCGATTCTTCGTGGTTTGAAAGAGCGCTATGAACTTCATCATCATGTAGAAATTACCGACCCAGCAATCGTGGCTGCAGCAACACTATCTCATCGATACGTTTCTGATCGTCAACTGCCGGATAAAGCGATTGATCTGATTGATGAAGCGGCTTCGAGTATCCGTATGCAGATCGACTCAAAACCTGAGTCGCTAGATAAGCTCGAGCGTAAAATCATTCAATTGAAGATCGAGCAGCAAGCTCTTACCAATGAAAATGATGAAGCCAGTGAAAAACGCCTTCGAACATTACAAGAAGAGCTTTCTGACAAAGAACGAGATTTCGCAGAGCTTGAAGAAGTGTGGAATGCAGAGAAAGCCGCGCTTTCTGGCACGCAACACATCAAGTCAGAGCTAGAACAAGCTCGTATGGATATGGATTTTGCGAGACGTGCTGGTGATCTTAACCGAATGTCTGAATTGCAATACGGTCGAATCCCAGAATTAGAGAAGCAGTTAGATCTTGCGACTCAAGCTGAAATGCAAGAAATGACGCTGCTGCGTAATAAGGTCACTGATGCAGAAATTGCAGACGTGCTATCGAAGCAAACAGGCATCCCTGTTTCTAAAATGCTAGAAGCCGAGAAAGAGAAGCTTCTTAAAATGGAAGGTGTTCTACATAAGCGAGTTATTGGCCAAGCGGAAGCAGTCGAAGTGGTATCGAATGCGATTCGTCGTAGCCGTGCAGGTTTATCTGATCCAAACAAGCCGATTGGATCTTTCTTATTCCTTGGTCCAACTGGCGTTGGTAAAACGGAGTTGTGTAAAACACTCGCGAACTTCATGTTTGATAGTGACGATGCAATGGTGCGTATCGACATGTCTGAGTTTATGGAGAAACACTCTGTTGCTCGTTTGGTTGGTGCTCCTCCGGGTTACGTTGGATATGAAGAAGGTGGTTACTTAACAGAAGCAGTGCGTCGCAAGCCTTATTCAGTGATTTTGCTAGATGAAGTAGAGAAAGCGCATCCTGATGTTTTCAATATCTTATTGCAGGTGCTTGATGATGGGCGCTTAACTGATGGACAAGGTCGTACAGTCGATTTTAGAAACACGGTAGTGATCATGACATCCAACCTTGGCTCTTCGAGAATTCAAGAGAACTTCAATACGCTCGACTACCAAGGAATAAAGAATGAAGTGATGGAAGTGGTAGGTAAACATTTCCGTCCTGAGTTTTTGAACCGAGTTGATGAAAGCGTGGTGTTCCATCCATTGGGTCAAGAGCACATTCAGTCGATAGCCGCTATTCAGCTTGAGCACCTTAAGAAGAGAATGGAAGACAATGGTTATGAGCTTGAAGTTTCGGATAAAGCACTCAAGTTAATTTCTCAAGTTGGTTTTGATCCAGTATATGGTGCACGACCTTTGAAAAGAGCGATTCAACAAAGTGTCGAGAACCCGTTAGCGAAAGCGATACTGGCAGGAAAAATTAATCCAGATAAGAAAGTGCAGCTATTAGTAAACAACGACCGCATTATTGCTCACCAATAGTTGAAGTAAGAACGGTAGGTACGATTGGCCGAAATTAAGGCTTAATCGTACCTATTTTAAACGCTTTGTGTGAATAGTGTTCGAACGGTCGCCGGTGGCGGCTTTTTTTCGTTTTTAGCCTTGTACAAAGGATTATTCTCTCTATAATGCGCCTCCGTTGCCAAGGATAACCAAGCGGTTTGAACTGAGTAACAAGACGGTGATAAGCATTTAAGATGCTTTGAAAAATTAGCTGGAAAAAGTGTTTGACACTGGAATCTAATCCGCTAGAATGACCGTCCACTTCGAGAGGCTCCTTACTAAAAGGAAGGCTCAACAAGTAAAGCTCTTTAACAATTTAAACCTATCAATCTGTGTGGGCACTCGTTGATGAATAT